>DASVMX010000553.1:0-8437 GCA_036384215.1 Ktedonobacteraceae bacterium | reverse complement strand
CAGCATCACACTCGACTAAAACAACAAAAAAGCCCTGGAGTGTCGCTCAATCCAGGGCTGGATACAAATCGCGGCATCCTTGCGACCGATCAGCAGTAGGGTACAAGAACTATAACACATCCCTCTTGCTCTTATCAAGTGTTGTACACCTGCTAATTTATCACATCTATATGTATTTATATCATGCTTTATCGCGTGATATAATATGAATAAATGTGAGAGCTTGTTGAAGTGAGGCACGATACTATTTCAAGGGGCGGCGCCCCCGGTTGCGTTCACGAGACCGGGGGCGCTGCTGGTGTGTTGCCGACTATTCAGAAAGGAAGGACCATCTATGCTCGCTCAAGAGCTTCCTCCAACTATACCGGACGAACAACGCCTGGAGTTGATACACCGCTACTGGTGCGCGGCGAACTATCTGACGGTGGGTCAGATCTATCTGCAAGCCAATCCGCTGCTCAAGGAGCCGCTGCGGCCTGAACATATTAAGCCGCGCCTGCTGGGTCACTGGGGTACGTCGCCTGGCCTGAGCTTTATCTATGCGCATATGAACCGCCTCATCCAGGATCACCAGGTCAACGCGATCTACCTGGCCGGGCCGGGCCACGGCGGTCCGGCTGTGCTGGCAAATGTCTACCTGGAAAGCACGTATAGCGAGGTCTACCCCCGTATTAGCCAGGACGAGGAGGGCATGCGCAGGCTTTTCCGCCAGTTCTCGTCGCCAGGCGGCGTACCCAGCCATGTCAGCGTGCCGACGCCTGGTTCGATTCACGAGGGCGGCGAGCTGGGCTATGTGCTGGTTCACGCCTACGGGGCCGCGTTCGATAATCCCGACCTGCTGGTGGTGGCGGTGGTAGGTGATGGGGAAGCTGAGACGGGGCCGCTGGAGGGTTCGTGGAAGGGCTTGAAATTCCTCAATCCGCTGCGCGACGGGGCGGTCTTGCCGATTCTGCACCTGAATGGATATAAGATCTCTGGCCCGACGGTTCTGGGACGCTCGCCAGATGAGAGGATTCGCGATCTGCTCACCGGCCAGGGCTACGAGGTTCACTTTGTCGAGGGGGACGATCCCATGACGGTGCACCGTCTCTTCGCGGAGACGCTGGAACAGTGCTATGGCAGTATCTGCGCCTATCAGAAAGACGCCCGCGCGCACGGCTTGCGGGAGATTCCCCGCTGGCCAGTGATTGTACTGCGCACCCCCAAGGGCTGGACGGGGCCGCGCAAGGTCGATGGCGTGCAAATCGAGGGGACGTTCCGCGCGCACCAGGTTCCGGTAGCAGACGTGCGCGAGAATCCAGAGCATCTACAGATCCTGGAGAACTGGATGCGCAGCTACCTTGACGCGGGTATCTTTGACGAGAAGGGCCGCCTGCTACCCGAACTGGCGGCTCTTTCCCCCAAAGGGGAAGCTCGCATGAGCGCCAGCCCGCACGCCAACGGCGGCAAGCTGCTCGTCGATCTGAACCTGCCTTCATTTACTGATTACGCGCTGGATGTGCCCAGACCCGCCACTGTGTACCACGAATCGACGCGCCCGTTAGGCGCTCTACTACGCGATACATTTAAGCTGAACGCGCAGCAGAAAAACTTCCGCTTTTTCTGCCCTGATGAAACCAACTCGAACCGCCTGGGCGCGGTCTTCGAGGTCGAGAATCGCTGCCTGGTCGAGGCCGTTTTCCCCTATGATGACCACGTGACGCACGATGGACGCGTGATGGAGGTGCTTAGCGAGCACCTGTGCGAAGGCTGGCTGGAGGGCTATCTGCTTACCGGACGCCACGGCCTGTTCGCGACCTACGAGGCTTTCGCGATGGTGGCCGATTCGATGGTGGTTCAGCATTCCAAGTGGCTCCAGGAGGCCAACAGGCTTGCCTGGCGCAAACCAGTCGCTTCCCTCAATCTCCTGCTGACCTCGACATGCTGGCGCAACGACCACAATGGTTTCAGCCACCAGGGGCCTGGCCTGATCGATACAATTCTCACGCGCAAAGGCGAGATCGCGCGCATCTACCTGCCCCCGGACGCCAATAGCCTGCTCTCGGTGGCCGATCACTGCCTGCGCAGCCGTAATTATGTCAATCTGATTGTGATTGATAAGCAGCCGCAGTTACAGTGGATGAGTATGCCGGAGGCAATCGAGCATTGCACGCGGGGTCTTTCTACCTGGGACTGGGCCAGCAATACCGGCGAGCTTGAGCCAGACATTGTGCTGGCCTGCGCCGGCGATGTGGTGACGATGGAGGCTGTGGCCGCGGCCTGGTGGCTGCGCCATCACCTGCCAGAGTTGAAAGTGCGCGTGGTCAATGTGGTAGATCTGATGAAGCTCTACATCCCGCGCGTCCATCCTCATGGTCTGGACAACGCAACGTTTATCGAACACTTTACAGCTGATAAGCCGGTGATCTTTGCCTTCCACGGCTACCAGCGCGCGATCCACGAGTTGATTCATGGCCGTCCGAACACCGAACGCTTCCATGTGCGCGGCTATAACGAGGAGGGCACAACCACCACGCCCTTCGATATGGTGGTACTCAATGGCGTGAGCCGTTATCATCTCTGCTTGAGCGCCATGCACTACGCGCAGCGCGTCCGGGCGCTCACCCCACCGCTGATCCAGGAATGCGAGGCCATGCTTGCCAAACACCAGATCTATATTCGCGAACATCTGGAAGACATGCCAGAGGTCCGCAATTGGGTCTGGACAGACTGAGCAGTATGGTAAAGCCTTACATATGCGCTCAATTTCATGGTCTGATAAAGGCTCCTGGGGAGTCGATAGTTTCATCTGAGAAACCTTTTCTGGTCCTGAGCCAACAACGTTTCTTTGTCTGATTTCGTTCACGTGTCACTCTGGTGAGCCCAGCATGTGGCGTTTCCGAAATCAGCCCAGGCCGGTTTTATTCTTTGATTGTTGAAGACTGCTACTCCAAGATATCCTGAAGACGGGGCACTATCATCATTCACACTTGTCAATTCTACGCCATTGACATAGAGCCCGATGCTCGGTGTGTCGAGAAGGACAACACCAATGCGCAAGGGGAATGAGATCGGCGCGGTCAGTTTCCCAGACTTGATCACCTGGTATGGTTGGCCATTGTTCAAGGTGTCGTAAACCGAGAGAGCATAGGTGCCATTGCTAGAAATGACGAAGAAATGGTAATACTGCTTCTCCGGGTTGCCGCCAAAGATCAGACCAGCAGCTGAGGCATCCATTTGTTTGATAGAGACCTCATAGGTATACTTGCCATGGCTGTCAAAAAACGGAGTATAGGTGCTCAAACATGGATAAAAGTCTTGCGCTTTTGCCACACTGACATGCAGAGCGCCTCCCTGATTCGTGCAGTTCGGGCTTGTCTTCCATTTGCCAGAGAGCGTGCTCAAATTGTCCTCAAAAAGGATGTTCGTGCCGAAAGGATAGTGACTGGCAGAGTACGTGGCTGTGGCCTGCACCCTCGATTCGGCCAGAAAACCGGTTATTCTCAAGCCACCATCAAAGAGGGTAAAGTCGCTGTTCGCGCAGGCCCAGCCTGAGACAGAACAGATCACCAGCAGAATGGGTAGTACAATCAGGATAGCCTTCCCTCTCTTCTTCTTCGGTGGTGACGCAGGAACATACGGTTGCGCCGGTCCTCCAGGGTACGGATAATACGGATTGATGGGTCCTGATGGGTACTGCTGTCCCTGTAGAGGGCCATAAGCAGGCCCGGGTGGTGAAGAAGGTGGTTGATTATTACCCTGCGGTCCATACGGGTTGTACATTCGCAACTCCTCTATATACATAGCGTTTGAGCGACATCTGCGTGCCAAATATATTTGCGTTGCTTTTGAGTATAAACGAAGGAGGGAATAAACACAAGGCTCAATCTACCCCCACGGGGCTTCGCAAAGAACTTTTGCGAAGCCCTGAGAGGTAATTATAGCTTTTCTACCTACTTCAAGCTCTACACAGATGGTAGTCACTTTCCCGTCGAGATTAGCCTGCGGCCTCTTCGGATTGAACAGAGCTTGCATGTGATGGCCGCCATCCGCGATATGACGGCCCAGCGCGAGATCGAACAAGAGGCTCATGCCGAGACCGATGAGCGCTTGCGAGCTTTTCAATTGATCCTGGACCATATAAGCAGCGGCCTTTTTCTGGAGCAAGGGCCGCACTTGCGCCTCCTTCTGACCAACCGGGCGGCGACGGCCCTCTGGGGGGGCCGAGTGGCCACGAGGGCAACCGAAAAATGATGGTTCCTGCAACTCTGGCATCAATCGCAATACATTGCGTCCATGCCCATATGCGTTGCATAATGAGATTGTCTGAAAGAACGAGCCTTTTGTCAGAACGTTTGCCATACTGGCGATTAAGCCAAAGGCGAGAAGAAGGACTGAGAGACTTGAGGCAAGCTCCAATGTATAGAGAATTGCCTGATCAAGTTTGCGGATAGAAGAAAACTGGTTCACGATAGTGCTCCTTTGGTATACACGACAAAAAGCACAGCAAGACGCTTTCTTACTGTGCTTTTGCACGCTCACGCAGTTGTTTTTTATAAGGTGATACTCTCTCTTAAAAAAAGCGAAGCTGTTGAGTGAAGATGTCCCAATGACTAAATGGAGCAGTCTGTCTGGACCGATTGATCCTGAGAGGTTATCATGAAGATACTGGTTCTGAACGCGGGTTCGAGCAGTCAGAAGATTCGCCTGTACGAGCTAAACGGTGGCGAGACGCCCGAGACAGCGGTGTCTCAGCCGCCAGCTCCGCTGTGGGCCGCGGACGCCGACTGGGGCGCGAACGGGGAGCACGCGACCATCATCATCACTACCCCTGCCGGACCTACGACCACGCAATACCCTGCCGGGCAGCGCGAACAGATCCTGACCCACCTGCTCCAGCAGATCTGGCAGGGGAAGCAGGCCGCAATCGAGCAGCCCTCGGAGATCGCTATCGCGGGCCATCGCGTGGTCCACGGAGGCGCCAGGTATCGGGAGAGTGTACTGATTACACCGCGGGTGAGGGCCGACCTGCATCAGCTCACCTCCTTTGCTCCGCTCCATGAGCCCGCCAATCTCGAAGGCATTGAGGTTGTCGAGCGCCTGCTCGGCGGGATACCGCAGGTGGCGGTCTTTGATACCGCCTTTCACCGTACTTTGCCCCTGGTCGCGCAGATCTATGCCGGCCCTTACTCCTGGTTTGAACAGGATATCCGCCGCTACGGCTTCCACGGAATCAGCCATCGCTACTGCGCGCGCCGCAGCGCGCAACTGCTTGGCCGCGAACTCTCCTCCCTGCGCGTCGTGACCTGCCACCTGGGCAATGGTTGCTCGCTGGCAGCGATTCGCGACGGGCAAAGTATCGATACCACCATGGGCTTTACACCGCTGGAAGGTCTGATGATGGGTACGCGCTCAGGCACAATCGATCCAGAAATCCTGCTCTACCTGCAGCGCACGCGGCATATGACGCCAGAAGATCTGGAACGCGTACTCAACCATGAATCCGGACTACAGGGCATCTCTGGCCTCTCCGGCGACATGCGCACCATTTTGCGGGAGGTCGCGCGCGGAAACGAGCGAGCGCAACTGGCCCTGGAGCTCTATATCTACCGCCTGCGCTCGTGCCTGGGCAGCATGGTCGCCGCTCTGGAAGGCATTGACGTGCTCACCTTCACCGGCGGCGTCGGTGAACACGCTGTCGAAGTACGCGCGCGCCTCTGCGCCCACCTCGGCTATCTCGGCCTGACCCTGGATGCCGAAAAAAACGCCTCTGCCTCCGGCGACCAGGAAATCGGAGCCGCCCATTCAGGAGTGCGTGTCCTGGTCGTACACACCGAAGAAGACTGGGAAATAGCCCGCGCCTGCCGGGAAATAGCCTCCAGCGCGCAATAAACGGAAGCAAACTCCCTGGTTTAGAGCAAAACCTGTGAATGGAGCGACGCCTTCTACGTGCGTCGCTCCATTCACAGGTTGCCTGTTATGATCAGCCTTGACAGGAAGCCTTTGTATTCCGTAGTATGAGGGCACAACACATACACGTGTTTTATCAAAGATCAGATTTCCCGTGCAGAGGGGATAGATATATGTCACGCATACCACCGTCAAAGATGGATTTGCCAGACGAGGGGGCCCTGGCGTTTGCCACCATGGGCACGCTTTTTCGTACCATGGGACACCGGCCAGAGATCGCGCGCCAGAGCATGCAGTTGCTGGAAACCGTCATGCGCGGCGGCAGCGTCGAGCCGCGGCTCAAAGAGTTGCTGGCTGTGCGCGTCTCGCAGGTCAACCACTGCTTCTACTGAATGAACGCTCATACTGCTTTGGCAAAGCAGTTCGGCGTCACGGAAGAGCTGCTCGATGCGCTCTACAACATCGACGAACACCGGCAACTGTTCAGCGAACGGGAGCTGGCGGCGCTGCGTTTCGCGGAAATTATGACCACCAGCGCGCAAGATATCAATGAAGACCAGTGGGATGAGCTCGCCGCGCACTTCGATGACGGCGAACTGGTTGAGCTGGCCAGCGTAATTGGCCTGTTCAACTTCTTCAACCGCTTCGCTGACGCCTTTGAGCTTCACCCGCCCGCGTCAACATAAAAGAAAAAAGAGGAGAGAAGATCCATGCCTACGAGCGAAGAAAAATACGAGGCATTACTGAAAGATCTACAGGAACTCGCGGAATACCTGCATAAACGCGGTGAGAAAACGCACGCGGTCTCGCAACAATTCGCGGAGAACGCCCGCAAAGATGCCTCCAACCGCGACTTCGACCTCAACCAGTCGCGTATGCTCGACTATCAGCACCACATCTGGCACGAAATCGGCGGCCTTGTCGAAAAACTCATCAAACAATACGACAAAGCATAACAAAGAAAGACCCCTGCTCAGGGAGATGTGAGACGCGTGGAGCCGCGTCTCACATCTCCCTGAGCAGGGGTCTTTCTTTGTTCGTTTAGAGTTCGCCACTCTTGGTGCGGGTGTACATCGCGCCAAGTTCGTCTTTTGTGCGTTGATAGATTTCACGACCCTGGCCCACGGCCTCGTTGGCGCGCGCGCGCAGATCGCTGCTAACACCAAGGCCGCGATCACGCAACATAATACCCTGTTCGCTCAACTGTGCCCGCGTGTCCTCGCCCGACTGGGGAGCCAGCAGCAGGCCCGCGGCCACGCCCAGGCCGAATCCTACCAGCAAACCAATGGTAAACTTCATACTCCTTTTGACCCTTTCTGAATGAAGGAGACAACAACAATTACTATTCTCACGATCAGATCCAGAGAACAGGTGAAAAGAGCGCCGCGAGCTTACCGGCACGGCAGCGCTCTTCCAAGATGTATACAGGCAAGAACGAGGATCGCCTCCAGCCAGTGACCCGACAGGACCAGCAGGCTATTAGCTGATAGATTTGCTCAATAAACTCTCAACAAGGGTCAACAGATCCTCAAGTTCAAAGGGCTTCTGGACCACCCGCACGCCTTGATAGCGAGGATCGCTGTTGACCAGTCCTGAAACCTCTTCAGCCTCAAGAACCGCGGCAGTATACACAATGACAGGAATTTCGGCTGTCACCGGGTCATGCTTCAACTGTTTTAGCACATCCTGTCCAGAAATGTCCCCCAACTTCAGATCAAGAATTAGCAAATCTGGCAACTGGGCTTTTACCTGGGCGTACGCGTCGCGCCCGTCCTGGAGAATCGAAACTTGATACTCCTCGTCTTCCAGTACCCGCCGCATCAAATGAAGCAGCTCACTCTTGTCGTCGATAACAAGTATTTGCTTTCCCACAAACAATCCGCACCCGGCCCCAACCTCGCGGCCAGAACTCAGGCGCTCCTCCTGTCATTTGAATCTTGCCCTTTCTCAGCTCGTGCCCACTTTGCTTCCCTCGCCCCTATTCAACCACGTAACCCCACCAGTTCGCCGGCAAACAAGCACAGCCTCAAAAGGTCAACGGCCTTCTTCTCCTAAGTAGTGTATCATGACCTATTTTAACAGGCAAGACAATCAAAGACGAATCAAGCTCATAATAAACTCTACCTGGAAAATTTTAATCTCTAAAAAAAGGTAGAGCAGGATTCCAGCAGAGGTTCCGTTCCACTGCTGTATCACGGGTACAGGCAGGCTTTGTAGATGATAGAATTCTGGGCCCGTAGGAGCGAGAGGCTCGAAGGTGCCTCTCGCTCAGCTTGCGAGCGGGTCGCGGACAGTGGCGATCCCGTCGCAGTTGAGGGGCGCGGGCGGCAGAGCAGCAGTCACCCACGCCTGAGCGTGAGAGCGGTCGAGGAAAAAGGCGGAGATACCACAAGTATGTACGCGTGTACTCAACGCCAGTCCGCTGGCCGACCGCATCAATGCACTCAGGAATTTCTCTATGCTGATAATAAACCCCAGGCGTTAAATATTCTTTAGGGTTTTGTTAAATTTCCGAAAAATATTCAAGCTTCCTCAACGCCTGCGGCGC
>DASVMX010000552.1:0-1744 GCA_036384215.1 Ktedonobacteraceae bacterium | reverse complement strand
CGCCCCAAACCACAGCCCAACCGTTTTACTCAGGGGTGGGACCAGCACGCCAGAAAATGGGCTTGGAGCCAACGCTCAAAAATGGGGGAGGTGTGGTATACTAAGGGGCGATCCAGCGCTTTTGAAGATCATCTGATAGGTGGCCACACACATATATGAATGAGAAAATCCAGTCTGTTTTGAATTCGCTGCCGCATAAGCCGGGCATCTATTTGATGAAGGATGTCGAGGGTACCATTATCTATGTGGGCAAGGCGATCTCGCTGTTTAACCGGGTACGCTCGTACTTTCAGGAGTCGACCGAGCACAGCCCGAAGAACCGCAGTATGGTCGCGAAGATCGAGGATATCGAGTTCCTGGTCGTGCAAAACGAAGTTGAGGCGCTGGTACTGGAGAGCAATTTTATCAAGCAGTACCGGCCCAGGTATAATGTGCTGCTGCGCGATGATAAAAGTTATCCCTATATTAAAGTGGCGCTGAGCGAGGATTTTCCGCGCGTCTACCGGGTGCGCAGTTTCGCGCGCGATGGCAATCGTTACTTTGGCCCCTATACCAATTCTGGCGCCGTCGATGCGACGCTTGATCTGCTGAACAAGCTCTTTGCCTTCCGCACCTGTCGCTACGATGCCAGCGCGTGGGCGCCGCCTGCCGAGGGCGAGCCGCCGGCTGGCTGGAAGCAGAAGCTGCTTACACGCCCCTGCACGCAGTATTATATCCACCGCTGCACCGCGCCCTGCGTGGCCTATACGACGCGCGAGGAGTATAACGCGGTCATCAAGCAGGTAATCCTTTTCCTGGAGGGCAAGCACGACGAGGTAGTGAAAAACCTGGAAGCCCAGATGGAGAGCGCTGCCGAAAACCTCAATTTTGAGGAGGCGGCGCGCATCCGCGACCGCATCAAGGCGGTTGAGCGCATTCTGGAGAAGCAACGCATTATTTCAACCGAGGGGCAGGACGATCAGGATGTGATCGCGCTGGCCAGCCAGGACGATGAGACGTGCGCGCAGGTCTTTTTCTTCAGGGCAGGCAAACTGGTCGGACGCGAATTCTTCATCCTCCAGGGCACGCGCGAGAGCAGTCCCGGCGAGATCATGCGTTCGTTCTTCCAGCAGTTCTACGAGAGCGTGCCGCACATTCCCGCCGAGATTCTTGTCGAGGCCGAGCCGGAGGATAAAGCGACGCTCCAGGCCTGGCTGAAGGAGAAGCGCGGTGGAGCTCTCACGATTGCCGAGCCCAAACGCGGCGAGAAGCTGCGCCTGGTAGAGATGGTACGCCAGAACGCGAAAGAGGTGCTGGAGCAGCAGCGCATCAAGTGGCTGAGCGATAGCCAGAAGACGCAGATGGCGCTTGAAGAATTGCAGGAGGCGCTCAACCTGGCCGCGCCGCCGCGCCGCATCGAGTGTTACGACATCTCCAACACCCAGGGGACCAACTCCGTGGGCGCGATGGTTGTCTTCGAGTCTGGACGGCCCCACAACAGCGAGTACCGCCGCTTCAAGATCAAGACCGTCGAGGGCGCTAACGACTACGCCAGCCACCAGGAGGTGCTGCGCCGCCGCTTCCGCAAAGCTGCCTCCCAGCAAGAGGCCGACCTGGCAACCGAGGTCGAAATCGCCATCGACGACGCCAGCCAGCCGCCCCTGGAGGAAGAAGCCATCTCTGACAATGCCTCCGCGAACGAACAGGAGACGGTAGAGGCCAGCGCGCTTGAGCAGAGCAGCGCGGATGAAAGCGCTGACGAAGG
>DASVMX010000551.1:0-10190 GCA_036384215.1 Ktedonobacteraceae bacterium | reverse complement strand
GATGCTCCCCTCCCTCCTGGGGGCGCTTAAATGTATATCCCACGCTAGAGATCGTGAGAATAAACGCCGGGTGACCGGGATCAGACTCGATCTTCAGGCGCAAATGCCGAATGTGGGCTTTAATGAGGTGGACATCCCCTTCGTTGCCAACCCCCCACAGATATGAGGCAATCTGATTAGATGTGCAAACGGTATTCGCATTGACGGCCAGCAAATACAATAACTTGCTCTCCGTCGGGGTCAGGCACACCGTTTTGCCTCCCACGATAGCCTGATTGCGCAACGAATCCACCCAAATCGGCCCAACAGCCACAATGGAGGAAGGCCGTTGTACCAGGGTGGAACGGCCACGGCGATTCACTGCATGGACGTGAGCCAGCAGTTGAGAAGGGAAGAACGGTTTACGCAGATAATCGTCGGCTCCTGCTTCCAGGCAGCGAATCTCATCAGTGACATCTTTGCTGTCGGTCATGACGAGAACCAATGCATCATGCTTCGTGCTCATCTGCTGGACGACCATCAAGCCGTTTATATCCTTGAGCATCGGATCAATAATGACCAGGTCCGGCTGCTGTTGCTCCCATTCTCGGCAAGCACGTTCTCCTGAGAAAGCACGAAATACTTCAAATCCTAACGTTTTTAACCAGCTGGTTAACATTTCTACAAGATCACAATCTGAATCCACCAGAAGTAATTTCATCGAGAAGCCCCCTTCTTTAATATGAGGAGTCTCTTCTTTACACGCTCGCTTTTTAAGAAGTGTAACAAGATATGCAGTAGAAAGATGCCTCATCTCATGATTTCTCTCGTTGGGTTGCCATCCCTCATGAACTGGCTATAAATGGCTATCACATACAACTATCCGTTTTTCAGGCTCTCGATGCATTGGAACTTTATCCGAAGAACAAAGGCTATGTTGCCGCTTGTGAAGCGCTGTCTGAGCGTAGTTTTATAACCAGAAACTCATGAGAATCATCACAGATACTTATCAATAAACCCCTACAGGGGGCATAATTTCGGGTTGTGCAATGTTGTGGTAATTGTACTGATTTTTTCAGCCACTTGATCGGCCTTCGGGGCTGCTTTGTGTTTGCCTTTTGATGAGCGGTGAAAGCGGGAAATACTTTAAAAGATGTTTAACTTGATGAAAAAAGGAGCAAAGAATGTATGAACGCAGACCGGCCAATGTGTATGATAAATTTGAGACAGGAGGCATAGGGGCGCTGGCTTTTGCTAAGGGGGACGTACCTGCTAATGAGCAGGAGAGCGCGCTTACTGCGGCAGAGAAGCAGGCATCCGGGCTTGAGCGTGCGCCGGTTCTGTCCGTCGAGTCTGCTCAGGAAGAGAGCCAGATGAATCGGTGGGTAGTACTGGCGCTCGCTGCTTCAAGCAGTTTTATTACGACCCTGGACGGCTCAATTGTAAATATTGGTTTGCCAGCGATTTCTGAGACATTTCACGTGGGGGTGAGCGGGGCTATTGAGTGGGTGATTATCGGTTATCTGGTTATTATCGCAGCGGTTTTGCTGACTTTTGGACGCCTGGCCGATATGCTGGGGCGCCGGCCTATCTTTCTGAGCGGCCTGGCGATCTTTGTGCTGGGGTCCGCGCTGTGTGGCATGGCTCCCTCGCTCTGGTTGCTGATCGTGGCCCGGCTTTTCCAGGGCCTTGGGGGAGCTTTGATTTTCAGTGTGAATGTGGCTATGATTACCAGCGCGTTCTACAATCGCGAGCGGGGCCTGGCGCTGGGCTTGAACGCGGTGGTGGTGTCGCTGGGTGTGGCGCTGGGACCAACGATTGGCGGGATTATTACGCAATATTTGAGCTGGCGCTGGATTTTCTATGTTAACGTGCCGATCTGCCTGCTGGTCTTCTTCATCGGGTATATAGTGTATCGCGAGCGGAGGCCAGGGGCGGGAGAGAATGGGCGTTTTGATCCGCCGGGCGCGGCCCTGCTGGCGATTGGTTTTGCCGCGCTGACGCTGGGGCTTTCGTTTGGCTCGGAATGGGGCTGGTCCTCGCCGGGCACCCTGGGCGCGTTTGGCGTGGGCCTGGTGATGCTGGTGAGCGCGGTCGCTGTTGAGAAGCGGATTGAGCATCCCATTCTGGATCTGCACCTGGTGACCAACCGGACATTTGCCATGGCCAATATTACGTTTATGTTGTGTATGATGGCGCTCTTTGCGCCCGGCTTTATCCTGCCTTTCTACTTTGAACAGTTGCGCGGTTTCTCGACGGTTCACACTGGCCTGATGATGACCCCGCTGCCGCTGGCGCTGGCGCTGGCCGCGCCTCTGAGCGGCTCGCTGGCGGACCGCGTTGGTTCGCGCTTGCTTTCGCCGATTGGGCTGGCCGTGGCCTGTCTTGGTCTGGTCTTGCTTAGCCAGTTGAACGCGCAAAGCAGTACCTGGGATGTCGTCTGGCGGCTGGCGTTGACTGGCTTTGGCCAGGGCATCTTTCAATCGCCAAACACGCGCGCCATGATGGGGGCCGCGCCGCGTGACGCGCAGGGCGAGGCCTCTGGTCTGCTTGCCACCGGGCGTGTCATCGGCCAGAGCACCAGCGTCGCGCTCACGGGCACGGTTTTCACTGCTTTAGGAGCTGCCGCGGCTGGAACCTTGCTCACCGCGCCCGGCGCGCGCAACCTTGCTCCTGAGCACCTGCTTGCCCTGCAAAGCACCTTTGTGAGCGGCTTCCACGCGTCTCTGCTTGTCTGTGCCCTTTTTGCCGCGCTGGGCATCTTCACCGCCATGGCGCGCGGTGTGGGCGGCGCGCCTTCGCGGCGTGGGAGATAATCCCATTATTGTCCAGTTAGTATCTGCGCCAGTTCAAAGATGGCGTGGTAACTGATGATCAGCAGGGCGGCGCAGGCGAGGGGAACGTGGACAAGGCGCCAGGCGCGGATGATCATGCGGGCGCGCTGCTGGCGCTGGAGGGAGCGGGTCAGGCGGGCGTGGTTGACGAGGACGGCGCGGGCTCGCTGGAAGTCATCGGTTTCGCCGGGGGTGAGGGTTGGTTTGGGCAGGAGCGCGGGCTGACTGGAGCCAAGCGCGGTGTGGCAGTAGTTTTTAAAGGAAATGGATTTGCCGGCACACAGGCGTTCGATGGCCAGGGTGAGTTCGAGCAGGTGCTCTTCGACCGAGCGCGCGATGCCGGCTCCGTTGGTATCAGCCTCGCCGGCAATGACGCGCGCCTGCCAGAGGTCGAGCAGGCGCCCGATGACGCCGCTGAGTACGAGAAAGACCAGGGCGTAGACAGCCGTGGTGCCGAATGCGGCCTCGGTGAAGCGCTCGCTCATGAAGGAGAAGTCGTGGGTGATGTTCTGCCAGTTTTCGTGGATGCATGCGACGAGGACGCTGGCGCTGCCGAGCCAGACATGCAGCCAGAGCCAGTTTTGCACCTTACCTGGCAGGCGGCGGATGTAGCGCCGGCGCAGGGTATAGGCCGCGACGCACAGGACCATGACAAACGCGGTGATGCCGAAGGCGCGGTATGGGTCGTTGTTAGGATCAGGGCTGGCGCTGCTCACGCGTGCAAGCAGGAGCACCACGCCCAGCACGAGCGTTGAACCGGCCAGGAAGAGCCAGTTGAAGAGCGAGGCGGGCGTTTTCCAGATGCGCCGCGCGCTTCTGGGCTCGACAGGGGCTTTGTTGGCCATGGTCATGGCGTCTATCTCCTCATAATATGTGTGTCTGGCTCAGAGTGATCAATTGGTGCGTTTGCGCAGAATTTCTTCGGTTGAACCGAAGAAGCTGGCGGGTTGGACGCGCAGAGCGGCGCCTGTGGGACAGGCCTGGACGCAGGCCTGGTCGCGGTATCCTGCGCACAGGTCGCATTTAATGGCGATTTTTTTGCGCAGTTCGTCATAACCGCCGCGCGGCGGAAAGATGTCGAGCGGGCCAGACGCGGCCAGGTTGCCACCGGCGACCTGGGGACTGACCACGGGCAGGGTTTTGCGCGCTTGCCGTGTCTCTCCGCCTGGATTGGGCTCCGGCGAGGTTTTGCGCGCCTGTTCGGTGCCCGCGGTTCTGGCGAACCAGGCGTTAAAGCGCTGCCAGGCTCCGCCGGTGGACTCCGCGTTGTCCGGGCTTTCAACCTGGGCGATAGAGATGGCGCCGTAGGGGCAGCGTTCGGCGCAGATGCCGCAGCCGATGCAACTGGCGGTGATATAGACCTCTCCATTGGGATGGCGCGCGATTCCGGCCCGGCTACAGAGCATACAGACCGGGTCCTGGCACTGGCGGCAGGCGGTAGCAATGCTGATATTGCCCACGACCATGCCTTTGCGGTTCATGCGCGAATGGCCGTGGCGCCGCTCGCACGCGTCCTCGCACTCGTTACAGTGGATGCACTTGTCGAGGTCTATGACCAGGACTTCGGTGCCTTCAATCACGCCGTCGCTGACCAGTTCGTGCAGCCCCTCCTGCGCTACGAGGTCGGCGGGCGCACTGATGGGCACAAAAGGCAGGAGCGCGCGACTGGCAGTGTTGATGGAGGCGGCGGCCTCCAGATATTCGCGCAGGCGCAGAGCGAAACGCTGCTCGACGAGCGGATAGCGCGCGAAGAGCGTCAGGACGGTCTGGCGCGAGATTTCAGCGACCCGGCAGCGGTTGATAGTAGTCACGGTCACCGCCTGGCCGTCTCCCAGCAGATCCAGGCCGCCCGCGAAGTAGTCGCCGCCCTGGCGGTACGCGATAACGCGCTCCTCGCCTGGACCCTGACCCGGCTCTGCCTGAACCTGGCGCGCGACTTTGACAAAGCCTTCCAGGAGAATATGCAGCGTTTCGCGTGGTGGCCGCCCTTTGTAATCCTCGGCGAAAAGACGCTCGCTGCGCTCGTACTGTCGAACCTCCGCGCGGCGAATTACTTCCTGAAGATCGGCTTCGACAACCCCGTCGAACAACTCCAGACGCTTGAGGATGGTCTGAAGCGAGGTTGCGTGCACGCAGCCCTCGAAGTGCTCGCGTACACCCGGCACCAGCTCCATCAGGCGCTGGATGACCTGCTCTGGCACCTGGTAGAGCAGGGTCGCGGCCCGCGCACTGGCGGAAATTTTATACGGCCTCCCCGTTAACATGCCATCCTCGCCCACGTATTCGCCGCGATTGATATGCGCCAGCACCAGTTCATTCTTCTCGCGGTTGGCTGTGGTCAGGGCCAACTGGCCTTGCAGAATCAGGTAGAGGTCGCGGCCATACTCGCCTTCGCTCAGGAGCGTCTCGCCCGCCTTGAGCTGTAGCAGGCGCGAGGCAACGATGAGATGCAGCAGGTAGGTATCGGGAATCTGCTCTGTATTACTGAGCACGCGTTGTTCGCGCAGGTGTTGGAGCAGTTGCGGGAGCGACCAGCCGGCTGGCAGCGCCCGGTGAACGCTGGCCATATCTGGTTGATTTTTCCACGAGAGGCCCACGCGCTCTTTCAGAGCGAGCATCAAGAGATCGCGGTGGTTATCGACCGGGCAGACGGGCACGCAGGAGCCGCACATGATGCATTCGTGGGTGAAACGCGCCAGAGTTGTGGGGATAATCTCTGTGAGATTGGCATGGTTGAGCGCGGCGATGCTGATGCCGCCAGAACCGGGCAGCGGGCAGGCGTCCATACAGCGATTGCAGCCGATACACATATCGATTTCGAAGGCCAGGCGTGCCCTGTCCAGCGGCACCACTTCTTCGCGGTGTTCCAGGCCCACCACGCGCAGCTTCTCCTCGCCTGGTGCGCGCCGTGTGAGCTGGCTTTTGAATTGGCCAGCGTTGGTCGCGGCCAATTCGGATGTCGGGCAGGAAAAATAAAGCAGCATATTCCCGATGGCCAGGCGGTCGCCGTGGTTGAGTCGCGCAACATTGTGCACACGCGTGCGGTTCTGAAGCACGCCATAGCGGCTGCCGAGGTCGTGAATCGAGAAGCCCGCGGGGTTGCTGGTGATTTCGGCGTGGCGGCGCGAAGTTGCGGTGTCGTTCAAAACAATGTCGTTTTGCGCGTCGCGTCCGATCTGATAGCGCTTTCCCAGAGCCAGTGGCAGCGTCTGAGCAGGACCGTCTGGTCCCAGAACTACCAGCGTGGGGGTAGCTGACAGAGCGCGCAGCACCTCCGTGGGGATAACGCGGGTGATATCGGCCTGCGCCTCCCCGGTTAGCGCGTTGAGAATATCACTGCCGCCGCGCTCTGGCATGAGCAAGGGTGGAGGGATGTTTTGCGCGCTCAGCCACGCATCGAGATCGAATGAGCCGCTGAACAACTTGCGGGCGATGGGGGCCAGGCTGACACGGTGATCGATGGCGCGCTTGAGCGCCAGTGCCTGCCCGCGTTCGCCCAGAAGGAGCGCGCCTACCACGACGCCGTTGTGGAGGATGACCTTGCGATAGCAGCGCGGCTGTGGCTCCGCTATAATCTCATAAAAGCCGGGCACGCCGGGACTTTGCGTCAGACCAAGTCCGACAAAGCTGAGTCCGTGCAGGAAGGTCGCGTTGTAGAGGGCCGCGCCAGAGATAGCTGGAAAAGAGGTGAGCGCGCCCGCCATGTGCAGGGCCGCGATACGCGCCTGCTGAATGGCCGGGTACCACTGGCCCAGCACGCGCGTGCGCCCGCTCAGTCCCTCGACGCTCTCCACAATATCGCCAGCCGCGTAGACATCGGGCACGCTGGAGCGCATATAGCTATCGACTTTCACGCCGCGGCCACAGATCACGCCGCTGCCGCGCAGAAAGGCGATTGCCGGCTCAACGCCCACCGCGATCAGCAGCAACTCGCAGGGAATAGTTCGGCCCCGCGAGGTGCGCACGCCGCAGACCTGGCCGTCGATGCCCATCACCTGGATAATCTCTTCGCCTGTGCTGACCTCAATCCCGGCGCGCCGTTCTTCCTGTAAGACCATGTCCGAGGCCACCGCGTCGAGTACTTCCGACCAGAGCACCTGGCCGCGCAGCAGATGCGTCACCGTGTAGCCACGCTGCGCCAGCGTTTCCGCGCTCTCCAGGGCCAGCGTCCCGCTGCCGCAGACCACCACATTGCGCGCGTGCTCCAGGCGGCTCAGCACCTGCTGGTAATCCGTGACGCCGCGCAGGGTAAAGACGCCGCCCAGGTTCAGGCCAGGACATTGCAGCGTGCGAGGGCGCGCCCCGCTGGCCAGCAGCAGGCGATCATATTGCAGTACTTTGCCATTCTGCAAACGAAGAGCATGCTGCTGGGGATTGATGCCCATCACGCGCGCGTGCAAGAAACGAATATGCTGTTTCTGGTAAAACGTCGTAGGCCGCGCCCACAGCTTCTCCTCGGCCAGGCGTCCACCCAGAAAATCCTTCAGCGCGGGCCGGTAATAGACCGGAAAAGGATCGTCCGCCACAATTGTCAGCGCGCACTCCGCGTCCTCCGCGCGCAGCACTTCCGCGGCAGTCACGCCCGCGATGCCATTGCCAATAATGATATACGATGCCTGTGTCATCTCCTATGTGCTCCAATCCTGCGAAGCTGCCTACCCATGTGTGTGAACACCAACCATGTGTTGCGGCGCCCACACCAGAGGCACTGCTCCGGTGCTGCATTGGCGGGTGTATCAGAGGCTCCGCTCTGACCGCTCCGCGCTGGCCGGTCAGGTGCAGCCAGAGCAGAGCCTCCAAGACCATTCAAAGAAGTCACAACGGAGGCCAGCTTCGTTGCTGCATTGCGGGTGGAGAGCAGGCAAGCTGCTCTCTCTGGCCGCTGCGCGGCTCGCAGGTTCCCGAAAGAGCTTGCCTCTTTCCCAGGCCCGCGATGCAGCAACGGAGCTGGCCTCCGTTGTAACCTGCTCCTCTTTGAAAGGGATTGGAGCAGAGCCTCTGACGCGCCTGCATTGTAGCACCGGGGCAGCGCCTCCGGTGTGACACTGGTTGAGATCGTGTGCATTTCTCCCCCCCACAAATCCTACAACATGCGTGGTAAGTTGACACTACTTAGTACTCACAGATACACTCTTTTCCTATAGGGGATAAACAAAAACGGATAAAAAGAGGAAAAATAGAACATGCCAGATATAGAGCAGTTGACCAGTAAAATGTTGGGCGATTACCGCGTCGAGCGTTTACTGGGCCAGAGCCAGTTAGGCGCGGCTTATCTGGCCGTGGAGTCCACGCGCGGCGTGAAAGCCATGGTGACGACCTTTGTTTTTCCCGAAGGACAGGCCATTCAGGAGCGCGAGCAATTTCGCGCGCGTTTCGCCGCCGAGGGCTCGGCGCTGACGCGGTTGGTCCACGCTCATATTTTGCCTGTCTATGCCTTTGGGGAAGGGTCGAATTATTTTTACCTTGTCACAGCTTTTGTCAAAGAGGCCTCGCTGGGGCAGATGTTGAAACAGAACACGCGTTTGACGCCCCGGCAGGCGCTTTACGTGCTCAGGCAACTGGCCTCCGCGCTGGACTACGCGCATGTTCAGGGGATTGCGCATGGGATGCTGAGCCTGGCGAATGTAATAGTGAACGAGCGTCTGGAGACGAGTATTGCCGGTTTTGGACTGCGAACCATGCTGGAGATCCATGGCAATAGACAAAGCTCGCGCCCGCTGGCGCACCTCTCCAGTGCTCATGGCGCGTTCCTGGGCAGCCCCGAATATATCGCGCCTGAACGCGTGCTGGGCCTGGTCTGCGACTGGCGCGTAGATATCTACGCGTTGGGTGTAATTACCTTTGCACTGTTGAGCGGCGTCCCCCCCTTTTGCGCGACCACTCCGCTGGATACCGCGCTTCAGCGTTTGCAGCAGCCCGTGCCGCCGGTCCACGTTATTTGCCCCGACGTGCCGGAGGCCTTTGACCTGGTGATCGGGCGCGCCCTGGAACGCGATTCCGCCAGGCGTTTTCAAAGCGCGGGCGAATTGCTCGCAGCTTTTGAGCGCGTTCTCAATGCCCAGGACGCCGCGTCCCAGGCAAGCGCGCCCGACCACCAGGCTGGTCAGCTCCCGCCCGGCACCCGGTTGACCATGCCGCCTACGGTCGACTGGTTCGACGAGCAATTTACGCCCTCCGGTCGCTGGCAGGTGGCTCCGACAATTGGCACAGAGCAGATGCGCGCCCTGAACAACGCGCCGCTTGCCCTCCCTGGCACGCTGAATCCGCATAACACAGCGGTCATGCGCGACTCGCGGGAAGAGGCAGCCGTTTTCCCATTCGCGCAAAGTCTGGCCTCCTCACCATATAACACTGATATCATGCGCGCCTCCACCCATCTTTCCTCGGTCGCGGGTGGAAGCGCGCCGCTGGAGAAACTGGAGACGCGGCGTTTGCGCGACAACCTGGTAGCGCCGGGCAGCTTGAGCAATAACCCGGTGCCAGCAGCAGCGCCCAGAATATCAGGCGCTTCGCTGGCTGGCATTGATCCCTTTGCCTGGTGGTCCAGCCACGCGGGCGGGCGCAAGCAGCCATTGTCAGCCGCGCCCGTGCCGGCCAGACATCTCGCGCTACCTCTGGCAGCGTCGGGCAACCAGAAACGTGGCCGCCCGGATCAGCGCGGGAGGCGCAAAATCGTGACCCTGGCCGTGGCCAGCGTGGCCGCTGCTGGCGCGTTGAGCATTGGCGGGATCACCTTTGCCCGCCTGGCGCAGAGCATCAAGCAGTCTCCCCAGAGCGCCAATCTTTCTGGTACTATCCCGACTGGCGGCACAACTCCCACGCAGCCAGCTCAGCCCACAGCCCGGCCAACGGCGGGCGCAACTCGCGCGCCCGCGCACACCGGCACCGTGATCGGCTCTACCAGGCAGGCAGCTAATAGCGCGCAGGTCTTTCACAATCCCGCGGACGGCGTCAGCAGCCTGCTGATTCGCCTTTCCAACGGCACCTTTGTCGCCTGCGAGCGCACCTGTCCGCACAGGGGCGTGCTTGTGGACTATGATCAGGCGCGCAAACTGATCGTTTGCCCCGCGCACGACGCGGTTTTTGATCCGCGCCACGGCTTCAGCCACCTCTCCGGCCCCGGCAGCGGTCCCCTGCCGCGCGTCACCATCCACGTCAACGACGACGGCACCGTTACCAGCGGGTAGAGTCATCAGCGAGAGAGGCAAGAGGCATCAGCTCATGGGCGGCGACGATGTGTTTGACGAAGTCTCCGGCACCCTCGGCCTCACCGGCGGCGCCGACACGACCATCATCCTCAAACGCGCCCGCTACGAGCAGGAAGGCACCCTCGCCATCACTGGCCGCGATGTCGAGGAACAGGAACTCGCCGCCACC
>DASVMX010000550.1:0-8215 GCA_036384215.1 Ktedonobacteraceae bacterium | reverse complement strand
GACCCGGTGGACCGGCGCTCGCAGCGTGTGACTCTCACCGCCGCGGGCGTGGCCGTGCGCGACCAGGCGCAGGCCGCGATTGAGCAGGCTATCCGCGAGCGTTTTAGTGTCCTGAGCCGCGCAGAGGTACACCAGTTGCTCGATATGCACCGGCGCTTGCGGGCGGTGATCTTCGCGGAGGTTGAGCAGGAAACGCGGGAATTGACGGATAAAAAATCATAGAGATAATTTCAGTATCCTCGACGGATCAACATTCAGCCTCGGCCAAACAGCCCGCATCTTGAGGGATGATACCCGGAAGAGCCGAAAAGATCAAGTGGTTTTGCAGTAAGGATACCATTCATGGCAGAAGTATTTGAACCAGTCGCGGAGAGCGCGACGGATTTGTCGGAGTTGACGGAACAGATGGTGCAGGCAGGTATTGATAAAATTGCGTCAGCCCCCGGTCATCTCCCTTTCTCGGAAATCATCGCGCGCCAGGCCGCTCAGCGGACCCAGTTTCGGCATGATAACACGATTGTGCCATTGGCGCCGGTCGCCGGGCAGCCGGTGGAGGTCTGGGCGACAAGTGGTGAGGAGACAGGCGTGAAGCGCGCTGTGCTATTTTACACAACCGATGGCAGCCGGCCTACCAGCTCCTCGGCGGCGCTGGAGCTGGTAGCCACGCGCCAGGAGTGGGACGCTCACGCCGGCTATCTGACGCGCTGGCTGGTCCACTTGCCAGCACAGTTCGCCGGGACCGTGGTGCGCTATCGCATTGCCGGCTGGTTTGCTCATCCTGGTGTCGAGGCAACCGGCGAACCGGACGCCTGGGCTCATGAGGGAGGGGGCTTTGCCTTTCACTATACGGGCGAGCGGGCTTTTACAACCTTTTCCTACACGGTCGAAGAGAACAGCGAACTGCGCCAACCGGCCTGGGTTCAAAACGCGGTCATCTATCAGATTTTCCTGGATCGTTTCCGCACCGACGCAGTAGATGGGAATTTTCCCCCTGAGGAAGATCCCCAGGCGCTGCATGGTGGGACGCTGAATGGCGTGCGCGCCGCGCTGCCCTACCTGGCCGAACTGGGCGTGACCTGTCTCTGGCTCTCGCCGCTGCACAGGGCCGAGACCTATCACCGCTATGATCCACTCGACTACTTTAGTGTCGATCCGCGCCTGGGTACCATCGCGGATCTTAAAGCCCTGACGGACGAGGTCCACGCGCTGGGGATGCGCGTACTGCTCGACTTTGTCCCGTCGCATGTCTCCTGGCATCACCCGGCTTTTCTCGCCGCGCAGGCTGATCGCCAGGCTCCTTCGTTTGACTGGTTCTATTTCAAGCAGTGGCCGGATGTTTATGGCAGCTTCCTGGATGCTGTGCCCAGTATGCCCTCGTTTCGGGTTGAGAGTGCGGGCGCGCGCCAGCATATCATTGAGAGTGCCGTCTACTGGCTGCGTGAGTGCGGCGTCGATGGCTTTCGCCTCGACCACTCCATCGGCCAGAGCATGGACTTCTGGACTGACTTCCGCCACGCCACGCGCGCAGTTCAGCCCGCGTCATTCTCCATCGCGGAGGCTATCGACACGCCTGGCTCGCTGGTGCACTATCGCGGCAGGCTGGATAGCGTTCTGGACTTCCACCTGGCCACGGCTTTGCGCTACACCTTTGGCGCGCGTGCCTGGGATCTGCGTAAATTTGAGCAGTTTCTCTCCGCGCACGAACAGTATATGGCCGCGGGCGCGGGCCGGGTCAGTTTTCTTGATAACCACGATATCAACCGCTTCCTCTTTGTCGCCGGGGGCCGCCTGGAATTGCTCAAGTTGGCGGCACTCTGCCAGTTTACCCTCCAGCCAGTGCCAGCCATCTATTACGGGACAGAGGTTGGTATGTCTCAACGTATCAATCCGGTGGGGATTTTCGGAGGAGACGCGGAGATCCGGCGGGATATGTCCTGGAGGCGCGGAGACTGGAATCTCGACCTGTTGTCCTTCTATCAAGCGCTAATCCGCGCGCGCACCTCGCTGCCAGTGCTTGCGCTGGGCAAACGCCGGGCGGTGCACCTGGACGCCGAACAGCAAACCTACGCCTACCTCAGAACGAGTTCGACCGGCCTGGAAACGGTTGTGGGAGATGCTCTGGCGCTCTTTAACCTCGGCGTGCAAGCGCAGACGCTGGTCTTTCCAGCAACCCTCCTGCCCGCGAACACGGAACTCGTTGTGAGCACAGGTGTAGAGCCCGTTATAAGCAGGACTCAACATCAGGTTGAGATAACTCTGGCGCCTTTGAGCGGAGCGATATATACGCTGGCAGAAACGCAAAGGAGGTGATGGACGGTTCGCGGCGGCGTATTTTGCTGTCGTCGCGTAAACAGAACCATTTCATGGGATCGATGAAATCAGTTGGCGATATTTTTATTCCGGGTTCTTGCCAATGAACTGGAAGAACTCTCTTGTCGCTCGGAACTGGCGGGTTATGTGCTCGCGTTATTCCGGGAATCTTATCAGCGAGGATAAAAATCATGAAGAAAATATCCTACACGCGTACCCGTTACGCCTGGCCAGTGCTGGCCTTGCTTGTAGTGCTGCTGCTTTCCGCCTGTGGTGGTAGCGGCGGTGGAAGCACGACTAATGCTTCAAGCATCGATTACAGTGGGACCATCACCATCTGGCACGGCTGGCAGGGCACATACCTGCAGGCAAAACAGGCGATATTTGACCAGTACACCAAACTGCATCCCAAAGTGAAGATCGTCCTGGTGCACCAGGACCAGATTACCAGCAAAGCGACCACCGCAGTCAAAGCCGGTAATGGTCCCGACATCATCGCCTACACCGACGACAACCTGGGCGAGCTGGCGCTGAGCAAAGTTGTGGTTCCCATGGACCAGTACATCTCCCAGGATTATCTGAATCAGAACTACAGTCCTGCCGCGGCCTCCGCGTTGAGCTTCAACGGCCACATCTACGGCGTACCCGAAGCGGTTGAGGCCATTACCCTGATGTACAACAAAGCTCTTGTTTCGGCCAGTCAGTTGCCCAAGACCACCGATGACATGCTCGCCTTCGAGAAGAGCTATGCTCAGGCACATCCTGGCCAGTATGGCGTTGTGTGGAACACCGAGGACGCCTACTTTGCCGCGCCCTGGTTCTATGGCTTTGGAGGTTCGTATGTCACGCCCGATGGCAAGGCGCACCTGGATTCGCCCGAGTCTCTGGCGGCCATGCAGTACATTGCCTCTTTCCGCTCATACCTGCCCAAGCAGCAGAGCTATGATGTGAACTCCTCGCTCTTTACCGAAGGGAAGGCCGCGGTAATTATCAACGGCCCCTGGTCTTACGCCGATTACGCGACCAAAGGCAAGCTCGACGTGGGTTTCGCGACCCTGCCTATCGTCACCACAAACAATACGCCCGCCAAACCCTTCGTCGGAGTGAAATCGCTCTGGATGGCGAAAACCGCCAAAAATCCGGCCCTGGTGGCTGATCTGATGAAGTTCTATACCAGCAAAGCCAACCAGGCCAGCATGTCGCAGACCGATGGAGAGATCCCGGCCAACAGCGCCGCCGCCGATGATCCGTCCGTACAGTCCCAGCTCGCGGTCGCGGGCTACGCGGCCCAGGCCAAACTTGGCGTAGCTCTGCCGAATACCCCCTACATGAGTGCCCTCTGGACGCCCGTGCAGTCTGCGCTGACAGCGGTCTGGAACGGCAGCCAGACGCCTGAAAAAGCACTCAACGACGCCCAGGCCGCGGCTACCAAGGCCATTGCGCAGATTACATCATAGTACATTGTGAATGAGATGCGTATTGATGCGCGTGTGCCTATTCCAGGCACACGCGCATCAATACGCATCTCATTCACAAGTGGGGAAACCGCTGTACGGTTTTAGCAAGGGAGAGGACGCCGATGCTGAGAGTCAAACGACGGACCATCTTTTTCTTTCTGCTCCCAATGTTGGGAACTATCGCGGTCATTAATTTGTGGCCGATTGGCTATACTCTGTATCTTTCGACGACAAACTACACGGAATTTAATTCGGACAGCTATCATTTTATTGGCCTGGAGAACTATCAGCACCTGCTCTTTTCGGTGGACAGCGATTTTTTTCCGGTGGTCTGGCAGACAGTGCTGTACGTTGTAGCCTGCCTGGTCGGTTTTCTGGTGCTGGGCCTGCTGACCGCGCTGGCCCTCAACAATCCCAAAATCAAGGGACTGGCTTTCTGGCGCCTGCTCCTGCTGCTGCCCTGGGCTGCTCCTTCGGGCATCACCGCTCTGATCTGGAAGTTCCTGTTTCACTATGATTTCGGTCCTTTTAACCAGATAGGACGCCTGGTCTTCGGGCCGAAATTTGGTATCCCCTGGCTGCTCGATCCAACGATGGCCTTTATTTCCGTGGTGATTGTCAATATCTGGCTGAGCTATCCCTTTTTTACGGTAGTGATTCTGGGCTCGCTCCAGAGTATCCCCAGAGAACTGCGCGAGGCTGCGCGCATGGACGGCGCGGGTGCCTGGCAATATTTTCGCAGGATTACCCTGCCGCTGCTGACCCCGGCCCTGGTCCCGGCGACTATTTTGAGCGCGATTACCACTTTCCAGATGTTTAACACCGCCTATTTGATTACGCAGGGCGGTCCGATAGTCAGCGCGCTCAAGCCTGGCGCGACCGAGTTTGTCATGGTTTATATGTACAACCGCATCCTGGGCGCGGGCATCGCGAATCCGCATTATGGCGTGGTCGCGTCATTTGCGATCACCCTGTTTATTATTCTCGCGGCCCTGACCTACATGGCCTCTGGCTTTGGGACGAGGTCGAACCGCAGAAGGGAGGCCACGCTATGAGCGAGCAGCTCAAGTCTGACGCGGCAAGCATACCTGGCGCGCTGGCGGTTGCGTTCGAGCAGGAGTCGCAACCGGCGCTGGTCAAACGTGTCCGGCGAGCGCCGCGCGTGGGAAGTATTTTCACGCTGGGCGGCATCTACGTGTTTCTGGTGGCGATGGCGATTTTTGCGCTTTTCCCCATGTATTACGTGGTGCAGGCCTCGTTTGCCGGTGCTCAAAACCTTTACACGACTGATCTTCACCTGTTGCCGGCCAATTTTACCTTTGATAACTACACATACGCGTTTACCCAACTCCCGCTGCTGAACTGGATTGGCAATACCATCCTGGTCTGTGGTCTGACGACGATCTTTGGCCTGGTTTGCTCGACCACCGGCGCCTATGCTCTGGCGCGCTTCCGTTTCGCCGGGCGTCAGTTGACCCTGCGCGGCCTGCTGGCTCTCCAGGCGTTTCCCGGCCTGCTGGCCTTGCCCGCGTATTACCTGCTCTTGAATTATCTGAATCTGCTCAACAACCTGCTGGGCCTGGTGCTGATTTATTCAGCCGGGGCGCTGGTCTTCTCCTGTTGGAACACCAAAAGCTATCTTGACTCGCTGCCTATCGAACTGGAACAGGCCGCGCGACTGGATGGCGCCACGCCGTTTCAGGCTTTCTGGCGTGTTGTACTGCCCCTGGCGGCTCCTGCCCTGGCCGTCGCGGCCCTTTTCAACTTCACCGCTGGCTGGAACGAATTCGCCCTGGCCAACCTGGTTATGAACGCCAACGGCAGTGGCAGCAATCTGACCTTTATTCTGGGGATTTTCAGCCTGCAGGATAACTTTCGCACGCCCTGGGGCATCTTCGCGGCCTCCTCGATTGTGATCTCGGTGCCGCTGATGGTGCTCTTCTTCTTTGCGCAGCGTTTCTTTAAGTCCGGCATCGCCGTGGGAAGCGTGGCCAACTAAAGAGGCGTCTTGTAAGGTGCTCTGCCAGCGCCGGTGGAGCGACGAGTGTTGTTTTTTGTCTGAAAAAACGCGCGATTACCGGCAGATCGCTGCCGCACAGCGTTTATTGTGGGTATGACAGGCGTATTTTTCGGACAGATCTTTCGGACACGGAGGTCTTCAATGAAGAGAGATAGATCCCGGCGCTCTTTACTTGGGCGCGTTCTCTTTCTGGTTTTATTCGTTGGCACTTTAAGCCTTTCCATCGGCTTCCTGCCCAGGTTTCTCGTTCCGGCCCACGCGGCGAGCAATGTGACCTCGAATACCGCCGATTTCAAGCCAGACGTAATCTACCAGGTGGTGCTGGATCGTTTTTTTGATGGGAACTCCGCAAATAACGATCCCGCGGGTGACACCGGGCTTTACGATAGCAGCAAAAGCAACTGGAAGCTATACTGGGGTGGCGACCTGGCGGGTCTGACGCAGAAGATTTCCTACCTGGCGGGCATGGGCATCACGGCTCTCTGGATCTCGCCTCCCGTCGATAATGTTCACCTGCCGGTGTATGAGCCGGGTTCTTCCGCGCCAGAGGCGGGCTACCACGGCTACTGGGCGCGCGACTTCTACAAAATTGATCCGCACCTGGGTACCTGGAGCGATTTTGACACGCTGATCTCGACCGCTCATAGCAATGGCATCAAGGTGATCGTCGATTTCGCGCCCAACCATTCCAATCCCAACGACACCGGCGAATACGGCAGTCTGTACAACAATGGCACCTTTCAGGCCGCGTATAACAATGACCCCAATGGCTGGTTTCACCACAACAGCGGGATCTCGGACTACAATAATCTCTACCAGGATGAGTACTATAACCTGGCCGACCTGGCGGACCTGGCGCAGGAGAATAACAGCGTCGACAGCTACCTCAAGGGGGCGATGACCCAGTTTCTCAATCACGGCGTCGATGGCGTGCGCGTGGATGCCGTCAAGCATATGCCTGCGCCGGATGGCGGTTGGGACCGCACGCTCAGCGATAGCGTGAAGGCGCAGGGGCCGCACTACATGGTTGGCGAATGGTACCTGAGCAGTATCAGCGATCCTACCTATAACTACGCGGTTGAATTCGCCAACCGCAGCGGCATCAATCTGCTCAATTTCCCGCTCAACGCTGCGCTGCGCGATGTCTATGGCTCAAACAACGGGGCAAACGAGCTGGATAGTGTTTTGAGCAAGGAGGGTAGCGATTTTACCTGGCTCAACGACCAGGCGGTTTTTGTCGACAACCACGACATGTCGCGTTTCCTGACGCTCAATAACAACAACGACCGCCTGCACGAAGCGCTGGCCGCGACGCTGACCACGCCGGGCATCCCGATCATCTACTACGGCACCGAGCAGTATCTGCACAACGATACCAGCGGCGGCGGCGATCCCTATAATCGCCCGATGATGAACGGTTTTAGCACGACAACCACGGCTTATAACGAGATCAAAACCCTGGCTGGCCTGCGCCACAACAATCCCGCCCTGGCGTATGGGACGTATCAGCAGCGCTGGATCAACAACGATGTCTTCATCTACGAGCGCCAGTTTTACAACAATGTCATTCTGGTGGCGATCAATAAAGGCTCGTCCAGCTATGCCATCTCCGGATTGAGGACCAACCTGCCCAATGGCTCGTACAGCGACTACCTGGGCTCGCTGCTCCACGGCGGCACATCGATCACCGCCAGCGGCGGCGCGGTCGGCAACTTTACCCTGGGCGCCAACCAGGTTTCGGTCTGGCAGTACACCGCTGGCGAAAACGCCGCGCCAGCCATTGGCAGCATCGGTCCCAATCTGAGCAAGCCTGGCGACAAAGTCATCATCGACGGTCAGGGCTTTGGCAGTAGCACCGGCAGCGTCAAATTTGGTACCACCAATGCAACCGTCAATAGCTGGTCCACACACTCCATCACCGTTACCGTGCCGAGCGTGGCCGGGGGCATGTATAACGTGCAGGTGTGCACCGCGAGTTGTAGCAACAACTACCAGACGCGCGTCTCCAGCGCGGCCCAGGTCGCGGTCACCTTCACCGTCAACAGCGCGCCTCCCACCAGCCCTGGTGATAATGTCTATCTGAGCGGGCAATTTGACGAACTGGGCAACTGGGGGACCACTACCACCACGGCCATCGGCCCGCTGAACGATCCAAATTATCCCAGCTGGTTTATCATGGCCAGCGTTCCCGCCTGCTGGAGCATGCAATTCAAATTTATCATCATCCGAGCCAACGGCAGCGTACAATGGGAGAACGGAAGCAACCACAGCTATACGGCCCCTTGCAGCGGCACCGGCTACATCAACGTCACCTGGCAAAATTGATAATTATCAGTCATCCCAAACTTTGCAAAAGTTTGTCAAAGCGCCCCACCCCCTTTTTTCTCAAGGGGTTTTGTGAGCGGGGCGCACACCGCCCCGCGCACAA
>DASVMX010000549.1:0-23481 GCA_036384215.1 Ktedonobacteraceae bacterium | reverse complement strand
TCCTTTGCTTGCTGGCTCAGAAATGCTCTAAGCAATTGTCGGGAAGCCCAGCACGAAGAAGATCATGAAGACGGCCTCAAGGGCAGCGAAGCTTGCGACGATGAAAGTGTGGAGGTGTCCTTCTTTGCCGTTCGTTTTGCTTGTGAAACTGGCGAGTAAGATGAAAGCAGGGAAGATCAGTAGAGCATAGCGTCCGTAGCTGTTGAGCAGGCTGGAGGTGAGTGGCAGCAGAACCATGACGGCTGTGTAGAGGGTGTAGGCCATGGGCAGGCGGCGCCATGACCAGATAAGAACGGCGAGACCGGCCAGGGCTGTAGTGATGTTAAGCACCCAGAAATTCCAGTTCATTGGCTGTCCCAGGATGGGGTTGCGCAGCGAATAGATCAACAGGCGCCAGGGAGGTGAGACGTGACGCCGCCAGCCCCACGCGCTTGCGTGGAAAGTGGCAAAGAAGTCGTTGATATGGATCTGGCCGTAGACCATAAAGGCCAGGAGCCCGCAGGGCACCAGCAGCAGAGCCAGCGCGTTGAGCCAGTTTTTCTGCACGCGCGCAGCCAGGAGCAGGCCGCGCAAGTAGCAATTCACCACAATTTTCGCGCGCTCAAGCCGCCGAGCGGGCAATTCCGTGGGCAGCGGCGCGTAACGGGCGCTGACCACGCGCAGGTATTCCCAGGCGAGTGGCACCAGCAATGTTACCCCTTGCAGGCGGGTCAGCGCGGCCAGGCCACCGCAGATGCCAGCCAGCCACCACAATTGGCGGCGTGTGTAGTATATACAGGCGATACACAGGCCCAGCAACAGAGATTCCGTGAAAATAGCCGAAAAGAAAAAAGCCGTGGGAAAAAGGGCCAGATAGATCACCGTGCGCGAGGCGACGCGAGCATTGAATTCTCTGCGTACCAGTAAATAGAGATATGTCATCATACCAGCGCCCGCGATATTTGAAATCAGCACCCCGGCGATAGAGTACGCCGCTTCGCTCCCGCCCAGGAGTTTCCCAACGCCGTTCATGAGCAGAGGATAGAGTGGATAGAAGACCCAGTTATCCTGGTGCTGGAGCGAACTGGCAGGTGCGTAGCCATATTTTATAATCTGGAGGTAAAATCCACTGTCAAAATGCTGCCACATGAGCCAGAGCGACTGAGGAAAAGCCATGTTTGCGGCAGGATTTGGCAGAGTGAAAATAGGAGCGAGCCGTGGCATTATATAATATGTAGCGAACAGTCCAACGACAAAGACCAGCAGTCGGGTGCCCAGATAAGGGAGGAGAGCCTCTTTCCAGATCTGCGCAAAAGCGCTTCTCTTTTGTGTATCCTGTGTGACGGCTTTGTTTGGAGCCGGGGGAACAGGAGAAATAGGCGTTGAATGCAGAACTGGTTGGGTAGAAAGGAGGCTAATGTCATCTGGTGCATCTAATGTCGATTCGCCATCGTAAAGAGATGGTCCTTGCATGTTGCTGTTCTCCTGAATATGAAGCCTGTGAAGTAGAGCCAAGGGCACACTTCCAATTTTTGCTGCTATTGTAGCAGGCTTTGGGCTGCTTGCGTAGTTTTTGGGTAAAATGGGGCAGGGAGAATTACTGAGGAAAGGATTTCAGCCTGTCTCTGGGAGAGCATTTATGCGTACACTTAACTTGCACCAATTGGCCACCTTTCAGGTTGTTGCGAAACACTGTAGTTTTGTTCGTGCTGCTGAAGAGCTGCACTTTAGCCAGCCAGCCGTTTCCGCGCAGATTCGCCATCTGGAGGACGCGCTGGGTGTGAAGCTCTTCGATCAGATTGGCCGGCGCACACACCTCACCCAGGCGGGGGAAGACTTATATCTCTATAGCCAGAAGATATTTGCGTTGATCGATGAAACGCTTGACAGTATGGAGGCGCTGCGCAGTCCGCATTATGGTCGTTTGAGTGTTGGGGCTGATACCACGGTGGGCACGTATGTCATCCCTGGTCTGCTGGGCAAATTCCACCAGATCTATCCCCAGGTTGAGATTTCGCTGGAAGTGCTCAACCGGGCCTCGCTGGTTGACGCACTGGCCAGCAATCGAGTGGATATGGCGGTCATGGGTAAAGTGCCATCGGACATGCCGGTCGAGATAGAGCCTTTTGCGTTTAACGAACTGGTGCTGGTCGCGTCTCCCACGCACCGCCTGGCGGGTCTGGAACACGTGCCTATCGAAGAACTGGGTCGCGAGCATTTTCTGCTGCGCGAACCGGGTTCGGGCACGCGCGCGGCCCTGGAGAATGCCTTTCAGGAGGCTGGCGTGCCCTTGCAGATCAGCATGCAGGTAGGAAACAATAGCGCCATCAAACAGGGTGTGAGCGCTGGCCTGGGTATTGCCCTGATCTCGCGCGTGGCTCTTGACATGGAACTGGAGACCGGGCGGCTGGTCATTCTCAATGTCGAGGGTTTCCCGATTGTACGTCACTGGCGCCTGGTGCATGTCAAAGATAAACATCTTTCCGCGACTGCCAAGGCCTTTAAATCTTTCCTGGTCCAGCACGCAGATCGCCGTCTCAGGCGCAAAAGTGATCTGCCTATCCCGAGCACGCCCGCCTCATAATAGACAGGGCGTGGTGAGGATTAAACGATATCTGCCAGGCCTTGCCTTTCAAATGTGTCACGCTGTCATAGTTGCAACAAAGGAGTTACGCGCTACTCATAAGAATGGCTTCATTTTTCAGTGAGTGTACTGATAAAAAATGACGTTACTTGAGCCAGGTCTACAAACACGTTTCGCAACGAAAACGCAATAAACAGCAGGACTCACTGCACAAGGCAAGTCATCTCATAGCCTATACAGGCTGGGCCCGGCGAGGGCCACACGGGCGATCCCGTGCGGTGTGCGGTTGTTTTCACCGTAATCGATGAATGGGCACGTTCCATTTAGAAAGGCAGTTACGCATGATGAATCTGTCCCTGGATGACGAGAAACAGGCTCTCATTGACGAGGTTCGACATTTTGTGGAGCGGGAGGTGCTCCCGGTGGCTCACGATCTGGAGCATGAAGATCAGTATCCTGACGTTCTGGTGGAAAAGCTCAAAGAGCTGGGCATGTTTAGCACGACTATTCCCGAAGCATATGGCGGACTGGGGCTGGATTTTTGCACGTACGCGCGCATGATTGAACAGCTTTCGCGCGGCTGGATGAGCCTGTCTGGCGTAGTCAACACTCACATCCTGGTAGCCTATATGCTGGTCGCCTATGGCAGCGAGGAACAGCACCAGCGTTTTCTGCCGCGTATGGCCACGGGTGAACTGCGCGGCGCGCTGGGTCTTTCAGAGGCCAGTGGCGGCAGCGATGTCCAGGCCATTGCCATGACTGCTGAACGCGTGGGTGATGACTATTTGCTCAACGGCAGCAAACTCTGGGTTACCAACGGCGTGCGCGCTGGCGTGTACGCCGTGCTCGCTCGGACCGATCCCGCCAGCCAGCCGCCGCATAAAGGCATGAGCCTCTTTCTGGTTGAACGGGACACGCCTGGCGTGAGCACAGGCCGAGTTTTTGACAAACTGGGCTATAAAGGCGTCGAGACTGCCGAGGTGCTTTTCGAGCAGGTGCGTGTGCCAGCCGCCAACCTGCTGGGAGAGCATCCGGGCCAGGGCTTCAAGCACGTCATGAGCGGCCTGGAGGTTGGCAGAATCAACGTCGCCGCGCGCGCGGTTGGCGTCGCCCAGGCTGCTTTTGAGGATGCCATCAAGTATGCTCAGCAGCGCCAGACCTTTGGCCAGCCTATTGCCCAACACCAGGCCATCCAGTTCAAGCTGGCGGACATGGCCACGCGGATCGAGGCTGCGCGGCTGCTGGTTGAGCAAGCCGCGCGCAAGAAAGATCGCGGTGAGCGCTGTGACCTGGAAGCGGGCATGGCCAAGCTGTTCGCTTCAGAGATGTGCCAGCACGTTACCCTGGAAGCCATGCGCATCTTTGGCGGCTTTGGCTACACAAGAGAGTTTAACGTCGAACGCTACTACCGCGATGCCCCGCTGATGATCGTTGGAGAGGGCACCAACGAGATCCAGAGCCTGGTGATAGCACGCCAGCTCCTAGAGCGCTATCGATTGACTGATGAACGCTGAGCCGATCAGGTAAGCTGCTAAGGCCTGAATGGAGCATTATACTGTGGCATCGGGGCTCGCTGCGCGCCTTTGCTCGCGCCAGGGGCTCCGATGCCCACGCCAATAAACGCCAGTGCCATATCCAGACCAAAGCCTCCAAAGGTAGGGATGTCGTGATAATAGCTCGAGATAACAAAGAAACCAGGCTCTTCACGTTTTTTGAGCAATACCAATGGGCCATGTTTCATTATGAGTATAGCTATTTACCCTGTTCTGTTGCTATAAGGTGAACTCACTATGCGGTTGTGTGTTCGGTCACAGTGGGAGGAGCGGGAGAGCGCGACCTGGTCAGGTGTGTTTTATCCTCCCTGTGACCAGGCCGCGCTCTCCCATTTGCCAGCGGAAAACCACGTAGGAGCTAATAACCGGCGGCCTGTTCAAAGGCGCCGGCCATGATGCTGTAGCCGGTGTCGGTCGCGTGGATGGCCAGAGGGGTAATGGAATTGCGACACATCCAGGTGTAAGTGCAGATATTCGGATTGGGCTCGGTGGTGCTTCTTATGCATAACGGAGCAAATTTCATGCTGATTTCTCAGCGCCTGCGGCGCCGCAGGCGCTGAGAAATTTTGAAATAGGATACAATAACTATGATAGGCGCTTCACAGCGAAGTGGAGCGCGAGGAAAGCAGAGAGACGAAAGGGAAGGGAAAACATTACCATGCAATTTGGCCGTTGCTATGAAGAGTTTGAGATCGGCGCTGTCTACAAACATTGGCCAGGGCGCACGATTACAGAGTCAGATGATACTCTTTTTTGTATGCTCACCATGAATCATCATCCGCTGCATATCGACGCGAACTATGCCGAAGGTACCCAGTTCAAACAGCGGCTGGTCGTGGGGCCACTGGTTTTTAGCGTGGCGCTGGGCATGAGCGTGGAGGATGTCAGCGGCAAGGCAATCGCGAACCTTGAGTTCGAGAATGTCAGGCACCTGGGGCCAACGTTTCATGGCGATACGTTGTATGCCGAGACAACCGTGCTGGAGAAGCATCTGACCAGCAGCAACCCCGAGCGCGGCATTGTCACTGTCGAGACCATTGCCTATAATCAACGGGGTCAGAATGTGCTCTCTTTTAAGCGTAGAGTGCTGGTTCCGACGCGGGCTCTGGACGAGGCGTGGCGCCAGACCTGGGATGACAGGATGGAACAACTGCGTAAAGGAAATCAGGTATGAACGGAAATATTCTCCCACCGAAGGCTCAAATGGTCATGGCGCGCGATTTTGTAGTGCGTCGTTCTGAACTGACCGTGCCCGGCCATAGTCTCAAGATGATGACCAAAGCCGCGGCCTCTAACGCCGACCAGGTCATGTTCGACCTGGAGGACGCCTGCGCGGTCTCCCAGAAAGTTGAGGCGCGCCAGACCGTCATCGAGGCGCTCAAGACCCTCGACTTTCAGGGTAAGATTCGCGCCTTTCGGCCCAACAACATCCGTACAAAATTCTTCTACCGCGACCTGATCGACGTAGTTGAAGCGTCTGGTCAGCACATCGACGTGGTCGTGATTCCCAAATGCTATGGACCCGAAGATATACTCTTTGTCGATCGCCTGCTCAGCCAGATTGAAGAGAATATGGGCTTTGAGATAGGCCGTATCAAGCTCGAAGTCTTGATCGAGTCCGCCGACGCCGTGCTGCACGCCGAGCAGATCGCCAAAAGCACGCCGCGCATGGGCGGGCTGATCTTTGGTCTGGTAGATTTCGCCGGAGACATTGGCGCGCAGGAACTGGGTGGAGAACAATTCTTTTACTATAACTATGCCAAAGCCAAGTGTATTGCCGCCGCGCGCGCCGCCGGCATCACTGTCGTCGACGGGGTGACGCTGGCCATTCGCGACGACGAAGCCTGTCGCAGAGATGCCCGCATGGGAGCACGCATGGGCTTTGATGGCAAATGGGCTATTCATCCAGTACAGATCGAGATCATCCACGAAGCGTATACCCCAGGGGCTGAAGAGATCGCGCGAGCCAAACGGATTATCGCAGCCTACGAGCAGGCCGACATCCAGGGCGGCCTTGGCGCCATTGTCATCGATGATCAAATGGTTGACGCAGCGCTTTTACGCGTCGAATGGCGCGCGCTGGCCATAGCTCAGAAGGCCGGTCTGGCCTGAGAGCGAGAAGCACAGGATAAAAAAGACGCTGCGCGCAAGAGGGACTCGATTTCCTCTCGCGCGCAGCTCCTGTCTCTCCAGGGAGGAGGAGGAGACATCTCGCGGTGTGTGAATGACTTTTGTTCGAACATTGTACAGAATATGCTCCCTCGTGGACATTAACGAACTGTCTTGTTGTACAGATCGCAAATGATTTGCGTGGCTTCGGACTCTCCAACTTCTCGGGTTAACTCGCTATGATAGCCTTCGATGCGTGCCATCCGGGCAGAAATAAATTCGTGCATCGCCGAACCCTCGGCAAAGCCGCTTAACCCCTGCACCATAGCCTCGTACTCCAATTCTACCTGTTCGCGTAAATGGGCGATCTCGCTTGTACTCATTTTTGGCGACCTCCAATAAATCGATAAACGCTATTGCCACGCTCCAACATTTGTTATACATCAGCGCGCGACAATTTCCTAGCCTCAACCTGTGTCGAATAGAGGAGATTTGTAGTAGATATTATCACATTTTATCATGTTGTATCACGTTGCAATGGTAAATGTAGAAATATGTTGACATAGCGTATAACAATCGTTACAATAATGTCAGTGCCATGTTTTGTTGGAAGTGCATTTGGATTGTGAGGCATTTTATGACAACACCGAATGAAAAGCTACAGCGTGCGCGCCTGGAGAAACGTTGGAGCGTGGCAGCGGCGAGCCGGCGTGCGGGCGTGAGTGTCAATACATTCAATCGCTGGGAGCGCGGCTTACAGGTTCCCCAACTGGCAACTCTGGATCAATTATTAGCAGCTTTTGAGATGTCGGCGGAGGAGTTGGGTTTCGGGTTTGTGCTTTCCCCTCCTGGCAAGATGGTTTCCACTTCCACTTCTTCAAGTGTCCTGGAAGTGCGGGAAACGCTAGTAGAAACGGTATCTTCCGAGTCGCTGACAGTGGAGTGTGTGAGTTCTACCAGTTTAAGTTATGGCCAGAAAAGTTCCAGGGCGGCGCATCTCCAGCCCGCGGCCTCTGCCAGGGTGGAGGCAGAGGCAGAGCAGGTTTCGCGCCGCCGTGTCATCGCCGCGTTGATTGGCACGCCCGCGGCGATTTTTTGTTCGCGCCAGGGGGACAACCTCTCGCTTCTGCGCGCGGAAGAGATTCTGACCTTATGTGCGTCGCACATCCCCCTGTGCTGGCAACTCTATTTCGAGGGTGGCCGTGCGGAGGTGGAGAAGGTCTTGCCCGACTATATTGCCCAGTTAGCGACGCTGGCGCGCCATCCTTCATTGTATCAACAGAGGGCAGCCATGTTGCTCTCGCAGGCCTATCAACTGGCCTCGCTGCTGGCCACGCAGCACCAGGATTATGGTGCGGCCAGCACTGCTGCCCAGGAGGCGCTGACCTATGGTGAGCTGGCCGGGGATGCCAGCCTCCAGGTGGGCGCGTTGATTCGTCAGGCGCTGGTCTCATTCTTTCTCAAGCGTTCGCGTCCCTGTTTGCAGGCCTATCAGAGCGCGCTCCAACTGGCTTCGCAGGCTTCACCTCTCCTGCGTGGCCGGGTCTACGTGGGCCTGGCGGAGGCATATAGCCAGCGCGAGCAGGAGGACGAAGCAAGGCGTTGTCTGGAACTGGGTCTGGAGATCTTTCCCCAGAAAAGCGAGGACGACCCCGGCTACAGCTATACTCATTTCACTCACACCTCGATTTCCACCTACGAAGGCCTGATGTATCTTAATCTGCATCAGCACGCCGAGTGTGAGCAGGCTTTGGCGCGTATCGATCGGATGATCTCTACCGATGCGGTGCCCAATCGCCTCGAATTGCTGGTGCACCAGGCCATGCTCGCCGGATCTCAGGGCGAATTAGAGCAGACCAGCGCTCTGATCAAAGCCGCCCTGCCCATGGCCCAGACCCTCGGCAGCCAGTTGCGCTCTGACCAGATCTACGAGGTCTACGAAAGCCTGCTCGGCAAATGGGGAAAAGAGCCAGTGGTAAAAGAACTGAGAGAGCTGTTTCATTAGGGTGCGCGTCACCTTGTTGCAAACGGGGCTGCTGAGCACACCGGAGGCAGCGTCAGAGGCTCCGCTCCAATCCCATTCAAAGAGGGGCAAGCCGATGCTTGCCATCGGCTTGCTCCCCAGCCAGATGGGTATTTGAATGGGATTGGAGCCTCCGCTCTAACGGCTGCGGTGCTGCCGTGCCTGCGGTGGGGACCTCAATGATCATTCAGTGGGACGCAGATGATAGAATTTTTGTCGTCACAGTTCCTGAACTACCGGGTTGTATGACTTATGGCCAGACCTATGAGGAGGCTGTGCAGCAAGGGCAGGATGCTATCGAGAGTTGGGTGACGGTTGCTCGCGAAATGGGTCGTCCCGTTCCGCAACTACGTCTGGCTATGTTAGCTTGAACTGTGAAGCAAATAACGGAACCAGGTCTCCACAGTACACAAAATTCATGCTGTGGAGACCTGGTTCCGTTCGTTATTTGCTGACGCGAGTGCCCAGGTAGCTGAGCATGGCGGCGCCGGTTTTGATGCCCATGAAGAAGCGCGCGACCTCCATGTTTTCGTTAGGGGCGTGGTTGGCTTCGTCGGCGTTGGCGTAGGGAATGCCGAAGGCGGGGATGCCGAGGGTTTTGGTGAAAGCGTAATTTGGCAGACTGCCGCCCATGGCGGGTACGAGCAGCGGCTCTTCGCCCTGCGCGGCGGTGATGGCCTGGCGCAGTAGTTGGGTATAGGGCGAGTCGAGCGGCGTCTTCGAGGGGTCCATGGCGCCGTGGCTGGTGACGCTGACCTCCGGGGCGTGACGTTGCACGTGAGCTTTGACTTTGGCCAGGATCTCCGCGGCGGTCTGAGTTTCGACCAGGCGGATATCGCACTTGGCCACAGCTTCGTGCGGCAGCACGGTTTTGGCGCCGGGTCCGCCATAGCCGCCGTGGATGCCGTTGATGGTCAGGGTTGGCCAGGCCGAGAGGCGCTCGAAGTAGCCGCGCTCCTGCGGTTCGTCGAGGCGCTTGAGGTCGAGGGACTGCTTGACCTGCGCGACATCGATTGGCAGCGTGGCCAGGGCCGTGCGTTCCAGCTCACCCAGGGGCTGCACATTCTCGTAGAAGCCATCGATGGTAATTTCGCCGCGCTCATTTTTCATAGAAGCGAGCAGGTGAACCAGCGTCCAGAGCGGATTTGGCACAATGCCGCCCCAGTTGCCCGAGTGGACATCCTGGTTCGCGCCGCGCGCGCGCAGTTCAAGATCAAGTACGCCGCGCACGCCAAAGCTGATGATCGAGCGCCCGCTCTCGTGTACAGGACCATCGCTGACAATCACGAGGTCCGCGTGCAGTTCAGCGCGGTGTTCGTGGATAAACTCCGGCATGTGAGGGCTGCCGACCTCCTCTTCGCCTTCCAGCAAGACTTTGACATTACAGGGCAGCGCGCCGCGGCAGGCCAGCAGCGTCTCCAGGGCCATGAGTTGAGCGAAATGCTGGCCCTTGTTATCGCCCACTCCGCGCGCGTAGAGGCGTCCGTCGCGTATGCTCGGCTCGAAGGGCGGAGTGGTCCAGGCTTCCAGTGGATCGGGCGGCTGAACGTCGTAGTGGCCATAGAGCAGCACAGTTGGCGCGCCTGGCTGGACCGGCGCCTCGCCAAAAACCATCGGCCAGCCCGCGGTTGGCATGATTTTCACGCTCAAGCCCATCTTGCGCATCACATCCGCGATATATTCCGCAACCTCGCCAATGCCCTCGCCGTATGCGCTAATGCTCGGATGGCGCAGATAATCGACCAGGCGCGCGAGCAGCGCCTGTTCACTCTGATCGACATACGCGAAAATATCGGACAAATCGAGGGTAGATTCTGTGTTCATTGACTTTCCTTCTGACTGGTAACAGTAAGATGTTCATGTACAAGTTCCGCAACTCTTGCCTGCTCAGAAGCCCAGCTTTGCCACACTGCTCGCTCCCATTGTTTGAGCATCAGCTTGCGTTCATATTCAGGAGCGTTGAGCACATCCTGCACGGTCAGCGCCGCATTTTCCATGGGCAATTGCCACTGTGGCCAGCGCTTTGGGGTTGCGGCCAGCAGCGTGTGGGCTTTTTGCACCTGTTTCCCGGTATAGTTGTGCTCGCAGACCAGATATAAGCCAACCAGCGCAAATGTCAGACCGATGGGTTTGATGTTAGCGCCCGCGTGTTGCGCGCCATAGGTATCAACGGCAAGCTGGTGAGGAAACTCTGGATCTTGCAAAGTGAGCGTATACGCGGTAAGTTCTCCGTACAACTGCCAGCACGCGGCGGAAGCATTGTAGCGGTCAACGAGTTGTTCGTTTGTCGAGGGCAGACTGAGACCACAGCCTGGACAGATCATGCTTTTGCTCCTGGGCGCCATTTGAGTAGCTAACTTTAATTATTATAAGGCTCTGTTCTGGAAAGCGTCAAATGAGTACGCGCTTTGACTGCGCTGATATTATGGGGGCATTACGATATGCGAGGAAAAAGTTTTGGAACTTCGTCAATTGACCTGTTTTCTGACCGCCGCGCAGACGCAGAATTTTCGCAAGGCCGCCGAATTGTGTTTGATCGCGCAACCGGCGTTGAGCCGGCAGATTGCCGCCCTGGAGGCTGAGCTGGGGGTGGAGCTGTTTAGCCGGGTCAAGCAGCGGGTGGTGTTGACCGACGCGGGGCGGGAGTTTGCGCAGTATGTGCGTAACGCGCTGGATACGTTGCAGCAGGGTCAGCAGGAGATGAGCAAATTTCAGCAGGGTGAGAGCGGCACGGTGCTGCTGGGCAGCAATCAGTCGATGGCTACCGCTTTTTTGCCCAGGATTTTTACCGCTTTTCACCAGCGCTATCCCCAGATTCTCGTGCGCGTGCGCGGGGCAAATTCCAGCGAGGTAATCTCGCTGGTAGAGCACGGCCAGATCGACCTGGGCTTTGCTTTTGATCCGCGCGAGCGTTCGGAGACAGTGACTGTCAAGGAGCTGTTTCGCCAGCCGTTGAACTTGCTGGTTGCCGCCAATCATCCCCTGGCTCGCGAGCCACTGTCCACCCTGACATTGGAGAGGATTATCAGCGAGCCGCTCTTTCTCCTGGGTGAAGTCCTGCGCCTGCGCCAGGTGCTGGAGCGCATCTTCATCCAGCGCGGGCTGGCGGTGCGCCCGGTGGTTGAGATCGACTCAATCGAAGGGCTAAAAGAACTGGTGCGCCAGGGCAATGGCGTGACAATCACCCTGCCCGCGTTACACCAGGCCAACGAGGCCAACCTGGTGCTCAGGCCCATCGCCGATGCCCCGGAGGAGTTTATTTTTGCCCTGGTCTATCGCCGCCTGGGAGAACTGACCCCGACCGCGCGCAAGTTTATCGCGGTTGTGGCCGAAACCATTGTCAATCACCGCTAAGAGGATAGCATATCTGGCAGGTGAGATATCCAGGGTCTCTTTTTCGTATACTATTATATGGGACATAACGGAGGCAAAGTGCCTGTTCGCCGGGATTCGTCGACCCGGTCACACTAAGGAGCGCCGTCATGCACAGTATTGCAAAACGTGTCAGATCGATCTGGCTTGTGATGAGCTGTATCTCATAATATCTACGCATTTCTACCTACAAAATGTCCAGTCAGTTTGGATAGCTGCGCCTGTTGTGCCATTTCGTTTGAAATTGACCCTGACGGGCTCTTTTGCGTGTTCCCAAAAAGAGGATACAGAAAGACTCACGTTTTTGCAAACGGGGGTGCTGAGCACACCGGACGCGCCGGTCCGGCGCTGCATCGGCGGCAGTGTCAGAGCCGCGCCTGCGGTGGGGACCTGATGGCAACAATCTAAGTCGCACCCATACAGCAAGCCCGGCTTGACAAAGCTTAATTGGAGCGGGTATATTCAGGAGAGATAAATGTTTGGCCCATGTGTATAACAAACGCAGGGCTTTGCAAGAGAATCGTCGTTGATAAAGGACCGCGCGAAATGGCAGAGCGAAAGCAGCACATCAATTTTACCCGGATTATGCAGCAGACCACGCGTCTGCACATGTCCATGCTTCTTTCTTGTGCTCTCATGGAACCATGTGGAAATTGTCGCCACCCTTTGTCCGCGCTGCGCAGAGATAGCTAGCGAAACGCAGTTGGAAAATAAAACATACGGGGTGCAGGCGACAGGCCTGCACCCCTTTTCTTTATACATGCTGTTGAGAGAGCTCTGAGAAGAGGTAAAGACGATGGAACAGAGTCACGAAGCTGGGGGCAATGACCGGAAGTATTATATTACCACGGCCATCGACTATCCCAACGCCGAACCGCACATTGGGCATACGTTAGAGAAGGTCGCGGCGGACGTTCTTGCCCGGTATCAGCGCTTGCGCGGCGTTGATACGTACTTCAGCATGGGCCTGGATGAAAACAGCCAGCATGTTGTCAAGGCTGCTGAGGAGCGCGGGGTTGATCTGCCGACCTGGATTGGACGGATGGACACGGCTTTCCGCCAGGCCTGGGCAAAGCTGGACATCTCGTATGATCGCTGGATACGTACCACGGAAGCGAGCCACGTGCGCGCGTCTCAGGAGATGTTCGCGCGTGCTCAGGAGCGCGGGGATGTCTACAAGGCCATCTACTCTGGCTGGTATTGTCCTAACTGCAATACCTTCTACCACGAAAGCGACCTGGTCGCGGGCAAGTGTCCCGATCATCCCACAGTTGAACTCGAATGGGTCGAGGAGGAGAACTACTTCTTCGCTCTGACCCGTTATAGCGAGCGGCTGCTGGCGTATATCGCGACGCACCCGAACTTTATCGCGCCTCCGTCGCGGCTCTCCGATGTCATGAGCTTTTTCCGCCAGGGGCTGCGTGACTTCGCGATCTCGCGCCGTGTCAATCTGCGGCGTCCCATCTGGGGTGTGCCGATTCCGGGCGATCCCGACCAGGTGCTCTATGTCTGGTTTGACGCGCTGACCAACTACCTGACCGCCGTGGGCTTTCCCGACAACGGGGCGCAGTTCGCGCATTACTGGCCCGCGGATGTTCATGTGATCGGCAAAGACATCGTGCGCTTCCATTGCCTCTTCTGGCCCGCGATGTTGATGTCGGCGGATCTGCCGTTACCCAAACAGATCGCGGTACATGGCTTTACCACGCTGGAAGGACGCAAAATCTCGAAGAGCACAGGGAATGTCGTCTCGCCCATCGAGCTGGTTGATGAGTTCGGCGTCGACGCCGTGCGCTATTACCTGCTGCGCAATCTTGCGTTCACTTCTGATGGGGATTTTACCCGCGCGGGCCTGATTCAGCGCTATAATGACGAACTGGCTAAAGATCTGGGCAATCTGCTCAATCGCGTCTTGAACATGCTCCAGCGTTACCGCCAGGGTGTCATTCCGCCAGAGGGCGAGCCGGGAGCGCTGGAACTTGAGTTGCAGCTTGTCGCTGTCGAGGCGCGGCGGGACGCCGAGAAGGCGCTGGCGAACTGGGAGATCGGGCGCGCTCTTGAGGGCATCTGGAGCCTGGTCAGGCGTACCAACCAGTACCTGGAGCAGAGCGAGCCCTGGCGCCTGGCGCGCGACCCTGCACAGAGTCAGCGCCTGGACACCGTGCTTGCCTCTGCCGCGGAGGCGCTGCGCTTGCTGGCCCTTTACCTTGCGCCTTTCATTCCCGCGGCCAGCGCGCAGATGCTGGCCCAGCTCGGCCAGCCGACCAGCATAGCGGGCGATTGGGACAGGCTCGGTACCTGGGGAGCCGCGTCTCCGGGTCTGCTCGGCGAGGTTCGTGTTCTCTTCCCGCGCTTCGAGGAAGAGCCCGCCACCTTCGATGCGCTGCCTCCACCTCTGCCTCTGGCACAGGCTCGTAGAAGCGAATAAGCGCTTTTTGGGATAGAACGACGCCCCTGATACGTGTCGTCTTCACCAGGCGCAACCATTGCGTGGTGATGACGCGCGCCAGGGGTGTCGTTCTCTTTATGGGCAATAATTCTGTTTGCAATTGATTGGTGATTTTACTACATTTGAGAAAGTGGAGAGAGCCATGCCGATCATCGAGATCGACGCTTTAAGCAAGACGTTTAAGACGCGCGAGCGCGCGGCAGGCTTTAAGGGGAGCCTGAGTTCTTTGCTCGCGCCCAGCTATCGCGAGCGCCAGGCTGTGAAGCCGATCAGTTTTACGCTGGACGCGGGCGAAGTGCTGGCTTTTATTGGACCCAATGGCGCGGGCAAATCGACAACTATTAAGATGTTAACCGGGATACTTTACCCCAGCGCGGGCCGGGTGAGTGTGCTGGGGCTGGTGCCGTGGACGCAGAGGCGCGAGCTGGCTTTTCACATTGCCAGCGTCTACGGGCAGAAATCGCAGCTCTGGTATCATCTGCCACCGCAGGACACTTTTAATTTGCTGGCCAGAATCTATGAACTTGACCAGCGCGCATACCGCAAGAGGTGCGACTTCTTAATCGATGTGTTTGATATTGCCGCGTATATGCGCACGCCTGCCAGAAAGCTCAGTCTGGGGGAGCGCATGCGCTGTGAACTCGCCGCGGCCCTCCTGCACAAGCCAGCGGTGGTGTTTCTGGACGAGCCAACCATCGGCCTGGATGTGATCGCCAAGCAGCGCATTCGCGACCTGATCGGGCGTCTCAACGCGGAAGAGGGTTTAACGGTCTTTCTGACCTCGCACGACGCCGGAGATATTGAGCAGATTTGCAAACGGGCGGTGATCATCAATCACGGCGAGATCATGCTGGATGAGCCTGTGGAAAAACTGAAGCGCGATTATCTGCGCGTCAAGACCGTGGACCTTGTGCTGGAAGGTGACGCCGGAACGCTGGTGAAAACAGACGCGCAGAGCAACCAGCAGAGTTTGAGCGCTCAGTTACCAGGTTCGATGCACAAAGAATTGATCGGCAAGACGGGCATCAAAGTTCTCAAGGCGCAGGGGCACTCGCTCAAACTGGAGATCGATACCGCGTTCACACCGCTGGAGCCGGTGATTGTCGCTGTTATGCAGCATGGACATATCGTGGATATGACTATTGCAGATCCGCCGATGGAAGAGATCATCGCCATGCTCTATCGCCAGGCCAGGAATGATGCGCCAGCGCTGGCCGGGTCTGAGCCAGGGAACAGGGTTACCGTGCCAGTTGCCACGAGCGCGAGTGGGACGGTGAAGGACGACTTCGCGCGTGATAGAGGGGAGGCATAGCATGGAAGTATCGTGGGAAGAGCGGCGGCGCGTGACGAAGCGCGGTTTGCTGGAGCGCCTGCGCCTGTCCGGGATGAAGTACCTGACGGTTTTACGCGTCAGCGCGGCCAACAAGCTGGCCTATCCGTGGGTGGTGGTCTTTCGCGCCTTTTTTCTGGTGGTCCTGGTGTACATTCTGGGTCAGCTCTGGCGCGTGACCTTTGCCCTGCATGGCTCGATGTTGCCGGGTTTTACAGTGAACGGTCTGGTCTGGTATCTCGCGGCTGCGGAAACCATCGCTCTCAGTTTGCCGGCGCTGAGCGAGCGCATCGATCAGGAAGTGCGCAGCGGCGAACTGGCATACCTGCTGGGCCGGCCCTGTAGCTATATACTCTACAACTACGCGCGCTACCTGGGCGAGCGTTGCGTGAACTTGCTGCTCAATGGTATTGTGGCCGCGTGCGTGGCCCTGGTGATCGCCGGGCCGCCGGAATTTGGCTGGCAGGGCGTGTTGATCTGGCCGCTGATGGTCTTTTTCGCGATCAGTATCGAGTTTGTCTGCTACTTCGCAATCGGCCTGCTGGCTTTCTGGACCGAGAGCACGCAGTCATTTTCGTTTATCTTCAATCGGTTGACGCTGGTACTGGGCGGAGTGCTGGCTCCGGTAGACATTTTTCCTCAGCCCCTGCGCAACATTGCGCAGGTTTTGCCATTCAGCACTATTCTCTATGGTCCCTCGCGCATGTTAATCCATTTTGAGATCGATTTGTTTGGACGGATGCTGCTGCAACAGGTGGTCACGCTGGTGGTGGCTGGCCTGCTCTTACTGCTGTTGTATACGCTCGCGAGCAGGCGCGTAAGCATCAATGGAGGCTAGACAATGACCATTTTTCGCGCATGTGGCCGCACGCTGCGTTTTATCGGGGCGTACTTTGTCGCCAACCTCCAGGCATCCATGGAATATCGCTCGGCCTTCTGGGCTTCCGTATCGCTGATGTTTATCAACGACGGGCTCTGGCTGTTTTTCTGGTGGAGCTACTTTCACCAGTTTCCGCTGGTCAATGGCTGGCAGCAGAGCGATGTCGTGGTGCTCTGGTCCATCACTGCGTTTGCGATTGGCCTGAGCCACGCCGTTTTTGGGAACACCAAAAATCTGACGCAACTGATCATGACTGGTGGCCTGGACGCGTACCTGGGGATGCCGCGCAATGTGCTGCTTCACGCCTGTCTCGCGGGTTCCGATCCCGCGTCCTGGGGAGATGTGCTTTTTGGGCTGGGCGCGTATATTGCTCTGGCGCATCCCGGACCTCTGGAAGTGCTGCTGTTTCTGCTGTTGAGTATTCTGGCGGCACTGGTCTTTACGGCCTTTCAGATTGTTTTTGGCACACTGGCCTTTTTCCTGGGCAATACCGATGGCCTGGTGCAGCAAATGATAGGCGCGCTGGTCACATTTGCGACCTATCCCATGAGCATCTTCAACGGCGCGGTGAAAGTCGTGCTGTTCACGATCATTCCCGCTGGCTTTATCTCATTTGTCCCACTCCAACTGCTGCACCAGTTCACCTGGCCGCTGGCAGGGGCCATGCTGGGTTTTACCTTGCTCATTCTGCTCTGCGCCGCGGGCCTCTTCCAGCTTGGGTTGAGGCGCTACGAGAGTGGAAATCTGCTAGGTATGCAGAACTAAACGTCTTTCTGATGTCAATAAGAGAAAGAGAGCAATACCCTTGGATATTCGCGATTATCTCAAACGCATCAATTATCAAGGATCATTGGAGCCTACTTTGCAGACCTTGCGGGCGCTACACGAGGCTCATCTGCTGGCTGTGCCGTTTGAGAATCTTTCCATTCACTATGGGCAGCCAATTGTCTTGCAAGAGGAGTCGCTTTTCGACAAAATTGTGCGCCAGAGCCGCGGCGGTTTTTGCTACGAACTCAATGGCCTCTTTGCCTGGCTGTTGCGCCAACTGGGCTTCCAGGTCACGATGCTTTCCGCGGGCGTGTTCAATCCCGCGGGTATGCCGGGCCCCGAATTTGACCATCTGGCGCTGCTGGTTCACCAACTCTCTGGCACGGACTGGCTGGCTGACGTGGGGTTTGGCGATTCATTCCGCCTGCCCTTGCGCTTCGAGGCTGAATTAGAGCAGACCGAGGAGGACGGGCGAGCCTACTGCCTGCGGAGACCCACACCCGAGAGCAGCGAAGATCAGCAGCCTGACTATTGGAGTCTGCAACAACGCAGTGAGGACTGTTGGGAGTCTCAGTATCGTTTCACCTTGCAGCTGCGGGAATTGCTCGATTTTAATGAGATGTGCCATCTTCAGCAGACCTCGCCCGCGTCCCACTTTACCCGGTCGCGCATCTGCTCCCTGGCCACCCCGGAGGGACGCATTTCTCTGAGCGATCTACGCCTCATCACGACCAGGGGCAGAGAGAAGACAGAGCAGGCGCTCGCCGGCGAAGATGCATACGCGAGTGCCCTGGCCGAATGTTTTAACGTGACCTTGCATACCGGGCGTACCCTGTACTCGCGGGCGACAGCATGGGTGACGCAGAACTATAGCAATGCCGAGCACCTGGTAAAAACGGAGATCTGGCTGCTGCGTTTGCTGCCATATGCCTCAGAGGCGCTGCGCCTTTCCGCGTTGACCCATGACATGGAGCGGGCTTTTCCTGGTCCAGATAGCCCCGAAGGGCGAGGTGGCGTCAATCACGAGTATAACCGCGCGCACTCCGAGCGTTCGGCCACCATCGTTGGTGCTTTTCTGCGCGAGCAGGGAGCTGACGAGTTGCTGGTTGCGCAGATAACGGATCTGGTGCGCGCCCATGAGTATGGCGGCTGGCCAGAGGCCAATTTTCTCCAGGCCGCGGACAGCCTGAGTTTCCTGGAGGTCAACATTTCCATCTTTCTCAAGTTGATTCCTGAAGATGACGATGGCAGTCAACGTGCCCAGGTGCGTGAGAAATTCGGCTGGATGTATGACCGCATCCAGGTGCCAGAGGCGCGAACCCTGGCCGAGCCATATTATGCTGCGGCGCTGGAGCGCCTTGAGAGCTACATTCCTGGTTAAGACTGGCCATTGGTACAGGTGAAGAGGGGAGTGGTTCTGGCGCGGGCATTACTCGTGCCAGAACCACTCCCCTCTTCACCTGTACGCAGTACGGCTGGTGCTGGGAAACTACGCTGGTGTGCCAGTAGCGAGCCAGCGGCGGAACAACTCGATCTGTTCTTCTGGCCATTCGCCATCGCAGGGCATCGAGCCGTCTTCCAGACGCTCAAGAATATTGTCGGCCTGGTCGCGTACATCGTTATAGTCCCAGAGATCAAAGGCATACTCCATCGCGTCGCGGTCCTCCTCGCGGAAGAGCGGCTTGATATCGTGCTCAAATCCTGGTGTGACATTTCCTATAGTCATTATTGTATTGTTCTCCTCCTGGCATCACTCGCCACGTCTGTACTGACGAGCTGGTGAGCAGTATTCGTGTCAAATCATGCTAAATACAGTATAGCGCCTGGTAAGGGGATAGCGGCGCTGATTAGCCAGGAAAGGTGAATCAGAGGCTACTCTGTGAATGTATCAGGGGCGAACTAAACCACGCCATTCAGAAGCACGCGGGTCTGCTCTTTCTCGGTTTTGAGGGCAGCAGGACGTTACAACTCAGCGGTGGGAAACAATTTTTAGTGTCTTCTATTGGTCTGGGGAGTAGCCAGGCGTTTTTCAAACAACTGGCCGCGCCAGGCATGGACGAGGAAGATTTCGTGAGGGGTGTAGCCGGCCTGCAGGTAATAGTGTACCAGGGCGGGATTATCGGCCCAGCAATCGAGCCAGATAGTCGTTTTATTGCTTACCAGGGTGTAGCGTTCAGACCATTGGAGCAGGGTGCGACCAAGACCCAGACCGGCGAGTGAGCGCGATGTAGTGAAGGCTTCGAGATAGAACGCCGACATGGGAAAGGTCTGCCAGCGTTTCGCGATATACCAGGGTGGTGCAGGACTGAGGGTCAGAGAGCCAACGACCTGTCCCTGGAGGCGTGCGGTGAAGAAGATGCCCAGGTTAATCCAGTTGAGAAATTGCCTGTGTCGATCAAGCGAGGTCGAGAAAAGCTCGCTGCCCCATTGATTGCCCAATCCACGGGCATTGAGCCAGGTGACTGTTTCATCAAAAAGTTTGAGCAGTGGGAGCAGGTCAGGGCGGGTCGCTGGCGCGATAGAAAGTTCTCCGCCTGGACTCTGTATAATGTGCGGGAAGAGCATGGACTGTTTCCTTTATCTGGGTTTCTCTATACTTATACGTCAAGGGGTTGCAGCCCGAGGCTCATCTATTTCAGCTTTTCAAGCCCATGAACAAAGCCGGCCTGGCTCATGAGCTTAGCCAGACCGGTTATGGACGCGGGCGTATTGTACTGCAGTGGTTGACGCGTGATGGCGCGCTAATTCATCAGTCCCCAGGGTTTAGCGCGTTTGCGGGCTTTCTGGGCTTCCTGGGTATTGCCTAGAAGTTCGTAGACCTCCGCTTTGAGGGTCCAGGCGCGGGCGTAACTGCGGTCGAGTTCGGTGGCTTCATGGAGGGCATCGAGGGCCGCGCGGGCATGTCCGTGGCGGATCAGGGCTTCGGCTTTGTTGCACCAGGCCACCGCGCTGCGCGGATTGGCCAGCAGCGCGCGCTCGTAGGCTTCGATGGCTCCGGCGAAATCGCGCAGGATTGAGCGCGCATTGCCCAGGCCGTTCCAGGCCTGGAAGCTCTGCTCGTCATGGTGGAGCGCCATTTCATAGGATTCGATGGCCTCTTCCGGCATGTTCATATCCAGTTGCGCGTCGGCCTTGCCATTCCAGGCCGCGACGTAGGTGGAATCAATTTTCAGGGCGCGCTCAAAGTGGAGCAGCGATTGTGGGAAGCGTTTCAGGCGATTGAGCGCCAGTCCCGCGCTGACCCAGACGACGGCGTTCTCAGAATCGATCTCCGTGGCGCGTTGGTAGGCGTCATAGGCGCGTTTGTAATTGCCCTGGCTGTAGAGGGCTGTGCCCTTACCGTTCCAGGCATGGAAGTTCAGCGGGTCCAGATTCAGCGCGTCCTCGTAGGCGTGCAGGGCTTGAGAATATTGCTGGAGCTTGAGAAACTGATCCCCTTCGAGACAGCGTTCGCGGGCGCTGGAGCTGTTGACCTGGCGTACGGCGCGCTGGTGCGCGGACGAATCGCCATTGTTGCCCGCGCGTTGCGTTGGCGGATTGACATTGTTAAAGGAAGCGGATGCTGAGCCGCGCGGTTCCGCGGGTATGTACTGTGACTGTGACTGCGAGGCCAGGCGAAAGGCCGTGTTGGACGCGGAGCGCGTGGTCTGGTCGAAGGCCTGAACCAGCTCCTGCATATCAGCGAAGCGGTCCTCTGGCCGGGCTGAGAGCGCGCGCAGCACCACGCCATCCACGCTTGTGGGCAGTTCGTGGTTGAACATCGATGGCGGGCGCACCGGGCCGCCCAGGGCGTCAAAGGGATGGTAGCCGGTCAGCATTTCGTAAAGCACCACGCCGCAGCCAAACTGGTCGCTGCGCGGATCTACCACGCCGCTGGTCTGTTCCGGGGCCATATACCCGACAGTGCCGCGCACCGTTACAGTTTTACCGATGCGCGCCCCTGGTTCCAGCGAGCGCGCGATGCCGAAGTCGGTGATGATCAGGCGGCGATCCTCCTGGTGAATCAGAATATTTTCCGGCTTAATGTCGCGATGAATCACTGGGCGCAGGCGGGTATGGGCGTAGAAAAGCGCGTTGGCCAGCTGGTGAAAATTCGTCACCGTCTCCGCTGGCAGGAGAGGACCATTGACTGTCGCCAGGCGGTTGCGCAGCGAGCCCGCGGTATAGAGCGGCATGACCAGGAAGACGCTGGGGCCATCTTTGCCGTAGTCAAGGATTGGCGCGATATTGGGATGGTCGAGCACGGCAGCGATGCGCGCCTCGCGCAAAAAATGCTCCTGCTCGGTCGCCGTTGTCTTGCTGGGTAAGAGCACTTTAATAGCGATCCTGCGCGATAAATGCTGATCTACACCCCGAAAGACCGCCGCATATCCCCCTTTACTGACCAGAGCTTCGACCACGTAGCGCCCGGCCAGAGCTGTTCCCAGCAGAGGGAGAGCGCAGGCCCGGCAAAAATGGTCATTATCCCGGTTATCATATCCACAATCAGCCATATCGGCACAGCGTCGCATGCCACCTCCTCAGCGGGTATCTTAGCTAGAGAGCCGCCTGTTTCTCTTCTAACGCGCGTGCGCGTTCCCGGCACGCCTGTGCTTCTTCTTGTCTTCCCAGATTCTCCAGCACGATGGCCTGATTATACCAGGCGTCGGCCTCTTCTGGTGCGTGCCTGGTCGCTTGCTGGAAAGTCGCAAGCGCCTCTTCCATGCGGCCTAGCCCGAAGAGGGCCAGCCCCTTGTTATTCCAGGCCGCGATATAGTCAGGGTCAAGAGCCAGAGCACGATCGAACGCGAAGAGTGCTTCCTGGTCGCGCCCACGTTCGTGGAGCAGGCTCCCTTTGTTATACCACGCGGAGACCAGGCCATCGTCCAATTGCAATGCCTGATCGTATGATTCGAGGGCGTCGTCAACCATATGCAGGAAAGCAAGGACATTGCCTCGATTATACCACGCGCCCGCCATAGTTGGGTCAAGAGCCACGGTCTGATCGTAGTCTGCCAGTGCCTCGGCGTAGCGCTTTAAATCGCGCAGATCATTGGCCTTGTCGAACCAGGACATGGCGTTGTGGGGAGTGAGCAGCGTGGCCTTCTGGTGAAGTTCCAGCGCGGCTTCTGGCTGTTTTTTGCGGCGCAGGATATTACCCTTGGTGTCCCAGAGAGCCGCGTTATTGGGTTCGATATCCAGGGCGTGGTTAACCGCGATCAGCGCCTCGTCGTAGCGTTGCAGGCTAAAGAGAGTGTCGCTCAGGGCTTGCCAGACAATCACCTGAGTGGGATCGAGTACCAGCGCCTGGTCGAATGCTTTGAGCGCCTCGTAGGGATGACCCAGTTCGACCAGGGTCATGCCGCGCCCGGTCCAGGCAAAGACATAGCCGGGGTCCAGAGCCAGCGCCTGGGTATAACAGTGCATCTCTTCGTCGTAGCGTTGTAGCTCATGCAGGACATTGGCGCGTGAGATCCACAGATCCGGGTCATTCGGCTGGAGCGAGAGCGCCTGGTTATAGGCCAGGAGAGAGTCCTCGAAATGGCCCATGTGGAGCAGGATCGCGCCTTTGCCATTCCAGGCGTCGACGACATGTGCATTCTCGTGTAAAGCGCGTTCATAGTAAGCCAGTGCTTCTTCGTAATGTCCCAGTTGATAGGAATGGTCGCCTTTCGCGGCCCAGGCCGACTGGGCGGGCCGAGCGGGCAGCGCGCCGGGAAGTGGAGTGGAGGCAATCGCGGCAGGCGTGGCCTGCTGAACAGGGGCGCCGAACGGGACCTGCTCAACCGCGAAGTCATCGCCGATGCTGCCCAACACAGGCGGGGTCACAGGAATAGTGGCTGGCCGTTCTTCTACGATCGACTTGACTAAAAAGGCCACCCGGCCATCCTCGCCAAAATCAGTCACACAGACGCTGCCAGGCTCTTGCATTGTACTGGAGAAAGTCAGCGCCAGCTCAGCGTCCTGGAGGAATTCGACGCGATCATCCGTCCTGGTCCGGTTGGGACGCAGGACGCGCACCGTCACCTCTTTGCCGGTGTGGCGGTCTTTCGCGTTTAACGTCACCGTGGTGCGATCCTTCGCGCTGAGGCTCTGAATGGCGTAGCGGCCCTGCAATAATGATCCCACTAGAGGCAGGCCGCAATTCGCGCAAAAGCGGTCTGTCGCCTGATTTGTATAGCGACACTCTTCTGTATCCAGACACATCACCATAAAACCCTTTGCCCTCCGCCTGTTCTTCGAGATATACTCGCTGCCCTCTGGCATATATACAATTTGATTGATCGATTATATAGGATTAACGTACGCCTCTACTGTAGCTAAAAAAGGCCGAATTTGTCAATGTGTTGATGCATATTCTGGGAAAACTTTGCGTGTGGTTTTTCCGCGTGGTTGTCAGCGGCACGAACGGCATGAGCAGAGCGGGAGAGGAAGAGAGAAAAGCAGAGCAGGTG
>DASVMX010000548.1:0-29842 GCA_036384215.1 Ktedonobacteraceae bacterium | reverse complement strand
AGCTGTCTCCTGATCCTCGATCAATTCAACAGAGCCGCTGATGGTCAGGTAGTTATAGCCACCCTCGATGCAGATCGAGATGCGCGGATCGCGGCGCAGGTTGCGGTCCTTCACGCGTCCGGCTTTGGTATTCATCATGATGGTATTGCCATCCAGCAGATACCACATAGTGGTCTGTTGTACCGTGCCGTCGGCGTTCGTCGTCGCCAGGACGGCGAAGCGTTTTTCATTCAGAAACGGGCTCATACACAGGTTTGGTGAAAACTCTTCCATAATCTCGTAACCACAATGGTTGTTGCACTCAAGGGAAAGATCACTTTCTCTTATATAAACTCATCATTCACCAAACCTGTGTATGAGCCAGAAACGCGCGAGCTTTGTCAGATAAGGTTGCCAAGAGAAAACCTCCAGAAATAGTTTCAGTAATTGCTTCGGATCGCGTGGGTCAGACGGCGGAACTGGCCAGGGCTGACCAGGCGCGCTCCGTTTGTTCGAGTTGCTGGAAATCAGCGGGCGTATCGACATCGAAGGCCAGGTGAGCGTTGCGATAGAGCATTGAACTCATCTGGCGCGTGCTGGCCGCGTGGAGATACGTGGGGAGACTATTTACTCCAAAAAGATAAGGCAGAGCCAGTGGAGGACGAACCAGCAGGGCATTGGTGCCTGTGCCGTCTTCTGAACTGGCCAGTACTACCTGGTAGCGTTCAGCCTGCCGAGCCATGTCCAGAATATCCGCCGGGTTTATCAGCGGAAGGTCCGCCGAGATGGTCAGCAGTGCCTCGTCGCGCAGCATGTGCAGGGCGGGCTCCGCGGGCATCTGCTGGAAATCGGCGCGCTGAGAGAGGGTGAGCCATGGTACATACAGCCCATCGCGCCAGGCCGCCCGTTCCATAATAGTCAGAGCAGCGGCCTGGAGCGCGGGATTATGTCCTGGCTGAGTTTCCCGCAGCGCCTCAGCGCCCCAATGCAGCGCCAGTTCCAGGACATGTGCATCGGCGCTCACCACATAAACCTGCTCAAAAACCTCGCTCTCGCAGAGCGTGTGAACTACGTGTTGGAGCATATCCAGCACCAGAGTTTCCCGCTGGTGCTGAGAGAGGTGAGATGCCAGGCGACTCTTCGCGAGGGCCAGGGACTTCACCGGCACGAGTGCTGAGTATTTCATAGAGTCAAAAACTAAGATCCTTATGTCAATTTACCAGAGCGAAACGAGTGTGTGGAATTCGCGAGGGCGAGCTTCCTACCCATCAAAAGATATTGTTTTTAATGCTTCTATCATGGCCGGTCTGGCCGCCTGGAGTGCATCTATGGGACGATGCTTTGTTTAAAGCGATCCAGGCCGGCTGCTTCCAGCACGGTGCGGGCCAGCGCGGCTTTAGTTGGAGCATCGCGCATAATGGTGTCCGTGGCGATGGCCGGGATGCCCAGGTCTTCGATAGCGCCAAGCAGGTGTGTGTCTTGCTGGTCGATGACCATGACATCCAGGAAATCGCGATAATGGCGTGCCACGCCTACCGCGGAGACCTCCATATGCAGGCCACTCATCAGTTTATCCGCTGGCCCCTTGATAGGAGCGCCTCCTACGAGTGGGCTGACCGCGATCACCATGCCGCTGGCCTCGTGCAGAGCATCGTGGACGCCAGGCACCGAGAGAATGCTGCCGATGCTGACGATTGGATTGCTGGGGGCGATCAGGATGGCTTCAGCCTCTTTAATCGCGTCCAGCAGGCCGGGCGCTGGTTTCGCCGAACTGGCGCCAACGAATTGAACGTCCTGTACAGGGTCAGAACAACGACGTTTGACAAAATATTCCTCGAAGTGCAGCAGGCCCGCGGGCGTCAGAACATGGGTCTGGACGGGCTGATTGCTCATGGGCAGAATGCGCAGCTTCAGGCCCAGGCGCGCGCGCAGGTCGTCGGTAATTTCGCTGAGCGTCTCGCCCTGGCGCAGGAGCTGTGTGCGATGGATATGCGTGGCCAGGTCGCGGTCACCCAGCGCAAACCAGCTCTCCTGGCCGTAGCTGGTCAACTGCTGCATGGTGTTATAGGTATCGCCAGCGATGCCCCAGCCCTGAGACTCGTTGACCAGTCCGGCCAGGGTATACATCACAATATCCACGTCGGGCGAAACGTGCAGGCCATAAAATTCGCGGTCGTCGCCTGTGTTCGCGATCACCATGATCTCTTCTTGCGGGACTACCTGGACGACACCCTGTAAAAAGCGCGCCGCGCCTACCCCGCCGGCCAGAACTACAATCATCGTCACATTCTCCTCTAATCGAAAGAAACAATCAACTCGTGCAAAGGGCGGCGCACCCGGCGCTTGGGGTCCGCCGCCGCGTAGCCCAGTGTAATCAGCGCGTGGGGCATCAGTCGCGGGTCCAGGCCCAGAGCCTCGCAGACCACTTCCGGGCAGAAGAGCGGCGCGCACATCCAGCCGCCGTCCAGACCCAGCTCGTAGGCCATCAGCAGCATATTCTGGATGGCCGCGCCCAGGCTCTGGATGGCCATGGTCGTCTCGTCGTTCTGGCGCTGCTCGTCAGGATAGCGATCCAGATCTTCCAGGTAGAGACAGGGGATAATCAGAGCTGGCGCCTGGAGAATGCGCTGGCGCGATTTTTCCAGGCGAATCTGCACAACCTTCGCGTCCTGCCCATCCATTTCCAGATTTTTCTGCCAGCTCTCACCCATAAAGTCAGCCAGGTGCTCCTTGCGCTCCTGGCGGGTCAGGACAACAAAGCGCCAGGGCTGGCGACCGTGGGGCGAAGGAGCCCAGCGCGCGGCCTCCAGCACGCGTTCGATGAGTTCCCGCGCTACTGGAGTGGGCTGATACTGGCGCACGCTACGCCGGCCCTGGATCAGTTCCTCCAGCGTACCGGCGCGTTCGGACCGGGTTGTGGTCCGCTGTTCAGAATGTATCGTCACGTTCTGTTCTTTCTGGTTCTCTCTGCTTGTGGCCTGGCCCTTAGCGGAACATATCGGTCGCGGGATCGCGCAGCAGCGCCTGCACTGTGCCGGAAGCTGGAATATAGCTATAGCCGCGGATCAACGCCACTGGCACGCGGTCAATTTTACCCATCACCAGTTCCGCCGCCGAGGCCAGTTCATCGGCCACCGCGATTACGCTGGCGTGGAGTTCGTAGCCGTAAGGATCGTACTGGCCGCGGTAGTCTGCCAGCGACTCCAGGCCGGACACGCCGATGGCCATATTCACCTGCCCATTGCGCCAGGGCCGGCCCCAGGTATCGGAAATAATCACCCCGATCTCAAAGTTCGTACCCTCGTGCGACAATTTCTGGAGCCGCGCGCGTATCTCGCGGGCGGAGTGGTCCGAATCCTGCGGCAGGAGCATAACCTCACCTTCGTTGCCGCTCACATTGGACTCATCGATGCCCGAATTGGCACAGATAAAACCGTGGTGTGTCTCTGTGAGCAGTACTCCGTGGTCCATGCGCACAATTCGGCGGCTCTCGCGCAGGGCCACCTCAATATAGTGCGCATCCTTGCGGCTGGTCTGCGCGGCAATGCGCGCGAACTCCGAGGGTTCGACCGTCTCCAGTTTGACCAGTTGCCCTTCGGCCTTGGAGACAATTTTTTGCGTTACCACCAGCACATCGCCTTGCTGGAGCGTCATCTGCTGTGCCTGGAGCGCCTCAAAGATAAGGAGCCCTAAATCGGCTCCTGAAGATATTTCACCGATACCATTGACCGGTATAATGCGTATTTCTGTATTCACACCATGCCTCCCTTGGGTTAACGAGTACATTATATGTTCCGAGAGCCCAACACTGCAAATTGTAAAGTGTTGGAGAAGAGGCGTGGCCTGGCTTGTTTAATGGTGGATGCGCGTAAGCTGTTGGATTAAAATTTCCTGCTGGCGCTGGTTGGCACGTTTGCGCGCGGATCTGACAACAAAGAACTGTCTGATAGCCCAGCCAAGGCTGGCGACAATGCTCCCGCCGACAATGATTACAAACGTCACCACATCGACGCCCAGATTCTCGTCGCCTGGAGAAGATCCAAAGAGATTGATGATATACATGAAATAGTAGAGGGCCATCGAAGCTAGTAGAGAAAGAGGGAGGGAGAGGGAGAGTTGCCTCCAGATGATAGAGAATTTTTCGCTTGTGGCGAGCCGGGCCTGACTCTCCTGGCTGGCGATGCGCAACTTAAATATGCTACTCAGAGTAGTAAAACCTACGATAATCAGTAAGGATATCGCCCAGAGCACTTGCAGGGTCATATCCGCGAATGCGGCAACATCCACAAACGCGAGCAGGATCAGAGCCATACATGCCAGGGCCGAGGTTTCCTTGAATGTTTCCGCGAAGAAGGAGCAGGCAGCTTTGATTTTCTGGCTGGGAAATTGCGCTTTAATCTCTTGCAGCGTCTGTTTGACCTCTGTGACATTCGATGGCCTGCTGGTCGCTTCACGAACGAGCATACGCGTGATCTCGTGTTGCAGGCGGGGTGGAACGCGCCTGGAAGGTTTGAGTGGAAGGCCGTGTTGGAGGATCTCCAGCGGCTCTTTGCCAGTGAGCAGGGTCTGGAGCGTGGCTCCCAGGCTATAGATATCGCTCTGAGGCGTGGTATGGGCGCGCCTGCCGTACTGTTCGGGAGCTGCGTAGCCTGGCGTGCCGAGCGGGCCGGTGTCTTTCCAGCCGGGCCGATAGAGCTTGGTTGTGCCGAAATCAATCAGGTACAGCTTATTTGAGCGTGTGAGGATGACATTCGCCGGTTTAACATCGCGAAAAATCAGCGGGGGTTGCCGTGTATGCAGGTAGCGCAGCACGTCGCACAACACGATGCCGATATCAAGCACCTGCATGGCCGGCAGAGAGCCGTGGCGGCTGTTTTGCAGCACTTCTTCCAGGGTTCTGCCATCGATGTATTCCATGACAATGTACCAGTGCTGCTCATCCATAAAATGGGCGTAGATGCGTGGGAGGTGTCGGTGGCGCAATTGTGAGAGATGATTGACCTCGCGAGTATAGGCATCGGTGGCGTCGAGCATCGCTTGCAGGCTGAGCGTTTCCAGGTGAAACTGCTTGATCGCGACCAGTCTATTCCCCTGAGCGCGATCTCTGGCCTGATAGACAGTCGCGAATCCACCTCGACCCAGTTGGCGGAGAATTCGATAGCGGCGGGCGAGCAAGAATTTAGGCGGGAGCGCGCAGGGAGTTTGTGATGGAGAAGAGGCTGTTTGGGCATAGCCAGATGCCGTAGCGATCTGTTTACCTGGCGGCGCGATTGCGCTACAGGAGGAGACGATAGCAGCACCACAGGCAGTGCATAGACTGGTGGTTTCCGCCAATGCTGCCCCGCAAAAATCGCAAAAAAGGGATGTGCTCATAGCTTCTTCCTCGAATCGCCCTGGAAGCACTACAGACTTTCTGCTCTCTTCTCATTCATTGTAGCTTTTCCAGGGCGCTTCGTCAAATGAAAACGGCCTTTCAGTAGGACTATTCGGAGCTTTTTGGTTCAAATGCCGGTGATAACAAGGAATCTGAACAAGAATGGCACGGTGACGCTGCTCTTGTTCAGATTCCCTGTTATCTCTAAACCCATGTGTTCGTTTCATGTGTAAGCATGAGTTTTATGCGGAAGGATCTGGTAGCTTTGCTACCTGGCTAAAGAAGGGAAAGACAAAATGGTGGATCAATGAACAGAAAGATTGGCGTTAAAACATATACGGGCTATCCTGCTTCCAGTCAGTTGTTTACAATGATCATGATCGTTGGGATCTTTCTTTCCGTAGGTTTGTGTCTTGTGGCTCAACAGAGGACAGTGGCGATCTGGGTTCTGATAGTCTCAATCGTTCTCTCAATCGTTTTTGCTATTGTTTCAGACCGGTTGCGCAAGAAGCGAGAGGCGCGTTATATAGAGGAGGTCATGCGCGGGGAGAGCCAGGGAAAATAGGCTGGTCGAGCGGGCATAAATGCCGGGTTATGGAGTGTTCTTCTTGATGAGACAGAAGTAGAAAAAGTTTTGATCCTGGCTCTATAAAGGACATCACAGTATGGCATTTCCTCTTTCAGTGCTTGACCTTTCGCCGATTGATGCCGGCGTGACCAGTACTCAGGCGCTGCGCAATACGATTGAACTGGCGCGCCAGGCCGAGCGGCTTGGGTATTCGCGTTACTGGTTGGCTGAACATCACAATACGTCGATGCTGGCCAGCTCTTCGCCTGAGATTATGATTGGACACATTGCCGAGGCTACGAAGAGCATCCGTGTGGGTTCAGGCGGCGTGATGTTGCCTAATCACGCGCCGCTCAAGGTGGCTGAAAACTTCCGTGTGCTGGCCGCGCTTCATCCCGAGCGGATTGACCTGGGGATCGGACGCGCGCCAGGCACAGATCCAATGACCGCCCTGGCGCTGCGCCGCTCGAAGGCCGCGCTGGGAGCTGATGACTTCACCGAGCAGTTGGCGCAGCTTTTTGCTTTCAGCAACGCGGGTTTCCCGGACGACCATCCTTTCCATTCTGTCAGCGCCGTGCCGACTGATACCAGTTTGCCGCCTGTCTGGCTGCTGGGTTCCAGCGATTATAGCGCCCGGGTGTCCGCGACCCTTGGTCTGGGTTTTGCCTTCGCGCACCATATCAATCCGCAGGGAGCTGAGCTGGCCACAAAGCTGTATCAGGAGCAATTTGAGCCGTCCGCCGTTATTCAGCGGTCTCACACAATTGTTGCCACCTCGGTGGTCTGCGCGGATACTGACGAACGTGTGGAGGAACTGGTCGCTTCAATGGCCCTGGCCTGGGCGCGCATGCGCAGCGGGCGCTCAGGTCCGCTGCCCAGCCCTGCAGAGGCGCTGGCTCATGTCTACACTCCCAGCGAACTGGCTCTGGCGCAGACCGTACGCGCGCAGCGCATCATGGGCACACCTGGCAAAGTGAAAAACCAACTGGAAAGCTTGATCGAGCGTACTAAAGCCGATGAACTGATGATCACCACCCTCATCTATGGCCACGAAAACCGCGTCCACGTCCTTGAACTCCTGGCGCAAACCTTCGGGTTGGAAGCGCGCAACGTTTAGCAAACTAGAAATCCCTGTAGAAGTTTGGGAAGCCGGTCCTGGAGGACAGGCTGCTGGTATGCCTGTCCTCCAGGACTGGCTTCCCAAACTTCTACAACAATTTATCCATGGTAATGGGCAGGTCGCGTATGCGGCGGCCTGTGGCGTGGTAAATGGCATTGGCGATAGCCGGGGCGATGCCAACAATAGCGATTTCGCCGACGCCTTTGACTCCGAGCGGATTGAGTTCCAGGTCGGGGTTTTCAACAAAGTTCGCAGCGAATCTTTGCCAGAGGCAGGCCGAGCGCGTCCGAAGCGATCTGGGCCAGGATAGTGGCGGTGCCGGGGCCAATGTCGGTTGCGCTGCTCTGGATAAGCGCGCTGCCATTGGCTAGCAGGCGCAAGCGGGCCTCTGCTGGCTGGCGATTGTAGGGATAGTAGCTGCCAGCCACGCCCCAGCCGATCAGTTCATGACCGTCTCGCATAGAGCGCGGCGCGCGTGGGCGGCGTTCCCAGCCGAAGGCCTGCGCGCCCACTTCAAAGCATTCGCGTAGATTCCGGCTCGACCAGGGCTGGCCGCTCTGGGGATGAACTGGTGTGTCATTGCGCAGGCGCAGTTCAAGCGGGTCGAGGTCCAGGGCGTACGCCAGTTCGTCCATATGCTGCTCTAATTTGTGCATATGCTGCTCCAGGGCGCGCTGGTGTTCTTCCAGGATGAGCCGGCGCTCAGTAGCCGTGCCATCGCCCTGGCTTCGCAGTTCGGCGAAATGGATCATCTGCGCCAGCGGCATGCCCGTTTCGCGCAGGCGAATCAGCGTCTGGAGCCAGGAGATATCTTGCCTGAAGATCTGGTCAGACTGTGCTATACTTGCTTCTGACGAGGGGAAGGTCCGGGGGAGAGATGGAGAAGATCCTTGAAAGGGCCGGGCATGGAGAGCAACGAAGTAGAAGCCTGTTTTCAGGCGCTAGATGAGGAATTGGAGAAGCGCAAGATTCAGAAGCCGGTGCGCCTGGCTGTGGTGGGGGGCGTGTATATGATGTTTTTTCTGAAGAATCGGGCTTCTACCAAGGATGTCGATGTGATCCCGCTGGATTTTCCTGACACAACCGAGCCGAGCAATGCGACAAAAGTTTTTCGTTCGGCGGTGAACGCGGTCGCGAAAAAGTTTCAGATCAGGCGCGATTGGATGAACGATGTGGTCGCGGCTTTTACACAGGAACTGGGTGCTCTGAATCTCTGGCTAACCTACCCAAATCTGGAGATTTATGTCCCGAATGCCGAGTGTATCCTGGTTCTCAAATTGCTGGCGGGACGCGACAAAGACGAGGATGATATCCTCGCGTTGTGCGAAATGCTCGCTATCCAGACGCGCGAGCAAGCACAGGAACTGGTCAATCACTACGCCGATCAGGCCTGGCAGAGAGAGTGTGTGCTCGACAAGACACTGGATGCACTCTTCTAACGATTGCAGCTATGGTATAATTGGAAAAATGGTTGTAATGCCTTGATGTCAACCGATCAGTAGACGTATAAAGAGGTGAAGGCCATGTGGGCTGAACTGCAAACCATGCGCATGACCTGCCAGGAGATTTTTCGGGGAGAACGCCCGTGGACTGCGCTGGGAGATTTTCTTAATTACTGGTATAGTTACGCGATAGACCGGCGCGCGGACCTGGTAAACGAGCCGTTGCAGGAGCCAGAGGGTATTACGCCGGAACTGCACCAATGGGCCGCTTTTTGCGCGGCTTCCGTCGAATACCTGTGTTTCCAGTATAACGTGCCCTGCCCGGATTGGGTGGAGGAGTACTCCGCGCTGCCCCAGCCGTGGTTTACCGGGCTGGGGGCGAGCAAGCCTCACATCCAGGCGCGGCTCAGGCAGGAGGCACCTGAACCCTTCGCGAAGCGCAACATCTATTGCAGCCCGCGCGTCTTCGCCAATAAATACGAACTGGCCGGGCAGCGCGCGACCGCGTAGACGCACAGTGTGCTCGTTTCAGCGAGAACATCAATGTTTCCTCAGTGAAAACAGGAAAAATCATGTGAATGTTCTCATAAACGAACTGCTATGCTCCTGGCGGATGTCTCAATTGTGTCTCAATCTTGCGTGGATTTTGCCGATATGATAAGGGAGATCTCGATTTTCAGGGAAAATGAATGCCAGCCATGCGAAGAGGAGACTGTAGATGAAAGTGCTAGCCATTCTAGTTGCGATGATCATTTTGTTAATGGTGGGCTTCGGGCTGATGTACATCGGTTTTCGCGGGATGGTAGCGTCACCCTCTTCATTGGGGATGGAGGCGCTGACCTTTTTTGCCGGGGTAATTTGTCTTATCGCTGGCCTGGTGACAGGAGTATATCTGCTGGAGCCGAGACGCGAGAGCTAAGCTCTGCTTTCCAGGAGAGGGGCACGCTGTCCCTCGCTTTTTTGTTGTTTGTGCCAGGCTGGTTTACAGAAAGACAGGTGCAGGCCGGACAATGTTCAGCCTGCACCTGTCTTTCCTTTTCCTATGGGGGATCGGGTGTTGTGAACTGTGGCTTATAGAGGGCTAATCAGACGCTGGAGCGGCTTGAATAAAGCCGAAGAGGCCATGTGCTTCTTCGTCAGTGCCGGCCGTGAAAAAGAGTTGATTGGTCGCGCCGGCGGCTGCTCCATTTCCGAACTGCAGGGCCCACAGACCATCGATCGAGATCGGGTGGCCCTTGCTGTCGCGCAGGACGCCACGGGGCTCGCCGTTTCGTGGATCATAGGCATGAATGCGGCCATCGCCGAAGTTGCCAACCAGCAGATCATAGCTGAAGCGGCCAAAGTTCGCCGGTGCCAGGGCCAGCCCCCAGGGGGAGTTGAGCCTTCCATGCGAGATAAGGCGGCGCAGCAGGCGACCCTGTGTGCTAAACACATCGACAAAGCCATGGCCTGGACCAGCTACATCATCGTGCCTGGCTGAGTCTCGTAGCGCGAATGTGACGTAGAGATTGCCTCCAATATCCTGGATGCCAAAAGGCGCGTAGCCGAATGGGAGCGTCGGGTCAACGATGGTGTGCACCAGCTCGAAATTCTCGTTAAATACCTCGATGTCACCAAAGCGGAAATTAGTAGCAAAGAGGAAGGTTCCGTCTGCGTTGCTGCCAATAGCCAGGCCTTTGTAGACCGCGCCCGGGCCTACTTTCGAGCGATCTACAGTCAGGATGGCATTGGTGCGATCCACTGTAGGATTCCAGCCCGAAATGGTTCCATCCTCGGTGGCAAAAACGAACAGGCTGGGGCCAGTTTGCCCATTTTCTGACACCGTAAAACCGCTGGTGCCGTTAAAAATGATGCCCGTCGGAGCAGATATCGTTCCTGCCGGGCTGCCCTTGGGAGGCGGGACCGTAACGGTCAGTGGAACCTTCGCACCCTGGCCATTATAGAGGGTAGAAAGACCTGTCCCATTATCCGATATCCACCAGGGAGAGGTCGGGCTCGCGACTAATCCCCACGGATTGACCAGTTGTTTGTCAACCAGTGGAGCCTGATCCGCAAGGTCGGACACCAGGTTTGTCTGCTGGTAATGACCGTGTGTCGCCGCGTAAGCTGACTGAGGAGTCACCATAAACGACCATGCCAGAAGCAGCAGAAGGGAAAAAAGGGCACCGAAAGCGAGCGGTCGTGATCGTCCAGATAGAATCCAGACACGCATACACACCTCCTTGTATCCGATGGAACGCCTCCGCATTTCTGCATCTGCTTTGTTCCTGTAAGCCTGCACACTTCCATTCGTGAAAGGGAGGCGGTCTGGATGAATATCCTTGCAGGACTGAAAAGCTTTGCAGAATATGAGAGTATTACATAAGCAAAAGAGCGCCACAGATTGGCGACCTTTCCCGGAATCTTTCCAGGGTCTAAAAATGAGTACGCAATAAGGTTACAATTGCACATTTGATGTGCTTGTGTGGCGATTCACGTAGCGCGATACTTCTGTCTTCTGATGTGTTAAAATAACAGTATTCAATGCTCTTTTTTCATCATTGCAAAAATACTGAGAAAAGGCTTTCCCTGATATAGTTTCGCATCTGAACAGGATAGAACCTTAAGAGGCGTTCATTGTTTCGCTTTGCGCGATTTCATCGACCAGGCGCAGAAAGAGTTGGAGGGTGGGCAGGGTTGCGCCGCGTTGCCAGAGCATGCCCATTGCGACGTGGATAGATGGATCTCGCAGGGGTTTGTAGACCACGCCAGTGCGGTGGAGGTGTTGGACAGAGGCGGGGACGAGCGCGACGCCGATATTGGCGGCTACGAGGCCGATGATGGTTTGCATCAGCCAGGCTTCCTGGGCCAGCCTGGGCACAAATCCAGCTCTGAGGCAGGCTTCCATGATGTGCGAGAGCAGGCCAGGAACGGCGGCATAGCGCGGCGGGAGGACAAAAAACTCTTCCGCGAGGTCGGAGAGTGCAATCTCGGTTTGTTCGGCCAGACGATGATGCTCTGGCAGGACCGCAAGCAGCGGTTCGCGCGAGACGGCACGCGTTTCCAGAGTCTGGCTCTCGCAGGGCAGATAGAGGAAACCAACGTCCAGGTGCTGTTCCTCCAGGCCGCGTATGAGCTGATCCGGGTTTTGTTCTTTGAGCAGCAGGCGAACCTCTGGAAAGCGCTCGCGAAAGATGCGCAGAATGGTTGGCAGGATCATATTGGATGCGGAAGGGACAAAGCCGAGCGTCAACATACCCATTTCTCCATGCCCAACGCGCTGAACCATGCGGATCATTTGCTCGACCTGGCCGAAAAGTCGATAGGCTTCGCTCAACAGCGTGCGCCCTGCGTCGGTCAACTGTACATGATGGCGTGTACGCTCAAACAATTGCACATCGAGTTCGTGTTCGAGCTGCTGAATATGATAGCTCAGCGGAGGCTGAGCAATGTGCAGGCGCTCCGCCGCGCGTGTAAAGTGCAATTCCTCGGCTACAACCACGAAATAGTAGAGCCGGCGCAGGTCAAGTTTACTGTCCATAGCGATTATTATAAATATGTTAGATAACAACCGCAAGATTTTGTATTGGACATATCACAACGCGTTACGTACACTTGGGCCAGAGCCAGAAATTGCTCGCTGTTACGAGAACACAACCATTGGCTGTACCAGGAAGCAGCAGGTGAGCAGCTATCGGAGGAGTCTATGAGTAATAAGCGTCTTTCCATGTATGACGCGATGGCAGCGTATGTGCACGATGGTATGTCAGTGGCTATTGAGGGGTTCACCGCCTTTATTTGCTTTGCCGCAGGTCATGAGATCGTCCGCCAGGGCCGGCGCGATTTGACCTTGATTCGCATGACGCCGGATCTGATTTATGACCAGATGGTTGCGGCGGGCGTGGCGAGTAAGCTGGTTTTTAGCTATCTGGGCAATCCTGGGGTGGGTTCGCTCCACTGTCTGCGCCGCGCAATCGAAAACGGCGTGCCGGGTCCGCTGGCAATCGAAGAATATTCCCACTATGGCATGGTGTGCCGCTACCAGGCGGGGGCTTTGCGCCTGCCCTTTTATCCCCTGCGCAGCTATCTTGGTTCCGATATGCCCCTGGTCAACGAGCAGATCAAGTTTGTCGAAAGCCCCTACGGCGATGGTCCAATCGCGGTTGTGCCGCCGCTGCATCCTGATCTGGCAATCATTCACGCGCAGCGCGCTGACAGCCAGGGCAATACCCAGCTGTGGGGGCTACTCGGCGTGCAGAAAGAGGCTGCTTTTGCCGCGCGCAAGGTGATTGTGGTGGTAGAAGAGATCGTCGAGGAAGCAGTGATTCGCGCTGACCCCAACCGCACAGTGATTCCCGGCTTAATCGTCGACGCGGTTGTCCACGCCCCCCATGGCGCGTACCCATCGTATGTGCAGGGCTATTACGATCGTGACAACCAGTTCTACCTGGAATGGGATAAAATCTCGCGCGACCACCAGCGCACCCTGGCCTGGTTGGACGAGTGGGTATATGGCGTTGCCGATCCGGCTGAATATGTGCGTAAGCTGGGAACGGCCACATTGGAGCGTATCAAGCCTGGCTCCGCGCTGGCAGCCGCCGTAGAATATGGAGAATATAGATGAGTCAGATCGCAGCGTCTTATTCATCTTCCGAGATGATGATTGTAACAGCGGCGCGTGCTCTGGCTGGTGTGCGCGGTGTCTTTGTAGGCGTGGGCTTGCCCAATATCGCCTGTAACCTGGCGCGCCACACTGTCGCGCCCGAACTTGAACTGATCTATGAGTCGGGTGTCTATGGAGCGCGGCCCGCGCGCCTGCCTCTTTCGATAGGTGATCCTACCCTGGTCACAGGAGCGACTTCAGTGGTCTCCATGGCCGACCTGTTCGGCTTGTATTTGCAGCGCGGGCTGGTTGAGGTCGCCTTACTTGGAGGAGCGCAGATTGACCGTTACGGCAACCTCAATACCAGTGTGATCGGCAGCTATAACGCGCCCAAAACGCGCCTGCCCGGCAGCGGAGGCGCCTGCGAAATCGCTAGCAACGCCCAGCGTTGCTACTACATTATGTATCTCAAGCGCCGGGCCTTTGTCGAGAAGCTTGATTTCATGACCTCGCCCGGTTATCTGACCGGCGGAGACAGCCGGCGGCGTCAGGGCATTCCTGGCCAGGGTCCACAACTGGTGATTACCGACAAGGCGTTATTCAACTTCGATAATCCTGAGCGCGAGATGCAACTGGTTTCCCTGCATCCCGGAGTCACCCTGGAAGAAGTCGAAGACGCCGTTGCCTGGAAGCTCAAACGAGCCGCAACCATTGCAGAGACGCCCGCGCCTACCGCCGAAGAACTCCACCAGATTCGCGCCGAACTTGACCCTACTGGCATGTACTCAAAGAGCCAGGGATAGAGCTCTTCTCAAAGAAGATCGATTCTCAAGCAGTGCTGTTTCTCGCTTTAACTTTCCTGAATCCAGACGCGCATCTCGCCTGTGCCGCGGTGGCCCCAGGCGTAGTAGGGGATGGCTGTCAATTCGTGTTTGCTGGCGATGGGTGGAGTTGAGCGGTAGAGAGTCTCTGGCCAGTCCTCTGTTTGCAGGATGGAGGCGGGACCTTTGATGACCATAACGCCATCGAGGGTGTTCGCGGCGAAGCTGGCTGTGAGCGGCGCTTGCCGGGAGAGGTGGACCTGGTGGAGAGGGACGGGGTAGTCCGTTGCTTCGAGGCAGTAAACCAGGGGACCGCGGCGCAGGGCAACGCTGCCGACGGTGGAACGCACTGCCGGGTGGGCGTAGGCGCGTTCGACGGGCATGCTCAGGCGCAGGAGCAGGCTATCGCCGGAGCGCCACAGGCGGCGGACGCGAGCGTAGCCATTGCGCAACTCCAGCGGGATCTCTTCACCCAGGCAGACCAGGTGAGCCTGTTTACACCAGCCGGGAATGCGGACGTTGAGGTCAAACTCGATGGGTTCAGTTACCTCAACAGAGATCTCTACATCGCCATCCCACGGGTAATTGGTGCGCTGATGTAGAGTGACCCGGTGCGTGTCGAGTTGCAGGGTGCTGGTACTCTGAGCGTAAAGATGGACGATGATCTCGCGTTCGTTGGTGGTATACAGGTAATGCCCCAGCGAGAGGAACAGGCGCGCGAGGTTGGGAGGACAACAGGCGCATTTATACCAGGGCAGGCGTTGATAGCCGCCCTTGCTCTCCAGAGGATTCTCGTAAAAGAAGGTGGTGCCGTCAAACGAGACACCGCTGAGTACGCCGTTGTAGAGTGCCAGTTCCAGGACATCGGCATAGCGGTGGTCGACATTCAGCAGGAGCATACGATAATTCCAGAAGACCAGCCCGATGGCGGCACAGGTTTCGGCGTAGGCATCCAGGTTGGGGAGATCGTAGTCGGCGGTAAAGCCCTCGTTGTGGGCAGAAGAGCCGAGTGCGCCAGTGATATACACTCGGTTGGAGATCAGATGGTGCCAGAGCCGCTCGCACGTCTGCTGCAAACCGAGATCGTTCAATTCGCGTGCGAGATCGGCGACCGCGCTGAGCAGATACATTGCGCGTACCGCGTGTCCCACGACTTCTTGCTGCTCGCGTACAGGTAGATGAGATTGATTGTATTCATACGTCGATGCCCAGAACTGTGGGGGTATTTCGCCCCGTGACAGTGCCTCCTCGTCAAAGTAGTGAGGACGTCGCCCGCGTTCTTCGATAAAGTAGCGTGCCAGGTGCAGATAGCGGATCTCATCAGTTGCGTGATAGAGCTTCACGAGGGCAAGTTCAATCTCTTCATGGCCACTATAGCCGCGGCGTTTGCCTTCCTCGATCCCAAAGATGGTTGCGATATAATCGGCATAGCGGCAGGCCGCGTTCAGCAGTTCGCGTTTCCCCGTGGCCTGGAAGTGGGCTACCGCGGCTTCAAACAGGTGGCCGGCGCAGTAAAGTTCGTGATTATCGCGCAGATTGCTCCAGCGTTTTTCCAGTTCTACTCTGGTATACCAGATATTGAGATAGCCATCGGGCTGCTGTTGCGCGACCAGAAAGGCGACAGCCTCATCGACCAGGGCGGCCAGCGACGCGTCAGGATGGGTGGCCAGGCTGTAGCTGGCCGCCTCGATCCATTTGCTAATGTCGGATTCCCAGAAGATATAGGGCGTGCGCTGAACACCGCCATTCCAGCATGCGTAGAAGTTTCCAAAATGGCCATCAGCGCGCATCTGGGCATAGATCGCGGGCAGAGCACCCTCGCGTATCGCCTGCAAGCGAGGCGCCCAGAAGCCGCCTTCAAACGTCGTTGTTGTATGCTCTACCGCTGATGAACGCCAGGGCCCTGGCGTATTCTCCTGAGCCTGGGAAGAGACTGACGAGGTCATGAAAGATCCTTTCTATTTGGGAGCAAAAGAACTTCTCTTCTCTCTGAAAGTAGAAGTTTGCTGTGAGGTGCGAAGATATGAGTCTTTTTGCCGGTTAGCCGGTCATGGCGTTTATCCTTTGATCGCGCCAGCGGTCAGGCCGGCGGTGATGTAACGTTGAAATAAGACTAGCAAAATCGCGGTCGGGATGGAAGCGAGGGTTGCTACTGCCATCGCGCTATTCCAGAAATCGCTATACTGTCCAATGTACGTATAGATACTCAAGGTCACTGGTTGGATAGTATTCGTGGTATTCAGCGTCAGGGCATAGATAAAATCGCCCCAGGCGAAGAGAAACGCGAACAGACCGGCGGTAATCACCCCAGGAGTAATCAATGGCAGGATGACGCGTACAAAGGCACCCCACTCGCCAGTTCCATCAACAAAGGCGGCCTGCGCCAGTTCGTAGGGAACTGAAAGGAAGAATGTACGTAAAATCAGCACCGCGAAAGGGACAGCATAGGTAGTATCTGCCAGGATCAATCCAGGATAACTGTTGAGCAGATTAAATTGATTAAAGATTAAGAACATCGGTGTGGCGAGCGTAACTGTTGGAATCATTTGCGTCAGGAGGAGAAAGAAGACAAGCAACAAGGTAACACGCAGGCGAAAATGAGCGAGCGCGTATGCTGCTGGTGTGGCGATAAGGATCGAGATCAGCGCGGACCCCACGGCTACGATCAGGCTGGTTGCCAGGTGAGGCAACTGTGTCTGTATGACGGAGATGTATGGCTCGATTGTTAGATGGCCGGGAAACAGCGCAACGGGAATACTGAACATCTCCTGGGTTGTCTCAAACGAATTGATAAGCATCCAATAGAGCGGGAAGAGCATCACAGCAGTTAACAGGACGCCTATGCCGGTCGAGATGATGTTTGTCAGCAAGCGTTTGTAAGACCGCGCTGGCCGTGTGCCTCTGGCTGGAAGGGGGATGCCACTTTGCATTGAGCAGAAACTCCTTTGCTATATCCATTGAGTATGGCGGCGCGACCACCAGAGATATACCAGCGCGATTGCCAGCGAGATTACCAGGATCAGATTGGCCTGCGCTGCTCCCTGACCGAACAACTGCTCGCCGAAGGAGAGCGTATAGGACCAGGTTGCGAAGGTCTGGGTTGTGTTGGCGGGACCGCCCTGAGTGATGACATAGATGATGTCAAAGACTTTCAGTGTATAGATAAAACCCAGCATCAGCACAATGCCAATCACTGGTTCCAGCATTGGCAAGGTCACATAGCGGAAGCGTTGCCACGCATTTGAACCGTCGATGGCCGCCGCTTCATAAAATTCCTGAGGAATGCCCTGGAGACCGCTGTACAGGATGACCATATTGAAAGGAATGCCCAGCCAGATATTGGTCATAATCAACGCTGCCAGAGCCCAGCCGGGCGTAGTCAGCCAGCTAAAATGGGCCGGGACGATATGCAGCACGGCCAAAAATTGATCGATCAGTCCGTTGGTCTCGTTAAAGAGCCATTTCCAGATAGTGCCGGAGACAATCAGTGGCAGGAGCCAGGGCAGCAGAAAGAGCGAGCGCAGGATGCGGCTTAAAGGGAAATGGCGGAAAAAGAACAGTGCTAGCAGCAATCCCAGCAAAAACTGGGGGATGATAGAAAGCACCGTAAAGAGCAGGGTATGCAGGGCCGCGGCCTGAAAGGTCGGATCGCGAAAATCTGCCAGGTAGTTTGCCAGACCCACAAAGGACGCGACGCCGGTGATCTCTGCTTGTAAATCATACTGTTCCAGGCTAATCTGGATGCTATACCACAGTGGATAGCCATAGAAGATCAGCAGATACCCAATCAGCGGCAGAAGAAAAAGCAGGCGAGCCAGGCCTGGGCGCTTCAAACGCCAGCGCCGATGTGGCACGACTGCGCGCGTGCTGGCCACCAGACTTTCTGTTACCAGAGTATGAGCTTTTAATGCCAAGGCTGGTACTCCTTACAACAATCCGAGCTTGAAAGCCTCTGTGTTTTGTCATGCACAAATGGCTAGACCATAGGGAGAGAAATTCTCTCCGCTCTCCAGGTATTTGGCGATTTTTGACGTTATTACAGGCAAGGATTGAATTATAATTTGCATGTAACCTGTGTTCGTCAACATTCTTGACTACTTATCCACAGGGTTCCGGGAATAATGGTCAATTTTCTTGACTTTCAGATGTAATCTATCCGTCAGGTAACAGGTTAAGTTTACTATAGTGATTGCGCGTTTGTTTGCCCGCCCGGCAGAAGGATGCACCTTCTGCCGGGTGAGTACATGGTATACAAGCCTGTTTAACCATTCAGGATAGTATTAATTTGTTGCTGGGCCTGTGCTAAGGCTGCCTGCGGTGATTGGCTGCCAGAGAGAGCTGCCTGTTCGGCAGTCCATATGGCCTGCGAGACTTTGGGATATTTTGCGCCCAGCACCGCGGTGCGCGCTTTGGCAGTGTTAAACTCGTCGGCGAAGACCTGGAGATTGGTTTCACTTTGCAGCAGTTGCTGGGCTGTGCTCTTGATGGCGGGGATATAGCCGAAGCCTTTGTCAAGTGTCAGCAATTGGGCAGGCTGTTCCAGCCAGTTGACCAGGTCCCAGGTCGCTTTGACTGCCGCGGTGTTGCTGCTCACCGGGATCGTCCAGGACTCGCCACCCAGCGGCACAACCGGTGATCCGCCTGCCTGCGGGACAGGCATGGGAACAACCCCGAAATCGGTGCCAAACTTCATATTGGCCTGCTGCTCCAGGTATGGGATTTCCCACGGCCCATTTTCCATCATTGCCGCATGCCCTTCGCCAAACTGTGTGGCCACATCAGGCTGGCCCCAGTTGAGCGCGCCTTTAGAGGCCGAACCGTTCTGAATCAGGCTGGTTAGCAATTGTAAAGCGGCCACGCTTTGCGCTGAGCCGACTTTTGAGAGATCCCCCTGATTAGACCAGAGGAACGCCTCGAACTGGAATGTGGCCTGTTCATTGGCGGGAGCGGAGAAGGCAAAGCCGTAGGTATTGCCCTTTGTCAGCAGTTTGGCGTCCGCGACCAGTTCGGTCCAGGTCGTCGGAGGCTTCAAATTTGCATCTTTGAAGGCTTTCATGTTGTAGAACAGTGCCAGGTCATTATTGCCCACCGGAAACGAATAGGTTTTTCCCTGGTATTTCATGGTTTGCAGGGGGCCAGAGTAGAAATCGGAGTCGCTAAATTTGCCCTGCATATATGGGTCTAATTGGGTGAGCGCGCCAGTTGCGGCAAAGGCCGCAACGTCGGGATTGTCCAGCGCGATTAAGTTCGGCAGAGTGTGCGAAGCTGCTTCCTGGTCAGCTTTAGGCAGCAAGCTATCGAAGGGGACCGCAGTACGCTGGATGGTGATGTTGGGGTGCAGTTGCTCGTACTGTTTGAACAGACTGGCCAGGGTTGCGCCCTGAGATGGTACGCTCCAGTAATCCATCTCGGTAATAGTGATTTTGTCGCTGCCGCTTGTCGCTGAATTGGAGGGTGAGCCGCATGCCGCGACGAGGCCCAGGACGATTATGAGCAGACATGCAAGTGAGAGGGTACGGAAAATATGAGCGAATGGACGATCTGTTCCCCCTTGTTGCGTTACAAGAGAGCCTCCTTGTTGCTGCATTGCTATACCTCTTTCTGTTCCGCTAAAGAACAAACAATGTTACCAGGGATGAGAACAGTCCTTTCAGGCAGCGCAAGCCAACTGCTCATACAGCCATACTGATGAGTAGACATATGCGCTCTGCCAGATACTCGGCAATGAGTATACAAATGATGGATAAGAATCCTTGTACTGGCATGCCAGGCGGTTTCGTTACTGGTGAAATATCCTCCTTTTCTTGTCTTCTCTTAATGTTAAACGAGGTTTTTCAGCGATCTCTGTGAAAAACGTCTACGTTTAGTAGCTACAAACTACTTTTCTGGTGCTCTAGCGCTGGAGTCGCGGACAACAAGATTGCAGGGTAAGCGAACGATGCCTGTATGTACTTTCCCGGCGAGCAGATCAAGCAGGCTCTGCCCGACATAGTGGCCAATTGCCTCCAGATTCATGTCCACAGTTGTGAGTTGTGGATAAGTCGCGCAGGCGATGGGTTCCCAGTTATCAAAGCCTACAATGGCGATTTCAGCCGGGACGCGGATGCCCAGTTTGTGTAATCCATCCAGCGCGCCGCGGGCCAGTTGGTCGCTGCCGCAAAAGATAGCGTCTATCGCGGGGTCCTGTTTCAAGAGATACTGCGCCGCGGTATAACCCCAACTTTCCTGCCAGGGGCCAGAGAGGACTCTGTGCTCAGGCAGAGGAAGATTATGTTCCGCCAGTACCTGGCGCAGTGCCTGTTCGCGCAGGCGCACCGCCGAGAAATAGCCTGGCCCGGTAATATGTGCAATGTTACGACGACCTGTTTCCACCAGATGCTCAACAGCCAGGCGCGCACCCTGAGCATCGTCGGGTAGCACGCAGAGAGCCCCAGGGTCGGCAACCTGTGTATGAGCATAGATCACCGGGATTGAAGCCGGTCCGATATCAATGGGATGGCGTGGATCTTCGCGCCTGGCAGAGACTACAATGCCATCGATCTGCCGGTCGAGCAACATCTGGAGATGGTGTTTTTCCAGTGCTGGATCGCGTAAGACGCTGAGCACTGCCGAAATGGGGCGTGTGCCAAAGGCCTCTTCAATGCCCATCAGAAGCGGAAGACTGAAGCGTCCATAGATATCGGTTGTGAGAACCGCGATCATAGCGCGCGGCCCGATAGGCGTAACTTCTGTTTCCAGGTCGCGGAAGCGGAAGCCCAGGCGGCGAGCCTCATAACGCACACGTTCGCGCGTTTCTTTGCTCAATTTGCCACGCCCATTGATTGCTTTTGAAGCTGTGCCGATAGTCACCCCGGCAGCATTCGCAACGTCCTGCAAGGTCGCACCTTTTAGTGCTGTGCGCCGCCGCTGCTCCTGTATATCTGATCCATGGTGAGATCCATCTACGTTTTCTTTACTCATACACCCGGTTCTTTCAGGAAAACTTTCCTTGATTTAGGGAAAGTCTATATTGGTAAGTATAATCAGATTACATATGGATGTCAAGGAAGCGTGAAATTTTCTTATAAATCCATAATATTCAAAATATCAAGGAAAGTTTTCTTTATTACAAAGAAGCAATGTTTTTTAACAAGGAAAACTTTCCTTGATTTGCCAGATGAAGTTGCTACAAGTGGTAGTCAGATTATTGCGGAAGGCAACCGCTTTTCCGCAATAATCTGATACTGTACCTGGTCTAAGCGAAGGTGGAGGTACCACCTTCTTGATTGGCTTGCCGGGCGTTAAAGATAGCTGGTAGAACTGGCTCGGCCTCTGGAGAATTGCCGGAGCGAGCCGATGCGATTTTGGCCCAGATTTTCTCAGGTTTGAGCGGCATATCGAGGTGGCGGATGCCGAGTGGAGCCAGAGCGTCGATGGCAGCGTTGACAACGGCTGGCGGCGCGCCGGTGGTGCCGCCTTCTCCCACGCCTTTGGCGCCCAGCGGATTGATCGGCGAAGGGGTTTCTACGAAGGCGGTCAGGAAGGCCGGGATCTGCTCAGCGACGGGCATGGTGTAGTCCATGAGCGTGCTGGAGAGCAATTGTCCATCCGAGCCATAGATGGTCTCCTCGTAGAGAGCCTGCCCTATGCCCTGAGCGATTGCACCGTGGACCTGCGCGTCGGCGAGGTACTGATTGAGGATATTTCCACCATCGTCAACTGCTATATAGCGCAGAATATGCAGTTCGCCCGTTTCGCTGTCGATCTCGACGACGGCGAGGTGCGCGCCTGAACAGAAGGTTGCGCTGGCGGGGCTGAAATCGCGCCAGGAGGCCAGACCCTCGATAGGGGCGCCGTTGACTGGATTGGGCTGCTCCCGTTCGATGAGATCGGGTTGTGCTTCAACCAGAGCCGCCAGCTCGCCCAGGCTGATCACGCGCGAGGGGACGCCGCGTACGCTGACCTGGCTGTTTGCCAGTTCGAGGTCGTCAGGCGAGGCCTCCAGGTGCTGCGCGGCCAGGGCCAATACTTTCTCACGCGTGGCCTCGGCTGCCAGGTGAACGGCGGTGCCGGAGACCTGTGTGGTGCGGCTGCCGAAAGTGCCGATGCCGAAGGCGGGCAGCGCGGAATCATTCATCTGCACCTCGACCTGTGTGCCGGGAACGGAGAAGATCGAGGCGACAATCTGCGTGAAGGCGGTAAAGTGGCCCTGTCCGTTGGTGGCTACGCCGCTCTGCACCAGAATACTACCATCGCGGCGCACGCGTACTGTCGCGGCCTCGCGTGGCATGCCGGGTCCGCTCATCGCGCCGCCAGAGATCTCAAGATAGGTCGCCAGACCGAGGCCCAGCAGATGGGAGTTGCCTTGCTGGCGTCTCTCCTGCTGTTTCGCGCGCCAGCCGGCATAATCGCCTATCTCAATAACTTTCTCCAGTGCTGCCTGATAGTTACCGCTGTCGTACTGGCTGCCGACGAGAGTCGTGTAAGGGAAAGCCTCGGGGGCAATCAGATTGCGGCGGCGCACCTCGACTGGATCGAGGCCCGTCTCCTGGGCGATGCGGTCCATAGTGCGTTCCAGGATATAAGCTGCCTCGGGCCGGCCAGCGCCCCGGTATGCCCCGGTCGGCACTTTATTAGTAAATGCGCCAATGATCTGACTTTGCATGGCCTGGATGCGGTAAGGACCATTGAGCATCGAAGCCGTGCCAACGGGGACCATCGTTGTGGTATTAGCCAGGAACGCACCCAGGTCGGCGATTGTGTGTACCCGCAATGCGAGCAGGCGCCCATTCGCCTGGTATCCGGCCTCGATATAGTTAACCTGACCGCGCCCCTGAGTTTGCGCCTGGAGATTCTCGCTGCGGCTCTCTATCCACTTGACGGGGCGTCCCAGGCGCACCGCCAGGGCTGCTGCGACGACCTCTTCACCCACGAAGGCCGATTTCGCCCCGAAAGCTCCACCAACCTCGGCATTGAAAACATGAATATTCTCGCGTTCGAGGCCCAGGTATTTCGCCAGGGTATCCCGAGCGGAATAAATAGCCTGGGACGAGAGCCAGGCGCGCAATTCGCCGCTGGCCGGGTTAAAGTCGAACAGACAGGCGCGCGGCTCCAGAGAACTGGGGGCGATGCGCTGATTGACAACGCGCAGGCGAGTAGTCTTATCTGCCTGCGCAAAGGCCGCATCAAGGTCGCCGCCGCCGATCTGGGTATCGAAGACAACATTCGAGCCCAGGTCCGTGTAGAGCAGAGGCGCGCCGGGAGCCAGAGCCGCTTCGGGATCGGCCACGGCGGGCAGCGGGGTATAGTCGACTTCCACGAGATCGCGGGCATCCATGGCTACTGAAAGGTCTTCTGCCACAACCACGGCCACCGGATCGCCGACATAGCGCACGCGCTGGGTCGCCAGTGGTTTGCGTAGAGGTTTGTTCAGTTTACGCGGCACAGGAATGGCGTCCATGCCCGGCATGGCCTCAACCAGTTCTTGCGCGGCGAAAGCGGCAACCACGCCGGGCAGAGTTCGCGCCGCCTCCAGATCAATAGCATGCACTTCTGCATGAGCATAAGGACTGCGCACCACTACCATGTGGAGAATGGCCGGGCGTCCTGGCTCGGCGCGCAGATCGTCCACATAGCGGGCCTGGCCAGTAATCAGCGTGTAATCTTCACGACGGCGTTCCAAACCGACTGGAATCAGTGTTTTGTTCATAGGGTTCCCTCGTATTTTTTTCGGCATTGAATTGGGATCTGTGGTGTATTTTACTACACGGGGTATATTTGTGCAGAGGTGGGGAGACGGAAATTTCGTGCAGGCTCTGCTAGAAAGGCTTTTTGCCGCCATCTGCCCGACGGTGGCAAAAAGCCTTTGCGGTGGATGGATTAATGCAGTACGCGGTCTACGACCATAATTTTGTTAACTGGCAAACTGGACAGTGTTTGCCAGCGACGGTATACTTAACAGAGTGCCAACAGGACCTTTTTCTGGAAGAATAAGAAGGAGAAACAACCATGACGATTGCCGAGGCTTTTGACACAATGGTGACTTTATTTAATCCTGCCGCCGCGGGCAGTATGAACAAAACTCTGCAGTGGAACATTACTGGCGAAGAGGCCGGGGTGTACGCTTTGAAGATCGCGAATGGCACCTGCGAACTCATCAAGGGGGGCGTTGAGAAGCCCGATATGACGCTGACCGTTTCCGATCAGGACTGGTTGGGCATTGCTACCGGCCAGATCAATGCAATGAACGCCTTCACCGGCGGCAAACTGAAAATTGCCGGTGATATGATGCTGGCGATGAAACTCCAGCAACTCTTCCCGATCCCGCGCTAAATTTTTTCGGATACCTACCTGATCTCAGACAACAACATGGCCACCTCACAAGCAGAGGTGGCCATGTTGTTGTAAAGCGCGGCTTTGTTGTGGAGCGCACTGAACTCATGCGTATTCCCTTTGCAACGCGTTGCCTCCGCCGCGATTCTTTTTGCAAAAAGAATACCTCCCATTTTGCGTGATTTTGCTGACAATTTAAAGTTTTTTAAGTAGCTCCTGCAATGACCATGTATTGCCATCAGGATCGCTGAAATGGGCATATTTCACACCTCCCATATCGCTCACGTCTCCAACTTCAACGCCGCGGCCCGTGAGTTCCGCGCGGGCCTGGTTGATGTCCGCGACAACCAGGTGTAGTCCTTTGTGTGATCCAGGCTGCATTTCAGAAATCTCGCCCATGCCGGTGCCAATGGCGACCGAGCAGGCCGAACCAGGCGGCGTAAGCTGGATCACTCTAAAGCCATTGCCTGGCTGGACATCATGGTCGACGTGAAAGCCGACTTTTTCGGCGTAGAACGCTTTTGCACGCTCAATGTCGGCGACAGGTATCGGTACAAGTTCAAGTTTCATATCCATGGTTTAGCAGGTTCCTCTCATTTCTCGATCTGGTTCTTGTATGTTTTTGAGACCCGAGAAATGATAGCATAACAAGGGCAGGCCGTCTTGTATAAAATGGCAATGTGTCAGAGCTTTTCAGACAGCGTGCCTGTCCTATAGCGGACAGGCACGTTTTGAAACAAGAACTGATGTACTGGTGTTTCTGGCTACGCCGCAGAGACGCGTACGACGATGGCGGTGACGTTATCGGGGCCGCCTTCTTCGTTGGCGCGGGCGATGAGCTGATGGACGCTCTCTTCCGGTCCGTATTGTTCAACAATAGAGCGCAGGTCTTCATCTTCTATTACGCCGCACAGGCCATCGGTGCAGAGAATGACGGTATCACCTTCCTGAACGGGCTCGGTGAAGAGATCAACTTCAACTTCGGGCTGGCCAAGCGAGCGGTAGATGACGTTGCGCTTTTCATGGGTGCGAGCCTGTTCGGGGGTGATCTCGCCCTGTTCGACCAGGCGCGCGACCCACGAGTGGTCGCGGGTGATCTGGCGCAGTTGCCCCTCGTGCAGAACATAGACGCGGCTATCGCCAACATTGGCGGCGTAGAGGGTCTGAGCGTGCAGAACGGCGGCCACGCAGGTGGCTCCCATCTGTAATTTACCTGAGTCTGGTTCGCTCACGGCCTGATTTGCCTGGACGATGGAGAGGTTGGCTTGCTGAATGGCTTCTTGCAGCGTGGAGGGGATGTCAGCCTGATTTGCCTGGTAATAGTAATCCTTCACTTTTTGAATTGCCAGTTCACTGGCGACCTCTCCGCGCTCGTGGCCACCCATGCCGTCGGAGACCACAAAGAGCGCGCCCTTGGACTCCAAGAGCCGGTCATCGTTGGGGACCACAGAGATGAGGTTATCTTCGTTGTTGTTGCGCTTGCGCCCGATATCTGTGCGCTGCGCCACATCCAGGGTGAATTGCAGGGTCATAACCAATTGTTCCTTTCCGGCCAGGGCCAGCTTGTTTGGCTCTATCCAGGCTCTCATATGTTCTATACAGACTGTCTTCACAAAATCATAGAAAAAGTCACCTACCATGTGCAATACTCCCGCGCCGTTCTGCTGTTGCCATGCCGCGCTATAGGCGTCACGGAAGACCAGAACCATCTCACTGGCATATTCTTCGCGAAAGGCGCGCGGATAGGCGCGCAGGAGGAAACGGTACAGGCGCTCGGCCAGCGAGGTTTTCTGCTTGCGGGGTGAATAGTCCATTATGCACCCCCTGGTATGCCCAGGCCACGCAGAACCTGCTTGCTCTGAGCAATATGTACCAGTTGTTCCAGACGCCGGGCCTCGGCCTGCAAGACGCGCGAGCCGAAGCCCGTCAGGGCATAGTAACGCCTGCGCACCTCGCCGCGCACCTGCTCGCCTCGTTCTTGCACCTCGACAATCAATCCATCCTTGAGCATGCGCTGGATTGAGCCATAAAGCGTGCCCGGTCCCATGCGTACCACGCCATCCGAGCGTTCTCCAATCTCCTGCATAATGGCATAACCATGTTTCTCACCATCAGCGAGGGCCAGCAGAATATGAAAAACAGCCTGCGTAAGCGGCAATAGAGCCTCCGGTTTCCTCGGATCATCATTTGACATACGCGCATTTCTCCCAGGTGGCCGGATCGACCGGCCATTTTGATAGATTTATATCGTTCGTTGATATATCCGTTGATGATATAGTAACCGAGAATAGGGGATTTGTCAAGGGAGGCACAAATTGAAGAATCTGTTTTTCACAATGATTAACTATACAGGTCAGTGGGGATTATTTGTATTGTGGCTGGCAGCGCGTGCTCTTCTGTGGTATGCTTGAAGCAGATAATAGGTGATGTACGTTTTGCCGTGTACGCTTGAACCCCCTCGATGTAGAGGAAGGACAGGGAAGAAAATGAGTTCTTTTGAGCAACTGCAAAATCTGATTGGTGCCGACCTGCGCGAATTACACCTCCTGTATCGACGTAAATGGTTCGTCTGGCCAATGGACCGTATTGTGAAAGAAGAGCACCTGGGCCGCTGTTGTTATATGGCCGAAGAGTTGCTCAGTACGGTAGATCTCCGCGCGCTTAAAACTGCTGTTGGGCTGAGTGATGATGAGTGGAGGAAATTCAAACTCAAGATATCTGGCTAGCCCGTCCTGAAAAATAGCCTTAGACATGTTCTTCTTCCGCGCAAAGAGAACTGGCGGAACTCTCCACGATCTCTCTTTGCGCGTAAAACGCGACCAGGCAGCGCGCCAGTTCGATGACCTGCTCGCGCATCTCCACGGGTTCGAGAATCTCTATCTCAGATCCAAAGCTTAGCAGATAACCACAGATTTCATCCCGATTCTCAAAAAGGAAGCGCGCCGCGATCCAGCCCTGGTCATCGGGCGGAGTTGTCTGTTCAAATTGAATGTAGCGCCCTCCCTGCGAGATACGCGCCAGGGCGCTTTGCTTGATGCGCACGCCGACCGAGTAACGCGGAATGTTGGCGATAAAGGCGCTGGACGATTCGCGCCAGTAGTTCGCGAGATCGAAGTTGAGTGGGCGAACACAGGGCTCGTCGAGCAGCGCGGCCTGCTGGATACGCGAAACGCGATAGGTGCGCACGCTGTCATCAATCGCGGCGACCAGGTACCAGATTCTCCCTTTGGCCACCAGTCCCAGCGGATTTAGCACGCGATCAACCGCCTGTTCGCCGCGTTGATAGCCTATTGATACTTTGCGTTCCTGCCAGATCGCATCCTGGAGCAGGGGAAGAAACTCCAGCGGTTCTTCGTTCGAGCGCCGCCAGCCCGCCACATCAATATGGATGCGCTGGCGTACATACTCGGCATTCTGGCGGTTGATCGAGGGCAGCACAGCCAGCAGCTTGATCAGCGCCGCTTCTGAGGCCTTGTGCAAGCCCAGATCGTTGAGCAGATGGGTTGGCTGTCCCAGGAACAGCGCCTGCACCTCCGTTGTGTTTAAGCCTGTCAGATTGGTGCGAAAGCTCTCAAGTAACATCAAGCCGCCACCCGTTCCCCGTTCCGCCGTTACCGGCACGCCGGCGGCGCTCAACGCCTCTACATCGCGATAGATCGTGCGCTCCGAAACCTCCAGTCGCTTCGCTAGCTCGTGAGCCGTAATTCGCCTGTGTACCTGCAACAGCAGCATGATTGATAGTAATCTATCCGCTCGCATATGCCTGCTCCCCGTTTTTGCTTTGTGTGAGAAAGTTCTTTTCTACTGTACCACACAAACATGACAGGGATTGTCAGGATTGCTGGAAAGCCAGGCAATGGCCGGGGCGATGTCCCTTACTTATAAGCTCCGGCCATTGCCAGGCTTTCCAGCAATGATGGGGGCTTTTAGCCCTGCGTTGCCAGCAGGGCTTGCAGCAACAGCGCGCCGTCGGGGGTGCCGAGTCCGGTGCAGGCGTCCCAGCCGGGGACAGCGGAGTAGCTGCCATTGTTGCCGCTGGTGATGTCGCGCAAGGCTTTATTCTGCGCGAGCTGCTGGTAGTTCTGGTAGAGATAGGGATTGAGATAGCCGACGGGTTTGCCGCGCTTCTGGTTGATCAGCGCGATCAGACCTGACCACAGGGGTGCAACGGCGCTGGTGCCGCCAATGGGCACGCTCTGCCCGTCGAAGTAGACCTGGTAGCCGGTCATGGGATCGGCGTCCCCCGCGACATCGGGGACGCCGCGCCCGGTGTGCTGGTCGTTGACCGAGGGTGGCACATGCGCGTTTGCCTGCCAGTTCGGCAGGGGGAAGATGTCGCTGATGCCGCCGCCGGTCGCGCCCTCGCCGGTTGTGGTTTCGTTCCACACGACCTCGTCCGAGACCTGGCTGCCAGTCGCGTCCAGGCGTGTTCCACCGCAACCCAGCGCGTTGGGACTGGAGGCAGGGAAGTCCACGTGGGCTTTGTTGTCGTTGACGCCGTCGCTCGAACCATTGTCGCCAGCGGCCACGCAGATTGTCACCCCCAGCAATGCCGCCGTCTGGAAGGCCTGATCCATGGTGTTCATTGCCTGGCTGGTCCAGTTGACCTCGGGACTGCCCCAGCTAATAGAAATCACCGAGGGATTGTTAGTGGTATCGTGGATGGCCTGGGTAATGGCGTCGATGAAGCCGCGGTCGGTATTGGGGGCGAAGTAGACCGCGATCTTTGCGCCCGGAGCCACACCGCCAACTACTTCGATATCCAGGGCCACCTCGCCGTCCGCGCCATTTGGATCGCCGGGACTATTTGTTCCGCCGTCTACGCTAACGCTGATGACCTGTGGTTTGGCGACGCCCAGTTGCTGGAAATAAGCGGTGAGGTCCGCGTCATTGTAGCCCCCGCCAAGCTCGATCAGCGCGACGCACTCGCCACTTCCATCGAGGCCAGGCGGAAAATCATATAGTTGCGCGAGCTGGGGAGGAGTATAGCCATTGGGGCGTCGCGGATCTCTGGCCAGGCGGAAGTGAGGCTGGGCCTGCTGCCGATTGTCCAGCCCGAAGACGCCATCAATGATCGTTTCGATCTCACCGGGTACATGCAGATAGCCGGAACGCCCGCGGAAACGCCGCCCATTCTGCTCATAGCGGTGCAATTCGGTGGCGAAAGCCGCCTCCAGGCGGCTGATGGTTCCCGCCAGTACAACCTTGCGAGACGCGGGATTCACCTCGGTTACCTGCAAATGATGCTCGTGCGCGAACTGCTCAATTTTTGCCAGATCCTCTGGCGACGCGCTGTGGCGGGCAATATATTCTGCCCTGCTCAACTGCTGGCCTGGCTGCTGCGCGTGTGCGCTGCCCTGGCCGGTCTGCTCGTCAGCCGCGGGGTCGCGCAGATAGACACTGACCTCGATGCGCAGATGAGGGTCGGCTGGTTCGAGCCAGCGCGCGTGAGGTGGTAAGGTGCGCTCGCTTCCGGCGAGCCGTTCCAATCCCTGAGAAGGTGTGTCTGACATACAAAACTCCTTCAATCCTGCAAGCTGTGCCTGTGACGCGTCCTTTCTCGTCAATGAGGAAGGATTTATCAGAATAAACGTTCTCCTGGTCGAAAAATAGTCTAGCAACCAGAAGTCTACGGGCTTCTCTAT
>DASVMX010000547.1:0-5492 GCA_036384215.1 Ktedonobacteraceae bacterium | reverse complement strand
AACGATCCTTACGACTGGGATGGTCCGCACGAGCCGCACGTTTGCTCGACCGAGGCAGACATGGACGCGGCGCTGACCATGCAGATTTTCAAGCACCTGGCTCACACGCCGGTACTGTTCGCCGACGTGCGCCACTATCACGCCGACCTGGGCATCTGGGATCTGTGCAACTCCGGCGAGCACGCGACGTACTTCGCGGGTGCCTCGTTCGATCCCAAAGATAACCTGCCGCTGGTGCATTTCTATCCCGAAAGCTTCTACTTCCCCGCGGGCGGCGCGAGCGTACACCACCTGGCGCATCCAGGCCAGGCAACCTTCGCGCGTCTGACGCGCAACGACGGCAAGTACTGGCTGGCGATCCTGCGCGGTGAATTCGTACAATACGAGGCGGAGAAAAATATGCAGCTCATGAAGCAGACCGATCTTGCGTGGCCTCACGCCTTCACCCGCTTCACCTGTAGCGCCGACGAATTTATCGCGACTTACTCAAGCAACCACATCCACGCCGTCTACGGCGACTGGGTGACCGAACTGCGCACGGTGGCCGAACTGCTCGGCATCGAGGCGCGGGTGTATGGAGAGCAGTAAGCTCAAAGCGAGGAGGAGCTGAGTCATGGGCAAAAATCTGGTACTGGGCATTGACGCGGGTACATCGAGTTTACGCGCGGGTCTGTTTGATTTGCGGGGACAGCCGCTGGGCTTCGCGGACCAGGGCTACCAGACATTTTATCCACGGCCAGGCTGCGCGGAGCAGCGGCCAGGGGACTGGTGGCAGGCGCTGGTACTGGCAGTGCGCGCCTGCCTGGCGGCCAGCCGGGTCGTGCCCGAAGATGTGATCGGGCTGGCCATTGATGCCCCCTGCGATATCCTGCTCGTGAACCAGGACGGTACGCCTCTGACACAGAGCCTGATGTGGATGGACCTGCGCGCCACCACCCAGGCCCGGCTTCTGACAGAAACGCGCGATCCGGTCCTGCGCTACTGCGGCGAGGACGTGCCCGCCGAGTGGCCTGTACCCAAGGCGCTCTGGCTCAAACAGCACGAGCCCGCACTGTGGGAACAGGCGACCTACCTGGTGGAACAGATGGGCTGGCTAACCTGGAAGCTCACCAACGAGTGGGTCGTACCTCTGAACAGCGCTGCCGCCAAGTGGCATTACCGTGCCAGCGCCAGCGCGGACACGCCCGCAGGCTGGCCAGTCAGCCTGCTGCACAGCGCCGGGCTGGCTGACCTGGTCGCGAAACTGCCCACCAGGGTTGTGGCGATGGGCGCGAAGGCTGGAGGGTTGAGCGCGGAAGCGGCCCGCGAACTGGGTCTGCGCGCGGGCATCGCGGTCTCAATGAGCGGAATCGATGCGCACGCGGGTATGGTGGGCATGAACGTGCTGGCGCCGGGTACGCTGGCACTGATCACCGGCACCTCCACCTGTCAGCTCGCGCAGTCCGCCGGGCCGGTGCTCGATCCCGGCCTGTGGGGTCCGTTCGAGAGCGCCGTGGTGAGCGGAGAATGGACTCTGGAGGCGGGCCAGGCCAGCACCGGCGGCACGGTGCGCTGGCTGCTGGACACACTGGGCGGCTCGCTGCCAGCCGGCGAGGAGCGCTACAGCGCCGCGGATGCAGCCGCGGAATCCGTGGGAGCCGGCGCGGGCGGTCTGACCGTGCTGGACTTCTGGCAGGGCAGTCGCACGCCGGTCAAAGATCCCAGCGCGCGCGGCACCATCTGGGGACTGACGCCCGCGCACACGCCGGGCCATCTCCTGCGCGCTGTCTACGAAGGCACCGCCTACGGCAACCGCCACATCCTGGAAAAACTCGGCCAGCTCGGCGTGCCCACGGACCAGATCATCGCCTGCGGTGGCGGCACGCGCAGCGCGCTCTGGCTGCGCATCATCGCCGACGTGGCCGGTGTGCCCATCAGCCTCACCACCGTGCCTGACGCCGTCTCGCTGGGCAGCGCCATGTGCGCCGCGGTCGGAGCTGGAGCCTTCGCCGATCTGCGCGCAGCCGGTCAGGCCATGGTCCATCTCGGCACCACCGTCGAACCCGACCACGCGACCCGCGCAGTTTATGATGAGGGCTATGCTCGATATAAAGCAACTTACGCGGCCCTGGCCCCGCTTTTCCAGCAATGATTTTTTCGGGGATTTGAAAGGAAACAATTTTGGCAAATACAGACAGTTTTAACGGCCTCGGCATGGGTCTGGGCAACCTGGCGCGTCTCTCAGCAGCCAGAAGCCGTTCGATCAGCGCGGAAAATTTCACCGGCGAAAAGGGGCGCGGCGGCATGGCGACCGAGGGAACCGGCGCCTCGTGCGCGCGCGACCTGGGACAGGGCTGGAAAATCTCGCCCTCGATTACCATTCCCGCGCACAGTACCTTTACCCTGGCGGATATCGAGGGGCCGGGCGCGATCCAGCATATCTGGATGACGACCTTCCCCGGCAACTGGCGCAGGCTGATTCTACGCGCCTACTGGGATGGCGAGGAATCCCCTTCAATTGAGACACCCTACGGCGACTTCTTCGCTAACGGCTGGTGCGAACGCGCCAATGTCAATTCTCTGCCCATTGCCGTCAATCCCGCAGGCGGCATGAACTCCTACTGGGAAATGCCGTTCAGACAGCACGCGCGCTGGACGATTGAAAACATCGGTACAGAGGATGTCACGCTGTACTACCAGTTTGACTATACGCTGACCGAGGTTCCCGAGGATGTCGGCTATTTTCACGCCCAATGGCGCCGCAGCAATCCGCTGGGCTACAAAGAGGTCCACACCCTGCTCGACAATGTGCGCGGCCAGGGGCAGTACGTGGGCACCTACCTGGCGTGGCAGGTGAACAGCAACGGCTGGTGGGGCGAAGGCGAAATCAAATTCTACCTGGACGGCGACCAGGACTTCCCCACCATCTGCGGCACTGGCACCGAAGACTACTTCGGCGGCGCCTGGAACTTTGAGCAGCCACAAGGGCAATACCATCCCTTTTCAACGCCTTTTCTGGGTCTGCCCCAGGTGATCATTCCGAATGGTCTCTACCGCAGCCAGCAGCGCTTCGGCATGTACCGCTGGCACGTCATGGACCCGATTCGCTTCGCGGAGGATCTGCGCGTCACCATCCAGGGGCTCGGCTGGCGCAGCGGGCATCGCTACCTGCCACTCCAGGACGACATCGCCTCCACCTCCTTCTGGTACCAGAACGAACCACACGTCCCCCATCCCCCGCTGCCCGACACGGACGGTCTGGAAGTCGTGGTCGGCGACACACCCGCGTAGAGAGACCACTAAATCAGTCCCAAAAACACAACAGAGGCAAGCTTTGTTGTGTTTTTGGGACTGATCACGATGAAAAGATGGGCGCAAATCCCTTCATTCTCATCACTAACGCGAAAAATCGGCATCGCCGCCCCTGCCAGACCTCACCTGTCCTGAAAAAACAGTGGCACGCCTCCAGGCATGCCACTGTTTTTTCAGTAAACGGATATTCACGAATCCTGGTGAGGATACATTTGGGATACAATACTGTTCAGAAGGTTTTCCGTTCACAAAGAGAGGCCAATATGGACGAACAGATCGATTATGAAAGCATTTTTACCCCACAAGGCCTGCTGGGCGAGGTCTCGAAACACCCCAATCTCGACTTTCTGATGAACATCTTCAATATTCCACGCGTGTATAGCGTCTCTGGCTTTGGGACGTGGAATGTTGGACAGCACACCATGGCCGTAGCCTTTCTGGCACTCTACTGGTCTACCTATAATACGTATCCCCAGGAAAAACGCGACCGCCTGGTGACGCTTTCGCTGGTGCATGATATACATGAAGCGGTGATTGGCGATATCTTGCCGTTCTTCAAAACCGCGCCTGTCAAAGGGGCCATCGAGGCCATCCAGAACGATATCCTGCGCGCCTTCTCAATTGAAGAAGACCAGGAACTGCGCGACGAACTCAAGCTGCTGGACAAGATCGGCTTCCTCTACGAAATCGGCCAGTCTTCTCCCAGAGGCATCGATCCCTCCAAACGCAGGCTCATCAAGCAGATGTACGCGCGCCAGAAAGAAGAAATTTTCGCCTACGCCGAGAAAGCACAGATCGAGCGGCAAGCAGTCGAAGGCTTTCTGGCTGAGATGAAGCTCTAAACGACGCAACAGAAAAGCGGCACAACCTGGTTGCGCCGCTTTTCTGTTGCGTCGTTTAGATAAAAGTCAGCTTACGCCGTAAATTTGAACGATTGAAGCATCGGCTGGAAGGCCAGGGTAGTTGCCTGGGTGAAGGTTGCCGTGGGGCCATAGTAATAAATTTCATATGCTTTCGTATCCGGCGCGCTGGCTGGATGGTTAGCGATAAGCATCATCAATGTTCCCTGTACCCCTGGATCGGTCAGAGCCAGGCCGCCCGTCGCGCTCCGCTGCGCCCAGGTCTCGCCAGCCACAGTCGCCGTAGCAGCAACTGTCGCTGTTTTTCCATCCGAAAGCAAGGTCTTCTCAATTAACGGCAAGGTCGCGTCAGCAAGCGCGCTTGAGCTCTGGGCACCGCCGGGATTCTCAACTGTCACGATTGTCATGACGTTTTTCGACACAGGGTCGACGAAGGTTACCTGATTGCCGGAAGCGCTCTCCTGCCATCCCTGCGGATAGCTGATGCTAAATTTCGCTCCTGTATACTGTTGCATCGTTACCGCCGGGGTTGGCGTTGGGGTCGGGGGCTTCGGAGTCGGCGTAACGCTGCTGGAGCCGCTCCCACCGCCGCCACACGCGGCCAACAAGACGATAAGCAAGATAGAACAGCACGCGACGGACATCCGCCGGGTCACATGTTTCCAGGAAACTTTCATGTAAAAAATCATCCTCCATGCTAATTTGTGCCTGTATATTTAAGCACATGCATATTATAACAACGGATGGCAAGACCGTTTATCAAATCCCTGGCATAGGTTCCACCAGGAATCGGGGGCCATCGGCTTGCTTCCTCCTCGCCACGGGCGCGCCACCTGCGGCGTCGAGGAGTCACAGAGCCAGGGAACCTGAATAATTACTCCGTTTTCAGTAATCGGCCCTCTATGAGAGTTTTGGAGTATCAAGTAAGAGGTTTTGACGAGGACACGCGCGTTACCACAAGGTTGGCTGATAATCCTTGTAGAAGCGACCGGAGGGTTTCTCGCCTGTGGTGAGGCTGGTGAAGATGGGGTCGCAGACACGCGCAGCGGCATCGACCAGGTCGAGGGGCAGGAGCTGTTGCAGGCGTTCCCAGCGCAGGGGATCAGTCTGCGGCGCCTGCTGGGAGATCCAACCGGGATCGACGCTGTTCATGAGGATCTGGTCGCGCGCAAGCTGGGTCGCGGCGGTGTGGGTCAGCATGTTGAGCGCGGCCTTGGCCATATTGGTATGGACGTGCGTGCCAGTTTTGGTGCTGGCAAACTGGCCCTCAATGGCCGAGACATTGATGATGAAACGCGGCGTGAACGAGCTGCGACAGAGCAGCGGGTGGAGCTGGCTGAC
>DASVMX010000546.1:0-12425 GCA_036384215.1 Ktedonobacteraceae bacterium | reverse complement strand
CAAAAAACAACGGGAGTTCCCACATATCAGCGGAGGGATGGTTCCTTTCCTGAACGAGAGGAAGAGGTCAGAGCGGCCTGTGCTCAGGTGGCGCCAACCTCCGCGCGCTTTCACCGCCAGAACTGCCTCCTCTCAACCTCACCAGTGCCACAAAGGACCTGCCGAAACGCGGGATCTGCTTCAGGTGCACAAAGGCTTGGTTCAGAGGGAAATGGTTGATAAGAATCAATGGTCTCTCCAAGGTCCCCCGCCACGATCAGCCAATCCTCCAGGCAGGATGGCAAGGCTTCGAGCGCCTGACGATTCACCTGATATCCCACATGTAAATCGCTAATAGCATACAGCTTCATACTTTTCTATTTCACATGAACGGTGACAGCACCTGGAAAACGCCCTTTGCTTCCCTTATTAGAATAGAGTAGCAGATTGCTCCGCATGTTGCAAGTCGTGGCTTCTGCCCTTCTGCCCTGCCCATCGATTCGTCCCGGTGTTACAAACGAAGACCCGGATCAGGTAAAACCTCCTGTTTCTCCGGGCGGGTAGCGGATGTATTATATCGACGGGCCGATCTGCTGGCTGCCCTCCTGCGCCTGCATCCACTCATCCGCGAAGCCGCCGTCAGCCCTCAACAGGCCCCTCGGCCGACTTGCGCCTGGTCGCCTATGTCGTGGCCCACCTGCGCTCCTTCCTGGCCGAGCGCCTGCCCGACTACATGCTTCCCTCCCTCTTCGTCTGGCTCGATCACCTCCCCCTCAGTCCCAACGGCAAGCTCGATCGCCTGGCCCTGCCCCCCGCCGATTGGAGCAGCCTGGCGCCGGCGACCGAGCAGGAGACCCCTTACACGCCGCTGGAGGAGGCCCTGGTGGGGATCTGGCAGGAGGTGGCTGCCGCCAGCGTCCTTGGACCAATACTGGCCGGTCTGCTGGTGGCTGTCCTCCCACTGACCTCAGTCCTTTTTTTCGATGCTCTCTCGTTTGTTATCTCCGCCCTGTCGCTGATGCTGATCAAGACGAGTTTCAATGGGAGTTCCGCCAGAGGACAAAAGCAGAGCACAGTGCGCCAGGATATTGCCGAGGGTCTGCGGTATGTGCTGAACCAGCCGGTGCTGCGCGCCATCGCAGTGATGATGGCGCTGGTCAACTTCGTGGTGACGACCGTGACCACGTAATTAGTTCTGTTCGCGAAACACCAGTTTCAGGCCAGCAATACCCAGGTGAGCCTGCTCTACGCTGCGGCGGGCGCCGGGATCGTGCTGCTGTCTCTGTCAACTGACTTCCTGCGCAAACGCTGGTCTTTCAGCGCCGTTGCCCTGAGCGCGCTGATGCTGGATGGATTGATGATCGTGGTGCTCTCACTCACGCGCTGGTACTGGTCCGCGTTGCTTCTCTGGCTCCTAATCGCCGGGCTGGGGGCGCTTTTTAATATTAATGCCGGAAGCCTGCGCCAGATGATTGCGTCAGACCACATGCTGGGACGGGTCATGAACATCGCGACCGTTCTGGCATGGTCAGCTATCCCACTGGGCACGCTGATCGGCGGCATAGCCGTCCAGCAGACAAAAAACCTCGCGCTTGTCTACGGTATTATCGGGGGCTTGATATTCCTGATAGCCTTCTCCTTTTCATTCTCGGCCGTGGGACGAGCCCGGTGCTACCTGGCGGAAGCCACGCCTTCCCTGGCCCAGGCGGAAGACTGACCACGCCTCCCATTATCCCGTTTCACGTCTGGACAAGCTACCAGCGAATAGCGCATAATAGAAAAAGTAAATAGGGGGTGCCAGGGAGCCAGGGCAAGGTAAATGCACGTCAGTGGCGGAGCAAACAAAGAGACATAGAGCGCGCAAAAAGGTTCTCAGAGAAGGAGAAACGTATGAACGATCTGGTACAGCGTCTCTCACAAGGAGAGCATCCTATCACAGTAGGAGGACCACAGCCCTCGCTTGCGGAACTGCGCAAGCGCATTGAGGAGATGGGATATATTTTCATTAAGTTCACTGCAACGCAAGGAGGAACCGACCTCGGGGTGCGTGTTGATCCGGCTCAGACGGTTTACCACGAGGCCGATTTCGCTCAAGGAAGCGGGAGCGTTCACGTTGAGGGCACATTGACGCTCAATTATGTCAATGTGCGTTGCGTCGCCGATATCGATCTCTCTACCCTCAACGGCACCGGTCACCTCGTCATATTGGAGAAAGTTCGCCCGTAGTCTGCCACCAGCGTGACCGGTGTGGGCCCTTTTCCCTGTATTTCATCCGTGGAGGGATAGTATATGAACAGAGATGAGCAAGAAGACACGACTATCTATAAGGTGGTTGTCAACCACGAGGAACAGTATTCGATCTGGCCGGTTGACCGCGAGAATCCACTGGGGTGGAGAGATGGCGGGAAGAGCGGCAGCAAAGCGGACTGCCTGGACTATATCAAGGAAGTGTGGACAGATATGCGCCCCCTCAGCCTGAGAAAGAAGATGCAGGAGCAAGAAGCAGCCTCGGATCAGCAGGCATAAGCGCTTCCCTCTCTCCTGCAAGGAATAGATGGAATGAATCGGTTTTCTAAACGTGCCTTCGAACTGTCTTCTCAAAAGCGTGCGCTGCTTAAAACCTTGCTTCAGAGAGAGGGGGTAGCCGTCCCACCTCTGCCTGACATGGTTCGCAAAGAGGACCAGGACTCGCTTCCCCTTTCGTTCGCTCAGCAACGGCTCTGGTTTCTGGATCAGTGGGCCCCCGGTCTTCCCGTCTATCATATCTGCCGGGCTTTTTCTCTTCTCGGGAGACTCGATCTGGCAGCTTTCACGCGCGGCTTCGCTGAGGTCGTGCATCGCCACGAGGTTTTGCGCACGACGTTCGCGCTGCAAGAGGATCAACCGGTTCAGGTGGTTGCCCCTGATCTTCCAGAGTTTCTCTTTCTTGTAGATCTGGCGGAGCTCGCTGAAGACGAGCGCGAGGCACTGACGCGCCATTTGATGGCCGAGGCTGCTCACCACCCTTTCGATCTGGCGCGAGCCCCGCTCCTACGGGTTCACCTGCTGCGTCTCTCTGGCGAAAAACATGTGCTGCTCCTCATCATCCATCACACTGTCTGCGACGGCTGGTCGCTCGATCTCTTGCTGCATGAGCTCTCCGTGCTTTATCAGGCCTATGCGACCGGGGAGCCTTCTCCCCTGCCAGAATTGCCGCTCCAGTACGTTGACTATGCCCTCTGGCAGCGCGAGTACCTGCGCGGTGAGACGCTGGAAGAGCAACTGGAGTACTGGCGGAGGAGCTTCAAAGGCGCCCCTGCCGTGCTGCAGTTCCCCGCGGATCATCCCCGCCCCTCAGTGCAGACCTTTCAGGGGGCACATCTGCTTTACGAGTTGCCGCCCAAACTCGCGTTGGCCCTCAGGGAACTGAGCCAGCGCGAAGGAGCGACGCTCTTTATGACCCTCCTCGCCGCCTTCGCCGCGCTGCTCGCGCGCTATAGCCGACAAGAGGATCTACTGATCGGCACGCCCACGGCCAATCGCCTCCATAAGACGCTGGAACATCTCATCGGCTGCTTCGCCAATACACTGGCCCTGCGCCTGGACCTGGCGGGCCGACCCACCTTCCGAGATCTGCTGGCACGCGTGCGCGAGCGCTGTCTGGAGGCCTACGCTCACCAGGACCTGCCCTTTGAAAAACTGGTGGAGGAACTCGTACCTGAGCGAGCATCCGACCATACTCCGCTCCTCCAGGTGATGTTCGCTTTGCAGCATATGCCACAGGAGACGCTGCAGTTGTTGGGCCTGACTGTGAGCGACCCGATGCCGATCGAGACCGATACGGCCAGGATGGATCTGCTGCTCACGGTCGTTGAGACGCCAGATGGCCTCAGCGCTAGCTTCGAGTATAGCACGGATCTTTTTGAAGCCGCGACTATCACGCGCATGGCTTCTCATTTCCAGACGCTCCTGGAGGGGATCGTGGCTGATCCACAGGGGCGACCCCTGGAGATGCCTCTGCTGAGCGAGACGGAGCAGTTGAGCCTGTTCCAGGATCCGGGCCTATCTCGACTCTCTCTCGTGCAAGAAGGCATCTTGCTCCATCAACTCGTCGAGGCTCAGAGCGAGCGAACACCCGACGCTGTTGCACTAGTCTGGGAAGATGAGCATTTGACGTATGACACCTTAAACCGTCGCGCCAATCAGCTTGCTCATTCCTTGCTGCGGCAGGGAGAAGCATCGGGAGAGCGTCTGGTGGGCGTCTGCCTGCCGCGCTCTCCCGAACTGGTGATCGCCTTGCTAGCTGTTCTCAAGATCGGCGGGACGTATCTTCCGCTTGATCCTGACTACCCGGCAGAGCGCCTGGCCTTCATGCTGCGAGACAGCCAGGCCAGCGTTGTGCTGACCCACCGGCCTCTCGCAGCCTTCTCGGAACTTCCCTGCCGTCTGCTTTCCCTTGATCAGGAGGCGGCGTATTCCGAGAGCGAGGAGAATCCGGCATGCTCTGCCAGTGCGGAACACCTGGCCTATGTGATCTATACCTCCGGCTCAACCGGCCAGCCCAAAGGAATCATGCTCACTCATCGCGGTGCGCTCGCCCTGCTTTCATGGGCGCGAGATCACTTCTCCGCTCGCCAGCTCGCTCGCGTGCTGGCCTCGACCTCGATCTGCTTTGATCTCTCCATTTTCGAGCTATGGGGAACGCTGTCGGTCGGCGGCGCGGTGCTGTTGACGCAGGATGTGCTGCAAGGCTTCTCCTGGGCAGCCGAGCAGGCCGCGACCCTGCTGAGTACGGTGCCCTCGGCCCTCTCTGCTCTGCTCTCTCTGGGTGCGCTTCCCTCTTCGCTGCGCGTCGTCAATCTGGCGGGAGAGCCGTTGAGCGCGTCACTGGTCCGGCGGATCTATGCTCAGGGGAACGTCGAGCAGGTCTATAATCTTTATGGACCCGGCGAGGACACGACGTACTCTACCTGGGCGCTGGTTCCAGCGGAGAGCGACGACCCCGTCCCCATCGGGCGGCCCATCCCTGGCACCGAGGCATACCTGCTCGATACCTATGGCCAGCTCGCGCCTGTTGGTGTGATAGGCGAGCTCTACCTGGCGGGCGAGGGCCTGGCTCGCGGCTACCTCCAGCGTCCCGCGCTGACCGCCGAGCGCTTTGTACCCCACCCATGGAGTCGACAGGCGGGAGAGCGACTCTATCGCACGGGGGATCTCGCGCTCTATCGACCCGATGGCAGCTTCGAATTCGTGGGGCGCGAGGATAGCCAGGTCAAGCTGCGGGGCTACCGCATCGAGCTGGGAGAGATTGAAGCGGCGCTGCTGGCGCATCCACGGGCGCAAGAAGCGGCTGTAATCGTGCGAGAAGAGGCGAGCGGGGAAAAGTATCTGATGGCCTATGTGGTGTCCCGCGACCTGCTTGTAGCACCAGGCGAGCTGCGGAACTACCTGGCTGAGAGCCTGCCCGCGTATATGGTGCCCGCCGCCTGGGTTGTGCTGGAACGCTTACCGCACCTGCCCAACGGGAAGGTGAATCGAGAGGCCCTGCCTGCACCTGAGCAGCTCAGCCCGGATGCGGCGGCCAGCTACGTGGCCCCCCGCACTCCGCTTGAGGAGATGCTGGCCGCTATCTGGTCGGCGGTCCTGGGGGTAGAGCGTGTGGGAATCTATGACAACTTTTTTGAAATTGGCGGCCATTCTCTTCTCGCTACCCGGGTCATCACACGTCTACGCGAGGCCCTGCGACACGAGGTATCACTGCGCAGCCTCTTCGAGGCTCCAACGATTGCCGGACTCGCTCAGCGCCTCGAAGGAAGCTTGCGAGGAGTGGAGCAGCGGTCAGTCCCACCCCTCACCTCCGTCCCTCGCCCGATCTCCCTCCCTCTGTCCTTCGCGCAGCAGCGGCTCTGGTTCCTCGATCAGTTGGAGCCCGGTATCCCCGCCTATAACATGCCGTTCGCCAGACGCCTGCGGGGAGCCCTCCGAGTCAGCATACTGGAGCGGGCGCTCAACGAGATCGTACGTCGCCACGAGATCCTGCGTACCACCTTTGCGCTCGCCGCCGACTCCCCTGTTCAGCTTATTAGTTCGCCCCTGCCACTCCCCTTTTTGGTTGTGGACCTGAGCGCGCTCCCACCGGTCCAACGCGAGCCCCTGGCGGCACGGCTGGCAAGCCAGCAGGCGCTCTTGCCCTTTGATCTCGCGCGCGGACCGCTCCTGCGCGTCATGCTGCTGCGCCTGGAGGCAGAGGAGCATGTGCTGCTCCTCTCGATGCATCATATTATCGTAGATGGCTGGTCTCTGGAGCTCTTCCAGCGCGAACTGATCCTGCTGTACCTGGCCTTCGCGGCGGGGCTGGCGTCTCCTCTGCCAGAGTTGTCCGTACAGTACGCGGACTATACCCTCTGGCAACAGCGGTGGCTGCGCGGTCAGGTCCACCAGGCACTCACGGCGTACTGGCGGCAACAACTGGGAAGCGTTCTCCTCGGCCTGGAACTGCCCACCGATCGACCGCGCCCCCCTGTGCAGACCTGGCGAGGGGCCCACTATCGTTTCTCCCTCCCCCAGCAGCTCTCGCACGCTTTGCTGAAGCTGAGCCGCCGCGAGGGGGCTACGCTGTTCATGACGCTGCTCTCCGCCTGGCAGGTGCTGCTCTTCCGTTACAGCGGTCAGGAAGATCTGCTGGTCGGCACGCCCATCGCTAATCGTGTTCACCCAGAGCTCGAACCGCTCATGGGCTGCTTCGTCAATACGCTGATCCTACGCGGCGACCTGACGGGCGATCCCTCTTTCCTGCACCTGTTGAAACGCACGCGTGAACGCACTCTGGATGCCTACGTCCACCAAGATCTCCCCTTCGAGCAAGTGGTCGAGGCCCTGCATCCTCAAAGAGACCTGAGCCACACATCGCTTTTCCAGGTCATGTTCGTCTTGCAAAATGCCACCTCGCAGATGAGCGAGCTGCCGGGACTGCGCCTGCACCCGTTTGAGGTCGAGCAGACCACGGCCCGCTTTGATCTGACACTTATCATGCAAGAGACAGACCAGGGACTTCGAGCCATGCTGGAGTATAATACCGATCTGTTTGAGTCTGCTACCATCGACCGCCTGGCTCTTCTCTTCCAGCGGCTTCTGGAGAGCATCGTGGCAGATCCTGAACTGACGCTCTCTCAATTGCCTTTGCTGACCAGAGAAGAGCAGCAGCAGGTGCTGGCGCTGTGCAACCCCGCACCACAGATCCCTGAGCGAGAACTCTGTCTGCATCAGCTCTTTGAAGCTCAGGTCGAGCAGACTCCTCACACCATCGCGCTGGCCAGGCAGGATGAACAGCTCACCTATGAGGAGCTCAATGAACGGGCCAATTTCCTGGCATATCGGTTGCAAGCGCACGGAGTGGGACCAGACGTGCGGGTAGGTCTCTGCCTGGAGCGCTCGATTGAGATGGTGGTGGGCCTTATGGCCATTCTCAAAGCCGGAGGAGTCTATGTGCCGCTGGACCCCGCCTATCCAGCGGCACGGCTGGCTTTTCTGCTCTCCGATGCTCAGGTCGCGGTGCTGCTGACTCAACAGCGTTTCCTCACCCGGTTGCCACCACAGAAGAGGTCGGTGCTCTATCTGGATATTGACAGCCTGACCCTGGCCGGGCGGAGCTCCACGCCACCACCGAGTGAAATCACGGCCCGCCACCTGGCCTATGTGATCTATACCTCCGGCTCAACCGGCCAGCCCAAGGGCACACTGATTCCACACCAGGGATTCTACGACCTGGCTCAGGCTCAGGTGCGGGCCTTTGGCATTCATTCAGGAGACAGGGTGCTCCAACTTGCTTCATTGAGCTTCGATGCCTCGATCTGGGAGATTGTGATGGCGCTGGGAACGGGAGCCACGCTTCACCTGGCAAATCAACAGAGCTTATTGCCAGGACCAGCCCTGGTGCAGTTGCTGCACGAGCAGGCCATTACCGTCATGACAATCTCTCCCTCGGCTCTGGCCCTCGTACCGGTCGAAGCATTTCCGGCCTTGCACACGATCATTGCAGCCGGGGAGACCTGTTCAGCCGAGCTCGTTGCTATCTGGGAGGGCGGTCGCCGCTTCTTCAATGCCTACGGGCCAACCGAAACCACGATTTGCGCGACGCTGCATCAGTGCAATGAGCGCACGAGAAGACCTCCTATCGGCCGCCCCATTCCTGGCACTTCGATCTATGTGCTTGACACTCACATGCAGCCGGTTCCCATCGGCGTTCCAGGCGAGCTGTATTTGGGCGGAAGAGGGGTGGCTCGCGGATATCACAAACGCCCCGACCTGACCGCGGAGCGCTTTGTTCCCGACCCTTTCAGCAAAACGCCAGGAGCACGTTTGTATAGGACCGGAGATCTCGTGCGCGTGCTACCGGACGGCGTCCTCCTGTTACTCGGGCGACTGGATCAGCAGGTGAAGCTGCGCGGCTACCGGATCGAGCTGGGAGAGATCGAGGCTGTGCTGAGAACTCACTCAGCGGTGCGCGAGTCTGTCGTAGTAGTGCGCGAGGATGGGCTGGGGGATAGACGGCTGCTGGCCTATCTCGTGCTCCAGTCTGAACAAAGACCGACGGTCAGCGAGCTGCGCAGCTCTATACAGGCCAGACTGCCCGGCTATATGGTGCCCGCAGCCTTCCTGTTCCTGGAAAGCCTGCCGCTCACTCCCAACGGCAAGCTCGATCGGCGCGCGCTGCCCGACCCAGGTCCGGCCCGACCGGGCCTAACGGAGCAATATGTGGCCCCGCGCACGCCCGTAGAGGAGCTTCTGGTGGATATCTGGGGCCAGGTCCTTGGCCTGGCAAAGGTGGGCATCTACGACAATTTCTTCGAGTTGGGCGGGCATTCTCTCCTGGCAACACAGGCGCTGTCACGCATCCGCGATACCTTCCGCCTGGAATTGCCCCTGCACGCGCTCTTCGCCGCTCCTACCGTCGCTGGTCTGGCCAGATCGCTGACCGAGCACGAGACGATAGCAGGGCAGGTTGCTACCCTGGCACGCTTGCATAAAAAGATTGCTGGCCTGTCTCTCGATGAGATGCGCCAGGCGCTTCAAAACAAGAGAGAGGAGAGAAAACGGCACCATGAATAGCGAAGATCTGGGAAATGAACCGCAACGCTCCCACTCCATTTTTCTGCTCGACGAAACACTGGTCCCGCTTCTCATACGGACGCCCTCGCGTAAACGTGATCTGCTAAGGCAATGCAGAAGCTCACGCCTCTCTATAACCTTCTACTCAGCGCGAGCGATGCGCGTCAAGGAGAGGGCTCCTCCTCTGGCGTTTCTTGAAAGCGATAGCCAACGCCGGGAATGGTCAGAATAAAGCGTGGCTGCTCAGGAACCGGCTCGATCTTCTGGCGCAGGCGAGCCACATAGACATGCAGGCTGTGTTCCCGGTCATGCACTTCGCCTTTCCAGAGTTGCTCAACCAGCATCGTGCGCGTCAACAATTTGCCACGATAGGTAATGAAGATGGTCAACAGCTCATACTCGGTCGGTGTCAACGAGAGATCGACGCCGTTGAGTTGGACATGGCGCAACACGAAATCCACCAGGAGCGGTCCGGTCCGGTAGAGCACCTCCTGGTGTGGCGCGGTCTGTCCTGCACGCCGCAGGGCTAGGCGAATGCGGGCCAGCACTTCATTCATATGAAACGGCTTTGGCACATAATCATCAGCCCCTAGGTCGAGCGCGTCCACTTTGTCGCGTTCGCTATCTTTGACGGAGAGGACGATAATCGGGAGCGAGGAGGTGGTACGAATCTGCCGGCAAACCTCCAGCCCACTCATGCCAGGCAGGAGTAGATCCAGAAGCACCAGATCGGGAGCGTACTGTGTAATGCGAGCGAGCGCTTCGTTGCCATTTGTGGCTGTCACGACGCGATAGCCGTAGGCGGTCAGACTGCGCCGTAAGGTACGCACGATTTCTGGTTCATCATCGACCACCAGAATCAGTGGTTGTTGCTTGTCCATCACATGATCCTTGTCCCATCAAGCACTGCTCGGGAGGCACCGGGTGAGAGCAGCAACAGGTGCTGCTCTCACCCGCTTACCTAGTATTACAACGAGACTTTTTACCAACGTAGCCCCTGCAACTGAGCAAGCAGGCACTTGCGATGAGAGCAATAGGCCGCGTAGTTATGGCGCTGTTGATACGCGATCAACGCCAAGGCCGCTGGTAGATCCAACACCGGCTGGGGCAAGGTCACTCGCAGGAGCAAGCGCACCTGGGCGACGCTCAGCGGGAGAGAGAGGTATGAGTCCAGGATGAGCACGTCAGCTGGTGTGGGCAAGGGACGCGTGGTGGTCGGGCGCAGGATCCCCCTCTCTCTGGTTCAAGCGTTGTTGCCACCGAACCAGGAAATGATGGGCGAGCATGACCAGGGTCATGTGATGGTGCCAGCCGCGCCAGAAGCGCAGTTCGTAGTGGTCCATACCCAACTCCCCTTTGCATTCGGCAAAACAGGTCTCGATAGGCCAACGCATCCCGCTCACCCTCACAAAGATGGAAAGCGGTGTTTCCAGGGGTGCGTTACTCAGGTAAAATTTCCATTCCGGTTCCTCTGCCGAACCGCTGACTTTGCGCCGGATCACCACTCAGACTTCTGGGCCTGGCAACCGATCCAACGGCAGGATGGCGCGCAACACGAGAAAATCGGCGACGAGCGGGCCTTTGTGTCCCTCCAGCAGGCGATAGCGGTGCCAGGCGGAAGAAGACCACTGCTTGGCGAGATCCTCCAGCGGCACTTTCGCCGGGCTGCCGGGATGCAGTCGCTCTCGCCGAGGGGCTGGCCCCTTGCGCGAGGGGACCTGGGGGTGAACCCAACTGCTTGGGCGCGCTCGCTCCGTTTGCCCATCCGTTTCCAGAAGCGGCCAGACCTTGGTATCGCGCGGAACCTCGGCCAGGTACCATAACCCCGTTGCGTCTAGCCGTTGTAGGAACGCTGGGGAGTCGCCGTATCCTTCATCGCAGGCGACCCATCGGGCTTGGAGACGACCAGAAGCCATGATCCCCTCAACTAACTGCGCTGCTAACTCATGCTTCGTCTGAAAGGTGATCTTATCGGGAATCTGGCAATCCTGCCACAGGGTCCGATGGTCCGAAGCCTACCAGGACTCCGGCAGGTAGAGACGCCGGTCAAGGAAGGTGGCCCCTTTGCGACTGGCATAGCCCACAAAGACGCCGGCCTGGCAGTTATCCTTTTTGCCTGTGTGGCCGCACCATTGAGGCGCCACGCCAACTGAGTGATCCCCGTGTTTGGGGAAGTCGGAGCCATCCACGATCAGCACCCCATCCTCTTCGCCGAGCGTCTCATTGACTAGAGCTTCGGTCAAGAAATAACGTGTCTCTTTACAACTCCATTTTGTCTGCTTTTATTTAGATAAAAAGCATGTGGTAAAACTGCTCCCGTCCTAAACGATTGAGGGCGTCTATTTTTCTTTTCTCGTAAAAATCTTGTCCCTCCCCTCGGTGGAAGTACCAGATGCAATCAAAGAGAATCGTGAGTTTGTATACATCAAACAGATGACTTTTTTCGTTCCTGCTCAACGGTCGATACACGCAATATTCCAAGACCGTTTCCCTTGCCTCCTTGAAATCGAACACCTGCTCATCCTTCTGAAAACGAGACCAGGTCTCCCAATCAAAAGATGGGAGAAACGGATTGATTAACGTAGCGAGGTCATAGATGAGAAAGGTGTAATTGGCGTCATCAAAGTCAAGCAAGGCGCGAAATTTGCCATCTTTGAAGAGAATGTTTGAGAAATGGAAATCCCCATGACAAATCCCCTTGGGGAGCGATTTCGGAAGTTGAAGCTTTGCGAGTTCCTGTTCAACCCATGCCAGCTTATCTTCTGCAGCAGTTGTGCCAAGCTCTTGTGCAGCGACGTTCGCCAGCTCTCGACACAGTTCCATCCCATAGTTCCACCGATGGTTTTTGTAACAGGGTCGATACTTCTTCGTCATAATTTGGAGTTCAGCAACCTTTTGTATCAGTTGTTTTTTCTGCTCTTCGGTAGGATGTTCGACATGCTGACCCTCGATCCATTCAAAGATGACGTAAGGCTTTTCGTGAGCAATGCCAATATATTTCCCTTTTTTATTCTTCAATGGGGCGGGACAAGGAAAATGTTTGTTCTTCAAGTAGTGCATCAGGTAACATTCGAATAACACGGACCCGATGGAGCGATTTTCATAATACCTGAAGACAAACGTCCCCTGGGTGGTGGAGAGGAAGAAATTCGTTTGCACGCTTCCTTGAGGGATGGGCTGAGAAGCCGTGTACTCTCCCAACTGATAGTGTGAGAGAATTTCTCGCAATTGCTGTTCTGAAAAATCTGTTTTTGCTGCCATGCCAGCTATTCTATCAAGCAGAAGCCAGAGGGACAAGGGGGCCGTGTCGTCGCTGAAATGGTCAGCCGAGCTTTCCTTCTTTCGTGTTGTACAACCAG
>DASVMX010000545.1:0-8546 GCA_036384215.1 Ktedonobacteraceae bacterium | reverse complement strand
ATAATTGCAAAAAAAGGCAAACAAATCATTCGTCGGATCAGGTATCCACTTGAGGGAAAATCGGGTAGACACCTTATTCACAGAGGCTTGCAAGGTGTTTTATAGTATGGGAAGATAGAGGTGAAAGGCTGATTTTCACCGCGCAACGTATCTCGCCCACCCGGCAAAAGGTAATTTTGCCATGCGCGTGGCCTGTGGCACGCGTTTTTCTGGTGCGCTGGTAGGGATGAGGATTCAAGGTGGGGATGAGGCATATTTCAAAATCAATACCATTTGAGAGGTTTTTCATCTTATGGCTAAGAAACATTTGCAAACTGTGGCGCTCTTCCTGGCAATCTTTGCCCTCGGCAGCATGCTTCTGATGGCTTGCTCTCGTCCAGGCACTGCCAGTTCTGGCGGATCCAGCAGCAGCAACAGCACCCCGTCGTCTTCAAGCAACACTGCTTCCTGCCCCACTGGCGACACTGTGAAAACCGGCACGTCTACATTTGAGCAGACCTGCATCACGCTCGCCAAAGGTGGCACGCTGAAAATCGTCCAGGATCAGTCGTCTTACCACGTCTTCGACTATGGCAAATGGAATGGTTCTTCCCAGGCGAAAGAGACGCCAGCTAATGCGCCCGCTATTAAGGATTTAACCCTGAGCGGGGCAAGCGTGAGCGTTGGCCCATTCACGGCCGCTGGCACCTACCACATCTATTGCACTGTTCACCCGGGTATGGATCTAACGGTCGTGGTAAAATAAACGCGCCTCGGGCGTGGAGAAAACAGGAACGATGGTTCCGGGCAGGTAAAAACACGCTGGAGCTATCGTTTCCTGGCTTGTTTCAGGGACAGGATCAGGCGCGTGATGAGGATACGTCGAGACTCGTAGTACTTGTAGTTGAGTTAAATAGGAATGTTGGTCATAGCCATTTGGTTTTTTTAGGCGTCCCATGTATTATGGATATAGATAAAAAGAGGTGGCGACCAACGTCGACGATCTCAACAGGAACATCGGCAGCCAGATGTAACCAACTCTCAAAAACTATCGTATTGATTATAGGACATCAACACGATAGAGAACCGCAGGAAAAAGGTAGGGCTCGAAAAAAAATGATGTTTTTCGATTTTGGAGCCTGAAACTTATTTAAGGGGTAGCAACTATGACGACCACATCATCTGCAACACCTGACACAAAACTGAATCGCGCGCTGGAGCTGATCGGCGAGATTGATCCAGAAATCGAGGAGTCGTATTCCTCGCTTGAAGAGCGGATTCTCGCCCAGGCTCTGGAAAACGTTGAGCTGGCCGAGCGCCGCCTGCGCGAAATACAGGAGCTGATGGGAGATCTTTCTGCTGCCCTGGTGTAATTCCGTGTACAGCAGCAGATCTCCCCTCTTCTCCACCCTACCCCTCCCTTAAGGTAGGTTTTTTTTGCCTTTTCCCGCGTGTTACGCCGGCACGCGCAGGCGGGCCACCAGCACAGGTGGGATCTCGCGATAGTGCGCCCAACTCAACAGGTGCGTGGGTCGCGATCCGTCTTGAGGATAATTAAAAGCCGGTTCTTCCAGACCATCCAGCACCAGGCCGGCGCGAAAACAGGCGTTGAAAAGCACATGCAAGGGACGATCAAAGTAGTAGTGGGGCGTGGGCTGGCCGATAATCGCGATGCCTTTTTGGGGGCTCGCGTGAAGATATTGCGACACGCGGATAGTGTGGCTCATGATCAGTTCACCATCTACTGTGGATTCCTCAACACTCAGAGCGATGCCTGTATGATTGAAGCAGGGATGGCTGAGGGCAAAGACAAAGCGACCTCCAGGTTTCACCACCTGGCGAATTCCTCGCATCAAGGGATCGATGTCAGCGATGTCCATAATACCCTGGTGGCACACGGCAGCGTCGAAACGCTGCTGCCCTAGAGCGACGATCTGATCCTCACGCGTCGCATCTACCAGTCGATATTCAATCTGCTCAGCCAGTTCTGTACTGCGCGCGCGTGCGAGTTCTAACAGGCGTTCACTGAAATCTGTGGCCACAATCTGGACCCCGGAACGAGCCATACGACGCGCGAAAACGCCGTTGCCGCAGGCAATCTCCAGTACAGTCTCGCCGGGCTGCAAGTCCAGCAGGCGCTCGCTCACTGGATGGATAAGAACCCGCCGAAAATCGTCCTCTCTACCCATCCTCTCATCCCAGAACTGCGCATTCTCTTCCCAGGCCGCGCGAGTTTCCACATTCAAAGCAGCAAGTTGCGAGGCATTGGATTCAGTTGTCATGCTAGTGTTTTCCTTTCTTGCTTTGCGTTACTTCTGGCTAACCTCCGCCAGCCAGACACTGGTTGCCCGCGGAGAACGATGGCGCACAATAGTCAGATGGGCATATTCAGGTTGATTGGCAAGCTGCTCATAGCGGAGCCGATTCTTACGATGTGTCTGTAGCGCCCAGAGGATGATAGAGTTCTTGCTCAAAAGAGCGTTTTCCAGCCGCTCTCGATTCCCATTCCAGAGTTCTTCGCCCGAAAAAGCGCGCCTGAAAGTGCGCATGATCACGCGACTCATCACAACCCGAAGGTTGTAATCCAGCCAGATTACTGTGTCCGCGCGGCCCCAGGTGAGATCGCGCAATTTGTTGTAGTTCCCATCCACAACCCAGGCCTCGCCACTTAAAGCCTCTGCCACACGCTCTCGTAATACCGCCGCTTCGGCGGTCTGCCAGTTCGGCTCCCAGTGCAAAGCATCCAGTTCTACCGCGGGTATACCCAGTGCCCGGCCCAGTTGACGCGCCAGCGTGGTCTTCCCTGAACCCGAGGTGCCTACCACCACAATCCGCCTCATGCTCCCCACTTTCACCCGCGAACCCGTACATTGCGAACCATCTTCACTCAACATCAAAGCTAACTCCTTTCCAGCAAACTATTTCTTACTGTTTTGCCCAGCACAAAAACCCAGCAACCCGCCGCCTGGGGGCTCTGGTTCTGCCGCGCAATCTCGCGGACATGCAGCTACGCAGGATAGCGCGTAACTACCCCGTGTCCGTTTCGCGCTCAACGAACTCCTACTCTTCAGGCGCAAAACGTTGGGCTAGCTTAGCATACTCTTTCCATACAGTCAAGCATTTTTGAGAGCTCGGGTGCGACTCAGATTGTTGCAAAGGGGGCACCTGAACACACCGGACCGGCGCGTCCGGTGCTGCATCGGCGGGCAGCGTCAGAGGCACGGCTCTGGCGCACACCCACGGCAGCACCGCAGCCGCGCCTGCGGTGGGGACTTGATGGCAAACTAAATATTTTTGCTTACAGTTTGTATTTCTTCAACAAAGGAACACCCACATTTTCAAGCAATGCAGAGAGTACAATCCAGCACAGGCGGCGATACAAGGGGAGATGCCGATTGTACACGGCGCTGTACTCGATAGCTGCAACGGCTCCGCGGTTGCGCTTGAATTCGGCTGCCCCGGAACTGCTGTGAAGCAGGTGCTTCTTCTCTTCGGCTATATGAAATAGCACGGCGCTTAGCATACGATAGAGGCCAACATTTTGCGGCAAGTTCATATCGTAGCCAAAAACTGGCGTGGTCATGACTCCATTGCGGCAAAAATAGCCCAGGACTGCGTCGATACGCCCTTCTTTCTTGAGCGCTACCAGGTGAAGGGTCTGCTGCTGCAAGGCCAGGCGCAGAAATTGCTCGGTAAACATAGGGTTTTTCTTGGAATATTTGTCTAAATAGAGCATGTTGTAGAGCGCAACGAGGCGCGGTATATCTGCTTCCGTCAGTTCTGGTGCAGTGACTACGCTGTAATCCTGGCGCCCCAGCAGAGCAAAGTCTCGCTTGATCAGCCACCTGGCTTTTGCCCGCATAATGACTGCGTCAGATGGATACACAAAATAGACCTGCCTGCTAGGCACCAGCGTACAGCCCGCGGCCCTCAGCGCGTCAGTCAACGGCGAGTTGCTATACCGATTGAGCGAACGAAAAAGGATGGCATGGCGCGGAAACCTGGCTCGCAAAAAGGTGAGAACGGCTTCCATCTGTTCCGCCGTCAGTTCTGGATACAGGTTGGTCGAGAGCAGCCAGTTATTGACATGGATTACCTGATTGATGCGACAGATCCGGCAGAGCCAGCCAAAGACATGAATCAACACGGCCAGCACGCGCCTGAGCCAGGCAGGCTTGATAAGCACCAGTTCTTCCAGCGCGTAAGTCACATAATGTGCGTAAGGAGAGCATACATAGGAGTTTGCGTGTTCCCGCTCGTTGATGGTCATGGGCAAGACAACCCGCTCGTCAATCAGCAGCGCCATGCAGGTTGTTTTAACGTTCGAGACAAAAGACATGGAACCTTGCTCTATCAAGGGCGCAAGGTAGCTTCTGGCATAGGCTCCGTCCGCTGTCTCAGGCCATGGAAGCTGGCCAATGGTCTCGGCATCGAAAAGCGCTATGGTAGGGTTCAAGCCAGGCTCCCTCCCTGGCTCGTTTGCGCTGTCAAATCCTGTCCGTTCCATTCAATGTCCCTGGTCGAAAATGCTTGCAGGGAAATACCCGCGGCCCGGCTGCCTCGCCAGTTATACCAGAGGATCAACGGCTGGCGCAAAAATGGTCCAGGATCACGCCAATCAAAAACCACATCCCTGGCCCGCGTGAAGGTGCGCAGCCACTCTTTCAGTCTGGCCCAGGAATGAAGTTCCGGCAGGCCATAGACGAGCATGGCGGGAGCAATCATTGCCCTCGCGCCAGCGCACGGCTTGATCACAGGCTGATCGTGCCAGTCGCTCTCCAAAAAGACTCCGGGTAGATCATCGTCCTGGCAGAAAAGGTGAATACCGCTGGTGGCCCGCGGATTACATTCAAGCGGATAGACCTCGCCCGCGCCAGTGACGATAAAATCGAAAGCAATCTGGCCTGTGAACTGCTCGCGGGCTACAAAATGCTCAATCCAGCGGTCAATCCCAGGATCCTCAAGCGGCTCAAATTGAATACACGCGCCCTGGCCCGCCGTAAAATGTGCTCCGTAAACCGCGTGAGCAGCCAGTTTTCCGGCGTGGGCCACGCTATAAGAACAACAAAGCTGACCATCTATCCTCTCCTGAGCAACCCAGGGATAGTCAGCAGAGATGCTCAGATGCTGAAAAGAACGGCTTGCCTGCTCCGCGACTTCAACCATTAAAACCCTGGTGGCAAAGCGTGAAAAGACGGGCTTCAAAACAAAGGGGTGCTGATTCTGAGCTATAAAGCTCTGCAAGTCGCGCTGCGAAGTCAACAGATGCGTCTCCGGCACGCGCAGGCCATAACTCAATGCTCGCTGGTTAAACTCCCATTTGCTGTGCAGGGCGCGCATCTGCCATAGCGATGCGACAAAAACACTGCAATACGCGCTCAAACGCTCGCGCTCCCTGGCAATGAAATAAATTTCTTCACAAGTCGGAAGAAGCAGGTCGATCTGCTCCTCCCGAATAATACGTACAAGTTCGTCAATATATTCTCCTGGCTGAACATTTGGCCGGGGCACGAGGTAATGCTTCCTCACGCTTGTGGAGTAGCGGCACAGATGGACCGGAAGACTTTCAGCGACAATGACCTCGTGCCCGGAACGGGCAAACTGCCTTGCGAGGTCGAGCGCGACAAATGATCTGCCCCCGGTGAGCAGAATACGTTGACGCTCAGGTATCAAGAAAGCGCCCCTTTGCCAGCCGGGTCTTCCACAGGAATCATGCCCCAGTTCACCAGGGCATCGAAGTGTTCCAGCGCGGTTGCGTCTTCGTCAGACGCCCAGCCATCGGCATGGGTCTGAATATGGCGAGCGTAAAAGAGTTGTGCGACGACCAGTTTGCGCTGTCCAGTGCCCTCCGGGCCGCGCAAAAGCTCTGCTTCGGCCTGTTCCAGCAAGAGGGTGAGGATGGTAAGTTGCGCCATGCGTTCGACCAGCCCGCGCATCGGCCATTGCGCGCGTTCGCCGCCTGCCGCCAGCAGGCGCTGGAGACGCCCGGCAAGCGCTCCGACCTGTTCGTCCACCCGGCGGGCCAGCGCAAGCAGAGGCGCCTGTTCCAAAGACCGGAGGCGGTGCGCCAGTGCTTCGCACAGCAGGCTGCCAGTACCTTCGCGCTCCAGCGAACGCAACACATCCAGCACGATCACATTGCTGGAACCCTCCCAGATGGCGTTGACGATGCAGTCGCGCAGCAGGCGCGAGTTCGGCCAGTCCTCGATATAGCCGTTCCCGCCGCGCATTTCCAGCGCTTCCAGGGTCATATATTCGGCGCGTTTCGGCACATAGTACTTGCCCAGCGGCGTCAGGATACGCAGCAAGCGACGGTCGCTCTCGGCTCCATGGCGGTCGACGCGCTCAAGCACCGACGCGGTCTCAAAGGCCAGGGCCGCGCAGCCTTCTACTTCGACCAGCAATTCTATCAACTGGCGTTTCATCAGCGGCTGTTCGGCCAGGGGACGCCCAAAAACGACACGCCCGCGCGTATGCACCAGCGCCTCCAGCAGACTACGCCGCATGGCCGCCAGCGAGCCAATCGCGGCCCAGACGCGCGTGAGATTGATCATCTCAGTCATATGCACAAAACCGCGCTCTAACTCGCCTACCTGGTACGCCAGCGCTCCCTGCAGCGTCACCTCGCCAGAAGCCATTGAGCGCGTGCCCAGTTTATCTTTGAGGCGATGGATGATGTAGTGGTTGCGCATGCCATTGTCCAGCAGACGTGGCACCAGGAACAGACCCAGGCCGCGCGTACCCGTCGCGGCCCCCTCGGGCCTGGCCAGCGTGAGAATCAGGTCAGCAGAGACATTCGAGCAGAACCACTTATCGCCCCACAGTTCCCATTCAGGCTGCAATTCTTCACCCGCCAGCGGATCAAGTTCCCGCCGCGGCTTCGCCACCGTAGCAGTCTGGCCCACGTCGGAGCCTCCCTGCTTCTCCGTCAAAAACATCGCCCCCTGCTTGAGTTCGGCCATATTCATGGCGGTCATTCCAGGCAAAAAGCGCCGCTTGAGCGCCTCGCTCGCGTATTTCTCCAGCACCCGCGCCAGCGCGTCGGTCATCGAGACTGGACAGAAGACGCCCGCTTCTGCCTGCATCGCCAGATAGGCCATGGCAAATTTGACCGTCTGGGGCACGCGCCCCGACCAGCCCGGCGCACCCGCGCGATGTGTACAGGCCGCGACCGCGAAATCTTCGTAGGCTATCTTCTCCAACTCATGATAGGCTGGATGAAAAATAACCTCATCTACCCGCTGCCCACGCTTATCGAACTGCACCAGCTCCGGCCTATGGCGCTCTGCTGTCACAGCCAGATCATCCATACGCTGCGAGGCCACCGCTCCCAGGTCGCAGAGCAATTCTCGCGCGTGCTCAAAATCTTCCTCTGTAAGATAACGTTTCAACAGAAAGGCCAGATCTGGATCAACTGTATAGAAATTAGCCCCTTTGCTATCCGGCATTAACTGAGAAAGCTCGAACATAGCACCTATCCTCTCGTTCAGCCTGTCGCGCGTCTGGCACAGACCCGTGACATCTTTCTAATCAACGTTCGCAGGATCATGTTGTGGAATATTGTAGCACAGACAACGGCTACGGCTACTACATAGCAGTCGGTTTAAGCCACAAACGCGGACGAGTTCACAACGGAGGCGAGCTTCGTTGTGAACCTTTACACGTCTCCTGGCAAAGCATGAGATAATAAATAAGAGATAGAAATACCACAGCAAGGAGTTCTTGGATGTTTAACCTCAAAAGGGGCCATGAGAAAGCCCCGGCAAAGCGCCAGATCTTGCTCACAGGAGCTGCCGGCGCCATCGGTTCGGCTTTTTTTGAGCACGCGGCGGCTATGTATACCTTTCGCCTGGCTGACCGGGTGCTGGTAAACTTCGCTGGCAACTCGGAAGAGAGGCACAAGGTAATACAGCTAGACGTGAGCGACCTGGAGTCCTGCCAGCAGGCCTGCCAGGGCATTGATACCGTGGTTCACCTGGCCGCGGACCCCAATCCCGACGCCGATTTCACCACTTCGCTGCTTTCCAACAATATTCAGGGTACCTACAACATCCTGCGTGCCGCCAAAGACCAGGGCTGTAGCAGGGTCGTTCTGGCCAGTAGCATCCAGGTGGTGCTTGGCTACGAACCTGATGTCCAGACCAATCTTAGCTCAGCACCGCGCCCTATGAACATGTATGGTGTCAGCAAGTGCTTTGCTGAAAATGCCGCGTCCTACTTTGCTCATGCCGAGGGTCTTTCCTGTATCGCTGTCCGCATCGGCGCCTACGATGCTCGCAACGACCACGCCGAGTGGCTACGGAAATGCCCTCATCCCCTGGCCCCAGCCGCCTATGTTAGCCCGCGCGACATGAACCAGCTCCTGACACGCTGTATCGATGTGCCTGATGTGCCTTTCGCGATTGTTCACGGGATCTCGAATAATCGTTTTAAACGGGTTGATCTCACTTCTACCTGTGAACTCCTGGGATATCAGCCAGAAGACGATGCTTTCACAATTTTCCAATAATGACAGCGATTTCCGTAAAAGCAGGGAGCCCGCGATGGGAAAAGATCCCATCGCGGGC
>DASVMX010000544.1:0-4179 GCA_036384215.1 Ktedonobacteraceae bacterium | reverse complement strand
CCCATTGGCCCGCGCCTCTGCTCCTTCACCTATCTTGTTAGTAGTTCACCACCGCCGCCTCGGTGTCGGTGTTGCCAAAGTTGGTGGCGCAGGCGGTATTGGGATTGGGGGCAACGGCTGTCCTGGAGAGCGCGTAGACCGCGTTGCGATAATCGTTGACTGCCTGGCAGGTCGCCGCGTTGCGCGCGTCGGTCCACACCACGTAGGCGCTGGTGGGACCCGCGACAATGTCGATGTAGTCGCCGATAAACTGCTCCGTCAGGTCGTTATAGGACGAGCCATCGGGATTTGAGGAGACGGTGCTGACGCGCACGGGCGCGCTAAAGGCACTTCCGCCCGCGGGCGACTCCGCGAAGTAGTTGTCGTAGACCTGGACGCCGGTCTGCCAGGGATTATTTGCCGGCGGCTGCGTCAGGGCGTCAAAGGTGAGCGTCACCGTGCCGTTGGGCGCGACGCTGGCAGCAGGGAAGAAGGCATTACGCCCGGAGACGCTGCCGATGGTCCCAAGCGGCGTCCAGTGGATGCCGTCGGAGGAGACCGCGCCCTTGACCACTCCCTGCCCGCTGCTGAAATCGCACCAGACCACGTACATGCGCGTGCTGCCGGGGTCAGCCGCCGGGTGTGGATAACAGTCCACGCGCGCGCTCATGCCAGGCACGCGGTTGAACAGGTCAACCGCGTCGAAAGGCGTCCCGGTCAGCGGATAATCCACCACCTGCTGAATGGTAATCGGCGCGGTAAAGGTCTGGCCGCCATCCGTCGAGGTAGTGACCACCTGCAAGCTGGGATACTTCGTCGAGTCAGCATTCTCGGTCCAGAAAACCTCTACCGTGCCATTGGCAGCCACGGCCATCTGACCCGTCTCACGGAACCCCTGCGGAACGTTATTATTCGCGGCACTCACCTGTACCGCCTGGGACCACGTGCGCCCCTCGTCGTCAGAAGAAGCGGCGTAGATTTTGACATTGCCATTACCATTGCACGTGTTGCAGAAGACCGCCCAATCGAGGTAGACACGCCCAAAATGCGGGCTCCCGGCGAAGTGGTCAACCGCGACCCACTCGTGGTCATCGAAATTGGATTTGTTGCCGGTAGAAGTAGCCGCGACCGGATTTGCCCAGCTCAAACCGTCGTCATACGAGCGAGAGACAGTCACCTGCTCGCCGCCAAATTCGGGGAAAGGATCGGCCAGGCTGGCGTAGTAGATGCTCACGCCGCAGGAGAAGCTAAACGTGCCATTGGCGCACAGGCGTGGGCCGTAGTCCAGGCTGGGATCGCCGCCAGAGACGCGGCCAATGGTATTAAAACCGGGCAGATAGCCGCCAGCCCAGGTTTTCCCGTTATCGGTCGAACGATAATACGCCGAAGTAGGCACACCGGGAGCAAAGGGGCACGGACTGGTCAGCGGAGTTGTGGGAGTAGAACAGAGTGGCTGCCCAATTTCATCGTTGGCCCCGGCGATCAACACGCCCGTCAGAGGATCACGCGTAATTGCCGGCTCGTTCTGCTTGTTCTGGGAAAAGGGCAGGTTGTGGTCCAGGTCCACCTGGTAGTTGCCAGCGGCAGAGGGACCGCTCGCCTGGCTGGCCCTGGCCCGCGGAGCGAAAACCGCCCCAACGAGTAGAGCCGCGATAAGCATCAACAGACACGTTACCATCAGCAGACGCCGCGAAATGGAAATCCTGAACACGCGTCGCGGCCATTGAGATGATCTCAAAAACATAACAAAGCCTCCTAAAATGTCCGGGAAAACACAGAGCAGAGGGTAAACATGGAGAAGAGATGGATTGAGCGTTTTTTCACAAGAGCATCCTTTCTTGCTTATCTCTGGCACAGAAGGTAAGAGAAATAACACCAATCTTTTCTTTGTAAACAGGCGAAGACCACCGCGCGCAAACGGCGCCCAAAATAAAGTTGCTTTTTGCGAGGCAAAAGATACGGGAAGCACAGGCGCTTTTTCCATTGGTACCAATTTACCGGCGAGGTGTAATCAGGCCATAACCAGACCCCACGCAGGCGCAACTTTGTTTTCCGAGAGGACACATCACGGATGATTTCTACCGGGATCTGGGTACTCATATAAAAATATGGAAGGATGGAGAACTTCATGAAAGTACTCCTGTTACTCAAAGGCAAACTCTTGCTAACCGTCGCGTCAGCCGTTCTGATCGCTGGCGGCGCGACTGTTGCTTTCGCTGCGACACCAGCCGGACAATCGGTCGTCCAGTCGATCACGCATGGCAAGCCGAGCGTTACCCCTGGCGCAACCCACGCCCCCGATCACGATCCGAGCGTGACCCCTGGCGGGAAAAAGGGCAGCAACGCCTGTCCAGGCCTGGCTGACGCGCAAAACCTGGCCACGAGCTATCACCTGAGCACCTCCGCGCAGGGGGACGCGGTCAAAACCTTCTGCGCACTGCACCAGGGGACCTTCAAGGGAACCACCACCAGCGGCAGCGCGGTCACAACGAGCCGCGTCTACGGCTACGGTGAAGTCAACCAACTGCTGACCTATGCCCAATATATGGCCGCGCACGACAGCGCCAACGCGGGTGGCAAGCTGACCGACGCCAATGTGAGCGGCTTCCTGGCGAACGCGCTACACAGTTGTGGCACAACCCCGCTCGCGGCCTGCTTAAAGGCAAAAATTCCGGGCTACCAGCCGGGCAAGGGCGGCGACAACAACGGCAACGGTAAACCAACCACCACGCCTACACCTGGCAGAAAGCCAACCGCCACACCCACGCCTCACGCCTAGCTATTTTTCCAAGGAGATCTCTATGAACGAAGAAATCCGCTCGTGCCTCGCCACGTTGAACGCCACCTGGCAGCGCTACGCCATAGCCCTGGAGCAACAACTCGATACCATTCCCATGAGCGCCTTGAATCGCGACTATCTGGCGGCATGGGAAGGGCTTGATGCCTGTGGGATCGCGGAATGGATGCTGGTCTATGACAACGAGACGCTGACATTCTCATTGCCAGACGATCTGTTTACTGAGCGCTGGCATGGCAACAGAATGGCCGATCCTGGAGCGACGCAGTTGATCTAAGCGTTTTGAGGGTCTCACACCGGATGCGCTGATCCAATACCTTTCAATGAAGCCAACCTTGTGAATGGAGCGACGGGCTTCACGCCCGTCGAAGACGCATCAACCGAAGAGATATATTTCTTGAACGAGGAGCAAGCTGATGGCAGCATCAGCTCTCCCGGCGGGCAAACGCGAGCTGGCCTCGCGTCTGCCCGCTCATCCTGGTTTATTTGAAAGAGCTATAGTGCGCTGGCGGCGGGCGCGCATGACTCGCGCTCGATCAGGCGCGTGGGCAGGGTCATCAGGGAGAAATCCAGAGTTTCGCCAGCGATCAGTTTGAGCAGCATGGTGACAGCAGCGCGCCCCATCTCGACCCGCGGAACATGAATGGTGGTCAGCGCTGGATTCATCAGTTCGGTATAAGCCAGGTTATCGAACCCAATGACGCTGACCTGGCGCGGAACAGAGATGCCCAGTTCGTAGAGCGCCCGGTAGACGCCGATGGCATGGTGATCATTGCCCGCGAAAATCGCCGTTGGGGGCTCCGGCAGAGCCATCAGAGCTTTTGTCGCGTGGTAGCCATCGTCCGTGTTGAAATTTCCTTCGCACTGTAGTTCGGGATCAAGCGGCAGAGAAGCCACCTCCAGCGCGGTGCGATAACCGGCAAAACGTTCGATAGCATCCATCGCGGAGACGTTTTTTCCAATGTAGGCAATGCGCCGGTGGCCGAGGGAGATTAAGTGATTGGTCGCGGCAAACCCGCCATCCCAACTGGTGATCGTGACTGTGGGAACCGCAGCGGGCAGACCCCCCTGATTATGAATCACCACAAAAGGCATGTCCTGTTGCGCAAGACGCTGAATCGCCTCGTCCGAAGGCAGTACCAGCAACACACCGTCCGAGGAACGATCCGTCACGGTATCGATCCACTCGAACTCTTCATCCGCTTTATAATGCGTCGAAGTCAGCACCAGGCGCACGCCCGTCTCTTTCAGCGCCTGCTCTACTCCCTGCACAATCGAAAAAAAGTAGTCGTCATCCAGGCGCGGAACCACCAGGTCTACCAGGCCCGTCTTGCCGCGTCCCAGCGCGCGAGCCGCTCGATTGCGCACAAACCCATATTCTTCAATAATTTGCTCAATGTGCT
>DASVMX010000543.1:0-8289 GCA_036384215.1 Ktedonobacteraceae bacterium | reverse complement strand
ACAATCTCTCCGTAAGGTGCATTGGTTGGTACCTACTCTTGCCATCGACCATGCAAGAGAGCAGTCTTACGGTTACTCCGTTCCGACTCTTTGTTTTGCGCTATCGTAGATGGGTGCTATCCATCGGGCGTGTGTCGGGTGGGAAGAGTAGGGCACATTACCTACTCTCGTATGAGATCGAGACCATTACCGATCTTCTTTACGCCATACCCTTTGGTCAAGCCTATCAGCCGTTTGGCTTGTTTGCCGTAACGATGGGTCGGACGCACCTTCGGTCGTAGTTCGTTGGTACAACTACTTCTCATCGTAATAGCCAGCTAGCAGACGCTACCGCGTTTCGGCTCGTCGTAGGTCTACATTGCATCCCGCTTCACGGATTGATGACCAGTCGCTACCGTGGGGATACTGCTATCTCTCTTCCACCTGAGAGGCTGAGAATTTCGCTCAACATCAAAGAGTCAGTTGTCAGGGTTTTATCCCTGCTAGCCTTCCCCTCGCTTGTGGCGAGTTTCGGCTAAACGGGTCGCGCCATATGCATGGGCATGATGACATAGGTGCAGTCATTGGAGCCAACCGGCTTAATCACCCCTGGCTTGGTCGCGGAGGTCGCTTCGAGCACAACCTCTGGCGTGCCAATGGTTGAGAGCACGTCGCCCAGGTATTTGACGTTGAAAATCACCTGGAGTTCGGGCCCATCGACCGTCGCGTTAATTGTGCTCACGTTATCGCCGACATCCTCAGCCGTGGCCTCGATGGTGATCGCGCCCGAATCCTGGCCTTCGCCAGCGGGATTGACCTTCACGCGCGCGATATTCGAGCTATCGCGGGCAAAGAGCGAGGCGGATTTGACGGCTGCGGCGAATTCTTTGGTTTCGACGACCGCGTGGGTGGTCGATTCTTTGGGAATAATGGCGCGGAAATTCGGGAACGTGCCCTCGATCAGCCGCGAGACCAGGTCCAGGTTAGCTGTATGGAAGAGCACCTGGCTGCGGTTGGGCGTGACAATCATCTCCACCGGACCCTCGCCGGGGAGGATGCGCGCTAGCTCGGTCAGCGTGCGCGCGGGAATCAGGATATCGCCGCGCGGATGACCATCGCCGGGCAGATCGGCCACGCGCACGGCCAGGCGGAAGGCGTCAGCGGCGGCGAAGGTAATCTTCTCATCGCTTACCTGCACCAGCACGCCGGTCAGCACCGGGCGCGAATCATCGTCGGCAGCCGCGAAAGCCACCTCGGCGATCATCTCCTTCAACAGCACCGCGTCCAGTAGCACCGGGGGTTCGCCGCCCTCGTTGCTGGGGATCTGCGGAAACTCCGCCGCGTCCATCCCCTTAATATTCGAGCTACTACGCAGGCCTTTCACACTCATGGTCTGCGAATCCTCTGGCACGTTCAGTTCAACAGAGGCTGCGGGCAGGCTGTTCACAAAATCGGCAATCAGTCGCGCGGGCACCGTCGTTGTCCCCTCTTCCACAATCTCAGCATCAACCCAACAGTTAATGCCAATCTCCAGATTGGTCGCGGAGAGTTTCAGACGGCCATGGTCGGTGGCCAGCAAAATATTCGCCAGAATAGGGAGCGTGCTACGGTTTGAGACCGCGTGTATCACGGCTGAGAGGCCGCGGCTCAAATCTTGCTGTTTACAAACGATTTTCACAAATTTGATCCTCCAATGTCCAATGGCACATCCAAAAAGCACAAATTTTCCGGTCTAGTATAACCGATTCTCCCTGTCAGAACAAGCATTGCCCCCTTTGGCCAGGGCTATGTAAAAGTCGGCAAAGCGGGAGTGCAGAGGGCGGCTGCCTGTTTCATCCCCCGGATGCGGCTGCCCTCTGCCGGGGGACGCGCTGCCGGGGGCAGATGAAGCGACGGGGCTTCCTTTCCGAGCGGGCGAAGAAAGCTGCGATCAAGCTGCTTGCCCGTTCGGAATAAGGAGCCAGTCCCCGCAAAAAATAGTTTCTCTTGCTTTTTGCGAGCCGCCGCAGGCGGCGAGAGTGGACTTTTACATAGCCCTGCCCTTCGGCTCATGAGCCTTGCTCTTTGTTATTCTCTTTGGTATCCTCCAAAACGGTTGTCTTAGCGCCAAAAAGCACCTATCTGTGCCGTTTTCCTCTTTCAGGATAAAAAGAATCCAATCACAGCGGTATTCTCAGGTTTATTTCAGGGTGTTCACAGCGCTGGTTCATACACAGGTGATACTGTTAGAAAGTGATGGGGAAGAGCGTAGAGGCAGGGAGTAAAGGTAACCCTCATGGGACAGGCACTTGGCGGTCCCACACCATACCTGGTGAGATGTGCCCGGTAACAACACGGAAGTTCTGGAAGCGTTGGTCAAAACGCGGTGTTTGATGATGCCGCGCATACAAAACAACCCTTCTTATTCCGCTTTGACAAATGTCTGGAGTGCCATTTTCGTCAAAGCGGAAAGGAGGTCCCATATTTTCAGGAGATCGGTGCAATACGGAGGGAATTTGATATGGCCGATTCATTTCAGTTGGATACCTTTAGCGACAACGAGAATTACACAGTGGCAATGTGTTATACTCCCCATGATATAACCGAAGGGAGCCTTGAAAGGCTGCCTGTCTCATTCTCCACAGGAGCGCATCTGATGAAAGCGCATATTTTGGTCGTAGATGATGATCCGCGCATCACAGATCTTTTACGGCGCATCTTTGCTTATGAGGGATATAGCGTTGCGGTTGCCGCCAGTGGGGAGGAGGCTCTCAAACGGACGTTGGAGCGACCTCCCGATCTGATTGTGCTGGATCTGATGTTGCCGGGCCTGGATGGTCTGGAGGTTGTGCGGCGCCTGCGCCTGGCGGAAGACCTGGTGCCTGTGCTGATGTTAACCGCGCGCGACGCTGTGAGTGATCGTGTGAAAGGATTGGATGCCGGCGCGGATGACTACCTGGTCAAGCCGTTCGCGCCCGAGGAGCTGGTCGCGCGGGTGAAGGCTATGCTGAGGCGCAATCAGCCAGAGCGGCAGGAGGTGCTGCGCTACGCTGACCTGGACCTGGATACCGGCACGCGCATGGCTCATCGCGGCGAGCGCGAGATTGAGCTTTCTCCCACTGAATACGAGTTGCTGGCGCTCTTTTTGCGCCGCCCGCGCCAGGTGCTGACGCGCGATGTAATTATGGATAGAGTCTGGGGATTGGATTTTGAAGGCTCGTCAAATGTGCTTGAGGTCTATATTGGCTATCTGCGCAATAAACTCGAAGCCGACAATAAGCCTCGCCTGATCCATACTGTGCGCGGAATAGGTTATGTCCTTAAAGAGTAGCGCCCGGCGCTTTAGCAATTCAGTTCGCTCAACCCCCTCTCGCTTTGCCAGGTGGTCCACTCACTCGCTGCGCTTCCGCCTGATGCTCTGGTATGGGGGTTTGCTTTTGCTCGGCCTGGGCTTCTTCGCTCTACTGGTGCTGCTTCTCGCCTCGAATGCGATGAACAAAAGTACGCAGAACGCGGTCGACGATGTGTCCAATGTGGCTATGCATAATGTCAGGCGCGCTCTCACACCTCAAGCTCCCTACTGGCCCGCCACGCTCAGGCTGGATGCGATTGATAATTATAGGAGCCCTGGCATCACTGTAGCGGTATTTGGTAGCGATGGCAGGTCTCTCTATTCATCGGACCCACGCAGTTCGCTGGGCCTGGACCCCGCGAACTGGCTGCGTCTCCAGCACAGCACCAAACCTGTGCTGTACAATGCCAGTGTCGATGGAGACCAGGCGCTGGTGGAGATCTCCGCGATCTATCCGCCAGGAAGAGCCAGCGCGCCTCATACGTCTGGTAGCGACATGATCGGGGTGCTCCTGGTAGCCAAGTCACTTCACGATGTCAACGTGACGCTTTCCTCGTTGCAAGGGCTGCTGGTGCTGACAGGTATCATCATGCTGGTCATCTTTCTCTGTTGTGGTTGGGCTGTGATGGGTTATACTCTGCGTCCCCTTTCCGAACTGGTCAAGCTGGCCGGCTCAATTGCCAGCGATACCGCGCGTGGCAAACGGGTCAGCCATCTGACCCAGCGCGCCCGCCAGCTTGAAGGCGGGGATGAGATGGCGCAGGTGGTCGACGCATTTAACGAAATGCTGACTTCAATCGAAAGCTCAACCGCGGTCCAGCGGCGCTTTATCGCGGACGCCTCGCACGAATTGCGCGCGCCCCTGACCACGGTTCAGGGCAACCTGGCTTTTCTGATCCGCTATCTTGAGGAGATTCCGCCCGCCGAGCGGCGCACCATGCTGGCCGATGCCCACGGCGAAACCCTGCGCCTGGCCAGCCTGGTCGACGAGCTTCTCCTGCTGGCCCGCGCGGACGCCGGAATGAGTAAGCCTGGCGTGCCAGCCCGGCCCGCGCCCATCGTCGAGCTGGACCGCACCCTGTTGCGCCTGGTGCGCCAGATGCGCCGGCGCATGGAGATTGAGGGATCGGCGCTGAAAATTGAGATTGGCGGCATCGAGCCGGTACGCGTGCGCGGCGACGAAGAGAGCATGCGCCGCGTCATGATCATCCTGCTGGACAATGCCATCAAATACACGCGCACCGCAGAAGGCCATGGCGAAGGCAGAATTATCGTAGCCCTGCAACGCCTGGGTAAACAGGCTGTGCTGCAAGTCAGCGACACCGGCATCGGCATTGACCCCAAAGATCTGCCTCATATCTTCGAGCGCTTCTACCGCGCCGACGTTGCGCGCTCGCGCGAAGGCACCGGCCTCGGCCTCGCCATCGCCCAGACCCTGGTCGAACAACTCAATGGCCGTATAACCGCCTCAAGCACCCCCGGCAAAGGCAGCACCTTCCGCGTCTTCCTCCCCCTGGCATAATTGCTGAAAACCCTTTGAGACTTATCACTCGTATATAGTGTCTGTAACGGGAAAAAATAGCTGCCAACACGAACACACCGAAGCGGAGCCTCCAATATCTTTCATTCAAAAGAAGACAAAGAGAACAAGGCGATGGCGAGCATCGCCTCTACGAACGGGCGGTGACGGGTGGAATGGGCAGAGGCGAGCTTGCCTCGCTTCTGCCCGCTGGTAGAGGCGATGCTTGCCATCGCCTTGCTCCTCGCCCGCAGGTTTCTTTCAAAGGGATTGGAGGTGCGCCTCTGGTGTGTTCGTGCCTCTGGTGTGAATTGCGCCTCAATAAAGAAAGGAAATATGGAGACAATCTGGCCGTGGATCGGGTTTACTGTTTTGATTGTGGGGCTGCTGGTGCTGGACCTGGGGGTTTTTCATCGGAAAACACGCGCAGTTTCGGTAAAGGAGGCGGTGCTGTGGAGTGCGATCTGGATTAGCCTGGCGCTGCTGTTTAACGCGGGCCTCTACCTGCTCAGCGGACCTGAGCCGGCACTGCAATTTCTGACCGGCTATCTGATTGAGAAGTCGTTAAGCGTCGATAACATCTTCCTGTTTGTGCTGATCTTTGGCGTGTTTACAGTACCCGCCGCCTATCAACATCGGGTGCTTTTCTGGGGCGTGCTGAGCGCGCTGGTGATGCGCGGCTTGCTAATCCTCGCGGGCGCGGCACTGCTGGAAACGTTTCATTGGGTTTTCTACGTCTTCGGCGCTTTCCTGGTCTTTACCGGCGCGCGCATGGCTCTCCAAAAAGAGAAAGAGATCCAGCCGGAGAAAAATCCCGCGCTGCGCCTGGTGCGGCGGCTGATACCTGTGACCGAGACCTACGAGAAGGAGCACTTTTTTGTACGCCGCGCTGGTCGCTTGATGGCGACGCAGCTCTTCCTGGTGCTGGTGGTCATCGAGGTCACTGACCTGCTCTTCGCGGTCGATTCCATACCGGCCATTTTCGCGGTGACCGATAACCCGTTTATCGTTTATACCTCCAATGTCTTCGCCATCCTCGGCCTGCGTTCGCTCTACTTCGTTTTCGCGGGAGTTATCGAGAAGTTTTACTACCTGAAAGCCGCGCTGGCCATCATCCTGGTCTTCGTGGGCCTGAAGATGCTGGCTGCCGATTTCTATCACATGCCGGCCTGGCTCTCCCTGCTGGTAATTGTTTTTGTGCTCGCGCTGGCGCTCCTGGCCTCTCTACTGCGCGAGCGCCAGTGGGCCAGGAAGAAAAAAACACGGCTCTAGCCTGAGAAGGGTTAATCGGCAAACAGGTCGTTGTCCTCGCCCAGCAGTGGCGGCGCTTTATAGAGGCGCGTGGGAGTCTCGGAGAAGCGCATGGGCGAGCCGACCAGCTTGATCGTGCCCGCGGTGGGATGTTCGCACTCCCAGACGAAGCCGCGCTCCTCGATCTGCGGATTGTGAAAGGCCCTGCTGACCGGGTTGATGGGACCACAGGGGATGCCTGCTGCGCGCAGGTCAGGCAGCCATTCCTCGCTGGCCCGCTGGCGAAAGATTTCCTGTAAGATCGGTACCAGCTCGGCGCGATTGACCACGCGCAGCGGATTGGTCGCGAAACGCGCGTCCCTCGCCAGGTCCTCGCGTCCCATCACGCGGCAGAGTTCCTGGTAGAGACGATCATTGCCGCAGGTCACGACGAGCGCGCCATCGCTGGTATGAAAGACCTGGTAGGGTACAATATTGGGATGCCCATTGCCATAACGCCCGGCTTCCGCGCCAGAGATTAAATAGTTCGAGGAAACATTGCTCAAAAGGCTCATCGTCGTCTCCAGCAGCGCGATATCGATATGCTGGCCCCGGCCTGTACGATCACGGTAGCGCAGCGCGGCCAGGATCGCCAGCGCGCCAAACATCCCCGCCGACATATCGCCCACTGGCACGCCCACGCGCACCTCCTCGCCCTCCGGCTCGCCTGTCACCGCCATGATTCCCGACTCGGCCTGAGCCACAAAATCGTAGCCCGGACGCCCGGCATAGGGGCCGGTTTGACCGTAGCCGCTGATCGAACAGTAGATCAGGCCAGGATTCAATTCGCGCAGCGACTCGTAATCCAGGCCATAGCGCTGTAATGTCCCGGGCCGAAAATTTTCCACCAGCACTGCCGCCCCGGTAATCAGCTTCACCAGCTTCCCCTTGCCCTCCGGCGTCGTATAATCCAGCTCAAGGCTCTGTTTATTGCGATTCAGCCCCAGATAATACGCGCTTTCCCCCGCGATATAAGGTGGACCAAACTGGCGCGTATCATCGCCCCGGCCCGGTTGCTCAATTTTAATCACCGTCGCGCCCAGGTCGCCCAACATCATTGTGGCGTAAGGCCCGGCCAGTACCCGCGAAAGATCAACTACGACAACATCAGAGAGCGTTGCTTCCATGGAACCTGCCATTCTAGATGTATTCAAATATATTCAAAACATCAAGGGGTTCAAGTGAATTGAACATCCTTGTAACTGATGGGCGCTTCCTCCGTGAGCTTTGCAACTACTTCAGGGAAGTGCTTGTTTTTGCCCCTGCCTCCCGTAGGGAGCATGATCGACCGGTTCTCAATCTCGATGTACATGGCTGGGTAGATCAGGGTAAAGAAGTTGTGGCGCGGACGCACTCTCGGAAATCCCGGCTTTTCACCATTCTTGACCCGGCGAAAGAAGGCTTTCATGGCCCCGTCCAGGCGGAAATAGACCTCGTGCAAGAGTTTGCCGTAGACCCACTTCAGTTCTGGATCGTGCTCTTTACTGGCTTGCAACGTCTTCTTGGCTTCTTCCCATCCTGGCCATTTCTCACCGTCTTGCAGGCACATCACCCACCAGTTGTACAGCCCTCTGCATTTGCCTTGCATGAATTCCAGAGTAGCCGCATCCTGCTCAGAGACTTCCAGCCTGATCTTTTTAGCGAGGAGCATGTCGTTGCTCCTCCTCTCCTCTATTACTAACAAGGCACTACAAGACTCATTTTACTAACTGTCTTTTCTATTTTCAGAGACGATTAGTTCCCCTGGCTCCACCCCCAGCGCGATTGCGATTTTATTGAGTTCCTCTAAGTCAACACGCTGGATGTTATTATTCCAATAGCGATTGAGCAATTGGATAGTAACTCCGCTTTTCTCTGCCAGAGCTTTTTGTGTCAAATTCTTCTTCTGCGCAACCTCTTTGACCTGAAGTCTTGCCATAGTAGCAACCTCCTCCTTATCAGTACCAATAACATGATAACAAGAATTAGTGAATTTGTCAATTAGCAAATAAACGACTTTACAAATTAACGAAGTTATGTTATACTGAGATCAATCGAGAGAAACTGCCTCTGACATATGACGAAGCGGCCTGGCTCTGGACAAGCTAGACCGCTCCTAGTTCGGCAGAGGGTGTGACGATTGGTAGCCGCGCACCCGATGCACAAAGGAGAGTATATCATGCTGACTTTG
>DASVMX010000542.1:0-2147 GCA_036384215.1 Ktedonobacteraceae bacterium | reverse complement strand
AAATTTATGGAATAAATTTTGTAATACAAACGGCCACAACCACCCCTTTTTTTCGTTGTTTTAACTCTCTGGGGTAGAGAGGATTGCTTTGTGGGGGCTTTCAAAGTATGCTTGAGGGAGAAAATAGAGAGCAAGCAGGTGTAGAGTATGCAGATCACGCGAAAGCGTTCTTTTTCTGAGCGGGCGCAGGGCTTTGTATTGTTGGGGCATCCGCTGCCGGTGCTTTTTCACGCGGTGGCGGTGACGGTTTTTGCGCTGCTGGCGGCGTGGTCCCGGCCTGTCTGGGGGACGCTGCTACTGGTAGTGGGGGCGCATACGGCGATGCAGTTGGCAATCGCGGTGTTTAATGACTACTGTGATCGCGAGAGGGACGCACAGGTCAAGTCTGGCAAGCCCATTTCCGCGGGCCTGGTGACGCCGCGCGAGGCGCTGGTCGTGGGCGGGCTGCTTCTGCTGATAATGGTCCTGCTGTTACTGCCGCTGCCGCCGCTGGCCTGGCTGCTAACGCTGGGCTATCTGGCGCTGGGCATGGCCTATAACCTGGGTCTCAAGGCGACTCCGCTGAGCGGGGTAGTCTTCGCGCTGGCAATGCCGCTGATCCCTTTGTATGCCTTTGCCGGGGTGGGACGCTGGCTCCCTTTTCTGACCTGGCTGCTGCCCATGGGTGCGCTGCTGGGGATCGCGCTCAACCTGGCCAATTCGCTGCCCGATTTAGAGGAAGATGCAAGCAGCGGCGCGCGAACGCTGGCGGTGACGCTGGGGCTCAGGCGCTCGTTTTTATTGGGCAATCTCTTATTGATGTTTGACTCACTGTTGTTGTTAGTGCTTGATCTCACGGGCTTCCAGCGCGTACAGCCGCTGGCTCTGGGGCTGACTCTGACGCTGGTTGGATTGCTCCTGGCCTTGATTTTGCTGCTGACGGGCGCTGAGAGGACGCGCGCGAGACGCAAGCTCTATTTTTACCTGGTGACCCTGGCCTGCCTTGTCTTGGCCGGGGGCTGGCTGATAGGAGTGTTGATCTGATGCGTTTAAGCGCGCTGGAATGGGCGTTGAGCCGTCTGAATATTTTGCCCACGCCGCTGATGGATACGCCGCTGGCTCCCGGAATTGCCAAAGCGTTGACCACGGCTTGCGAACTGGGCCTGTTTGACGTATTGAATGAGCGCCCGATGACCCTGGAGGAGCTGGCCGCGCGCCTGGAGTGCCGGCCAGAGGGGCTGCGTTTTCTGCTCAATCTGCTGCTGGTCGCGGGCTATTTGCGCCTGCGCGGCGGGCGCTATCGCAATCGAGCCGTGGCGCGGCGCTGGCTCAGCCAGGACTCGGCGCTGAATATCGCGCCCTATATCATCCACAGTCCCGACATCATCGCCATCTGGGAGCACTTGCCGGAAGTGGTCAGGACCAACAGCGCGTCCGTGCATATGCCCTACGAAGATGATAGCTCGCGGCCAGAGGTACAGGCCGCGCTGGAGCGCCATTACGCGGGCCTGGCGGCGCTGGCCCTGGTGCTGGGACGAGAACTGATCTACCGGGCACGCCTGCCCAAAGATGCCACGCGCCTGCTCGATGTCGGAGGCTCGCACGCGGCCTACAGCGTGCTCTTCTGCCGGCGCTATCCACAACTGCGGGCCACTATTGTTGATCTGCCGCCGGGAATTGCGGCGGGGAAACGTACCGCGCAGCAGAGTGGCATGAGCGAGCGCCTGGATTTTGTCAACCAGGACATCGTGCGCGAGCCCTTCCCACCCGAATTTGAGCAGAGCTTTGACGCGGCCTGCTACTTCCACATCGCTCACCTGCTGCCGGCAGAGGTCAATGAGCAACTGCTCGCCCGCGTCGCGCGCTGCCTCAAGCCGGGCGGCCTGCTCATCTACGTCGATCAACTGACCGATCAGGGTCACTTCTCGCGCCTGGGAAGCGCCATGGTTCAGCTCATGGGCCTGACCGTCAGCGCCATCGGCGGTACCTGCTATCCCTTTTCCACCGTCAGCGGCTGGCTCGAACGGGCTGGCTGCTCCCATGCCCGGCTTCACCGCCTGCTGACGCCCGGAGCAACCATGATTACCGCGCGAAAAAATTGAAACTAACCCACAATTCCAGGTTCCAACAGAGGGAAGCGCCCTCAAAAATCTCAGATTTTTGAGGGC
>DASVMX010000541.1:0-2884 GCA_036384215.1 Ktedonobacteraceae bacterium | reverse complement strand
CACAAAACCCCTTGTTTTTCCTGGGGCGGGGGGAAAACGCGTTTTGTCCTGATTTTGCAAAATCAGGGATGACTCATAGGCAGGTTAAGACGGGGGAAACGAGAGGTACCTTCTTCCCAGATGATTGAAGCGCTGGTTGATTTTCCATTTGAGACGCCTATACTGTGCACTGTAGCTAACGCCAGAGGATGGGCGGATCTTTTTTTTGATGACAGGTGGTGGAATGAGGAACGTGTATGCCGTTTCAAAATGATCGCGCGAAAGATCAGCCTGGCCAGGGACCACTGGCGTGGGTAGAGCAACAGGCGCCAGCGCTTAAACCGCTGCTCTCCAGGGGCAAGGCTCTGGCGGAGAAAGCGGTGGAGCATAGTCCGGCGCCGGTCTCGGGAGCATTGCTCGCAGGGAGAAAGCTTGTGCGCACCCTGGCGGAGAAGGCAGTAGAACATATCCAGGCGCCTACCTCGGGAACGCTACCCGCGCATGGCAACAGAACGCGCGTTTTGCCAGAGAACCAGGCGCGGCAGAACCAGCCGCCTTTCTCGGGTCCGTTATTTCCTGGGGGGAATGCTTCCCGCGCTTTGCCAGGAACAGCATATAAACGGGGTCAGACGCCGGTTTCGGGACCACTGTTCGCGGGAGGACATGTAACTCGCGCTTTGCCAGAGACAGGCCATCTGCCTGGTCAGGTGCCAGCGTCGGGGCCCTTGCCCGGCCCGGCCCCGCTTTCTCCCGCGCACCCCGTAACGACGGGCCAGTTGAGCGATACGAAGCTCATGAACTGGCCGCCTGTCCCCACCTCTCAGATCCCGGAGTGCGCCACGCAGCGAGTGCCGGTGCTGATCAAGGCCTCAATGAAAAGGCCCGCGCCCGCACCTCCGCCGCTCCCCCCTGATTTACACAAAAAGCGGCGCATACAGATGGCGCTGGTCGGCCTGGCGCTGCTGGCGCTGATTACGCTGCTGGCGCTGTTTATGGTGACGCCGCTGGGCCACGAGATAGGCCTGGACGGTTCCACCGGTCCGTTGAATGGCAGCGTGCTAACCGGCCAGAATCCCGGCGTAAGCAATCCCATCGCCCAGGCCACCGCGACTGCTATTTATCATCGCAAAACGGATGGTTATGATCCTTCGTTTTACGGTTCACAGTTGATTGGCAATGGCACCAGCTCGCTGGGCTGGCCGCTCGGACAATGTACCTACTGGTCCAACTACGAATATCATCGTCTGACTGGCTTCTGGGTTTCCTGGAACGGCAACGCTGACCAGTGGGTCACGGGCGCGCATAAGGCTGGCTGGAATGTTTCTCAGACGCCGCATGTTCCTTCAATCATGGTCATGATGCCAGGCGTGCAGGGCGCCAGCGGCTACGGACATGTCGCGGTGGTTGAGGGGACGAACAGGAATGTGGTGCGTACCAGCAACATGAACTGGTACGCCAACGGCGGTGGCTGGAATCGCGTCTCCACCGTCAATTTTCACACTGGCCCCGGCATCTATTTCGTCTGGCACACCTGAAAGCGAGCTTTTTGTGATTCGTTCTTGCTATCTACTCTTTGTGCCTGACTGAAGCGGTACCATAGTCCTAGCTCACGGCGCGGAAGGTTGACTGACGACGGCAGAAACATGTACATTCAGTCACTGTATGGATAGAAATACAGTACTACGGAATGCGTATTTGGAATTGCCAGACCCTAGCGGACGGGGGAATTTGTATGTCGTCGAATAAGAAACAGCCGCGTAGTGTGACTGAGGGTTTGCAAATTCCGGGCCTGGTGGAGAACCAGGAGCCGGTAGAACAATTATCTTTTACTGTCAATCCGCAGACTCCAATGCCGCTGGCGGCCCCGATATCCCAGAGTGGCGAACTCGATCTGGCCGATGAGCAGACCGCCCCACGCCTGAGAGCGCGGGCCGGGGTGGCTGAGATGGATATTCAGTTGCCTTCCCCATCTTCTACGGGATATGCCAATGGGCCAGGCAGTCTGGCGGGCATGGAGGATATGTATACGCTGGAGCGACCCATCTCGCAGATGGGAATTGCGGACTCACCGCTGCCCCGGCAGAATTCATCCGCGCCTGTGGGTGTTCCGAGCAGCCTGGCCGGCCTGGAGAATCTGGATAGCGCGCTGGCAGGAATAGGAATGCCCGTAGCCACGCGAGCTACAACGCGTGCGCTGCCGGATTCTCAACCAGGAATCACGCGCGCGCTGGCAGGCACGCGACCAGAACCAGGCACCACCGCGAGCAGACCACCGATGGTGATTCGGGGGAGTAGTGGATCACGCACACGCTCGGCGCGCCCACCGCAGGGCCGCAGGCATGTGATCAGCATCGCCACGCTGGTGGTGCTGGCGCTTTTCACCGTGGGGATGTTGTTCATGGTTTCCCCGCTGGGGCGCGATGTCAGAGCAAACCTGGCCGGACAGGGCCAGGGACCGAAAGTGATTCAGAACGCCCCGCAGGGAAACATGAGCCTGGTAGCACAGGCCACGGCCACCGCGGTTGTTCACCAGCAAAACGACGGTGTGGACCCCGGTGCGAGCGGCGGCGGAGCCACTCTGGGCAACACGAGCGGCTCGCTGAGCTGGCCTTATGGCTATTGTACCTACTGGGCCAACCTGCACTACCACGCCCTGAGCGGCCACTGGGTCGCGTGGCACGGCAACGCCGACCAGTGGGTAGCCGGAGCCCGCCTTGCCGGCTGGCATGTCTCGCAATCACCGCACGTGCCATCTATTCTGGTCTTAATGGACGGTGTCCAGGGAGCCAGCTACGTCGGACACGTAGCTGTAGTGTTCGGAATCAGCGGAAATGTCGTGCACACCAGCAACATGAACTGGTACGCCAACGGCGGCGGTTTCGGCATCGTCTCTAACTACGACTTC
>DASVMX010000540.1:0-1949 GCA_036384215.1 Ktedonobacteraceae bacterium | reverse complement strand
GGCAAGCTCCCAAATGAAGAATGAAATGGGCATATTGGCCGGTTCAACCGGCCAATATGCCCATTTCATTCTTCATTTGGGAGCTTGCCTCCCTCTTCTTTGTGGTTGACTTTCTCTTTCTTTTGCAGGTACACTAGGGGTTAAGGGGAAAAAAGGGCAACTGCTACCAGAATCTCCGCGCGCCTCATGTGCTATTTTGCGCCTGCTTTTCACCCCGGCGACCTCTTCTTGCATTGAAACAGTACAATGTTGTTCCTGTTATGTCCTTTGCCAGGGAAGCGAGGTAAGATGCCTTGAAACGTCGTTTACTTTTTCTCTCTGTATTTTTGGTGCTGTGCAGCCTTTTTAGCTTTAGCGGCGCGGGCGTGGCTTCGGCCCAGGCCAGTTTGCCGCGCGCGGCCAGCAGTTGTATCACTCCCGGTAGCACCACTACGCTTACGCCTGTGCTGAGCGGGGCTAACAATTTAATTCAGGTTCCGGCCAACTGGAATGGGACCCTGCTGCTGTATAGCCACGGCTACACCTTTGGCACAACTTTGAAAGCTGCCGATGCCAGTGATCCCCTGACCGCCGGAGCGCTGCTCCAGCAAGGGTACGCGCTGGCTGGTTCTTCGTATAGTCAGAATGGCTGGGCGCTCCAGCAGGCTTTCCACGATCAGATTGCGCTATTAGACTATTTCGACGCAACCTGCGGCCAGCCCGTGCGTACGATTCCCTGGGGCGATTCCCTGGGTGGGATTATCACTGCCGGTCTGGCGCAACTCTACCCGCAGCGTTTCGCGGGCGCGGTGCCGCTGTGCGGCGTGCTGTCCGGGGGCGTAGGCACCTGGAATCAGGCGCTCGATTCGGCCTTCGCGTTTAATCTCTTGCTGGCCGGCAATACGTTGCCGCTTGTGCATATCCAGAATCCATCTACCGCGTTTGCCCAGGCCGAGCAGATCATCACTGCCGCGCAGAGTACGGCTGAGGGCCGGGCGCGTATCGCGCTGGTCGCGGCGCTGGCCGATACCCCTGGCTGGTTTAATCCTGCCGCGCCGGCTCCCGCCGGCAACGATTATGCTGCGCAGGAGCAGAATCAGTTCCTCTGGGACAGCCAGGTTGATTTTGCCTTTATCTTTGTGGGTCGCGCCGAACTGGAGGCACGCGCCGGTGGGAATCCCTCGTGGAATATCGGGGTGGACTACCGAGCGCAGTTGCAGAAATCGGTTGACCGCGAAGAGGTAAAAGCGCTTTACCAGCAGGCCGGATTGAATCTCAGCCAGGATCTGCACGCGCTGAACGCCGCGCCGCGCATCGTTCCTGATTTCAATGCAGTGGGATATCTGAGCCGCAACATCACCTTCGACGGTGACCTGGATATTCCTGTGCTGACCATGCACACGACCGGGGATGGCCTGGTAGTCAACCAGAACGAGCAGACATACGCGAGCGTCGTACGCGAGGCGGGTGATAATCGCCAGTTGCGCCAGATTTTCGTGGATCGCGCCGGTCACTGTACTTTTACCCCGGCTGAGAACCTGGTCGCGCTCCAGACGCTGATTCATCGTCTGAACACCGGCAGGTGGGACGACACTACTGATCCCGCTCTGCTCAACCAGGAGGCCGCGGCCCTTGGCCCGGCACTTAACGTCCTGCTGGTTCAAGGTCTGCCTCCGCAGCCCTCGGCCTTCCTTTCTTACAGGCCCGCGCCTTTCCTGCGTCCATTCGCATTCCCGCTTCGCTAGGCTTGCTTGATAGTGTGACTGCTCAGATGGTAATTGGACTGAATGATCGAACGAAAATTCTGGGTTGAGGACCATCGCGTTATGCGTTATCCCCAATTTTCGAGCAGGTTGTTCCTGCCTGAAACATGACACAGAGCACACTTTTGGACGGATTGAAGGAGGTCAAACGTCCGTTCAGAAAGTTTGTTTTGAGTCATGGCCTGAAATGCTAGTCCCACCCCTGAG
>DASVMX010000539.1:0-5318 GCA_036384215.1 Ktedonobacteraceae bacterium | reverse complement strand
TCGTCCGTGCCAACGATATTCATCAATACAAGCCTCGGCAATTTTGAAAAACGTACCGGTTTTTGCCGTTAGAAACGCTTGACTTTCTGCCTGATGACAGGTATACTCCTCGTAATCGCTTCCGAAAGCGCTTCCGTAATCGTTTTCGGGGAGAATGTTCAAGAGAGCCACTCCAGCGGAGGATTTGTATGGCAGGTAAGCCAACTATTGACGACATTGCTCGAATCGCGGGGGTTTCCAAGACCACCGTTTCTCGTGTGCTCAATCACAAGCCAGACGTGGACCCGGCGACGCGACAGCGCATCTTAAAGATTGTTGAGGAGCAGGGATACGTACCAAGTATCGCGGCTTCCGGGCTGGCAGGAGGTAGGAGCCGTCTGATTGGTATGCTGGTTCCTTCGTTTACCTGGCCAAACATCCCTGATCTGATGCGCGGTATTGCCGGTGTAATCGAACAGACCCCTTACGAACTGGTGCTTTATAGCATTAACGAGACCAACACGGCGCAGGACCGCAACGAGGTTATTAATCGCATTTTTGCGACGCAGTTGACCGCTGGTTTGCTGGCGATCTTTCCAGGTCAGCAGGCGTCGGAGTCGATCACCCGGCTGTATAACAAGGGATTTCCGGTAGTGGTAATCGACGACCAGGTCGCGCAGACGGCGCCCTGGGTGAGCGCCGACAATACCACCGGGGCGTACCTGGCGGTTCGCCATCTGGTGCGGCTTGGCCACCGGCGCATCGCGCATATTCAGGGGCCACCGGAGTACCTGGTCTCGCAGGATCGCTATAACGGCTACCGCCAGGCGCTGTTAGAGGCGGGGATTACGCCTGACCCCGAACTGGTAGTGCAGGGTGATTTTCTGCCGCTCAGCGGGCGTGCCGCGGCGAATGTGCTCTTTGCTCTGCCCTTAGAAAAGCGGCCCACCGCGATCTTCGCGTCCACCGACCAGATGGCCTATGGCGTTCTGGCAGCCGCGGAAGCCAGCGGATTACAAATTCCTCAAGATATCGCGCTTGTCGGCTTCGATGACGACGAGCCCTCGGTCCATATTCGTCCCCCATTAACGACTGTGCGCCAGCCTTCCTCGGAGATGGGCCGGCGGGGGATAGAACTGCTGCTGGCCATGCTCCAGTCCGCGCGCGAGCGTGACCTGGAAGGGGAGAGTAGCAGCAGAATACCACAAGAAACAACATCTACCCGGATCTTATTGCCTACACACCTCGTAGTGCGAGCGTCATGTGGCGCCAACTATTCGATCTCTGTACCCACTGAGTAATCTACCGCCAGGCAGGTTATTTGCCTGGTCAGTAGATAGATATTTTTATATTCATCTTCTTCTGTTTTGCGCAACAGGAACATGCTCTTTGTACAGATCAAGCGAACAGCTTGATCTCCGTAAGGGATTGGCGCGTGTCGCGCAGCGGAATGGGGAGAATTACTTCTTCTTCTGGCCGTGTAGTCAGGGGAACGCTTGTCCATTGTGTTGTTAATCCATCAGGATAAGGAGGTTTGCAAATGGCTTCCACACAGGCATCAGCAAGGAAAGCAAAGTCGGGCATACTGTTTTTGTCCTTATTTTTGCTGCTGACGATTATTCTTGCTGGTTGTGGGAATTCGAACAGCGGAGGGAAAACCGCCGTTCACCACAAAAATTCTATTACGCTGGTCGCAAACCAGGCTGGCGATCTGGTGCGTAACTTTAACCCGTTTTCTGGCAACGTGATCAGCGGTACGCAGGGGCTGATTTACGAGACCTTGATGTTCTTTAACCGGGCGGATGACAGTTCTCATCCCTGGCTGGCTGAAAGCTATGAGACCTCGGCAGATGCGAAGCAGTTGACTTTCCATCTGCGTAAAGATGTCAAATGGTCAGATGGCGTGGCATTTACCAGCGCGGACGTGAAGTTCACGCTCGATGAGTTGACCAAATATAACGACCTGGACATCCAGGGGATTACCGGCTATCTCAAGAGCGTAACAACACCAGATCAGTACACCGTTCAGGTTACGCTGAACCAGGCCTGGTCGCCCATTCTCTGGTACCTGGCTGGTCAGACCTATATTGTTCCTCAGCACACGTGGTCGAAGGTCAGCGGTGATCCAGGTAAATTCGCTGATCCCAATCCAATTGGCACTGGCCCCTTCATTGTTGGCTCATTTACGCCGCAATTGCTGGTGCTGGATAAGAATAAGAACTACTGGCAGCCTGGCAAGCCCGCGATGGATCACGTGCGCTTCCCGGCTTTTAGCTCGAATTCCAGCACCGAGCTGGTGCTCAATACCAACGGTATTGACTGGAATGGCCAGTACACGCCCAATATTCAGAAGACCTATGTTGATCGCGATCCGAGCCATCATCACTACTGGTTTCCGCCCAGCGATGTGGTCTTCCTGTACCTCAATTTGAGCAAGCCGGTGTTCAAAAATCTGGCGGTGCGCCAGGCGATCAGTGCCGCGATTGACCGCGCGCACATCTATAAGGTTGCTGAGAGTGGCTACGAGCCGGTAACCAGCCCGACCGGTCTGGTTCTGCCAGCCTCGCAGGCATATCTTGATCCGCAGTACCAGAACCTGCAGTTCAAGCAGGACCGCGCCCAGGCTGAGACGCTGCTCCAGTCAGCCGGTCTGACCAAAGGATCTGACGGCTTCTATCAGCTCAACGGCAAGAAGATCTCCTTCACGATCATCGTGCCCGAGGGGTGGAGTGACTGGATTACTACCTGCCAGTTTATGGCCAATGATCTCAAGGCTGTTGGCCTGGATGTAGCGGTGAGCACGCCATCCTATGATACTTACTACAACGACATGCAGGTCGGGTCATATGACACGGCGCTGTGGGGCACCAACCCTGGTCCGTCGCCTTTCTTCATCTATGACTCGCTGCTGCGCAGCGCTAACAGCGCCGCAATCGGCCAGCAGGCCGGATCGAACTTCGAGCGCTGGGAAGATCCCGCCACAGACAAACTGCTCGAAACGTACTCGACCAGCAGCGATCCCGCAGTGCAGAAACAGGCGATCTATGGCCTTGAGAAAATCATGGTCGATCAACTGCCAAGCATTCCGCTGATCAACGAGCCGTACTGGTACGAGTATAATACCGAGTACTGGGTTGGCTGGCCTGACCAGGCACACCCGTACGCTGAGCCAGCACCGTATGCCTATCCTGATAATGAGATGGTTCTGCTTCATCTCCAACCAAGTTAAGTCACCAGATGGTGTGGCTGCCAGACTGCGAAGTCGGGCAGCCACACCAGCCTTTGTTTTCAGGAAAGGGCTTGCTGATGCGCCACCTTCTTCGTCGTACAGGTTTCTATCTGATTGCCGTCTGGGCATCAATCACGATCAACTTTCTCATTCCCCGTCTGGCGCCTGGTGATCCAGTGCAGGCATTTATGGCACGTATGCACGGCAGAATCTCGCCCCAGGCCCAGCACGCGCTGGAGATTGCTTTTGGCGTGAGCCACGATCCCGTCTGGGTACAATATTTCCAGTATCTGGGCAACCTTTTTCATGGCGATCTGGGAACCTCGATTATGGCCTTCCCTAATTCAGTGACCTCGGTCATTGCCCAGGACCTGCCCTGGACGCTGCTGCTGGTCGGCCTCTCTCTGGTTATCAGTTTTGTGGTGGGCACTTTTCTCGGCGTTATTATTGCCTGGAGGCGCGGTAAAACCCTGGATGTCGTGCTCATGCCGGTCTTCACCTTCCTTTCGGCTATACCCTATTTCTGGCTGGCGCTGATCATGCTCTATTTCCTTGGGTATGAATTGCAATGGTTCCCGCTTCATGGCGGTTATGATATCGATAATACTGTGCCTGGCTGGACCCCTGATTTCATTTTGAGCGCGAGCTACTACGCGCTTTTGCCCGCGCTGACTATTGTAATCAGTTCAATCGCTGGCTGGTTGCTTGGTATGCGTAATGCTATGATTACAACACTCTCAGAAGATTATGTGATGATGGCGGAAGCGAAGGGTTTGTCCCAGCGGCGTGTGATGTTTACCTACGCGGCGCGCAATGCGATTCTGCCCAATATTACGGGCTTTGCGCTCTCGCTGGGCTTTGTGGTAAGTGGTTCATTGTTGACTGAGATTGTCTTCTCTTATCCTGGCATTGGTTATACGCTCTACCAGGCAGTAGAAGCCCAGGATTATGCCTTGATTGAAGGCATGTTTCTGATTATCACTCTGGCAGTTCTGGCGGCGAATTTCCTGGCTGATCTTGTCTATGTGATGTTGGACCCGCGCGTGCGCCGGTAAAGTTACGGAAGGTGAATGTATGCAAAGGTATTTGTCGAATCCTATCGTTCGCAGCCTTCTCGCCATCGCACGTCCATTTGTCGTGAATCGCAAAGTGACAGTCGGCCTGGTGGTTGTGCTCTTTTTTGTGGTTGTGGCCATCATTGGCCCTCTGTTCATCCGCACCAGCCCGAACGCGATAAGCGATGATCTGATGGCGCCACCTTCGCTGGCGCATCCGCTGGGGACGACCTATGTTGGACAGGATGTGCTGTCCCAGGTCGTCTATGGCTCGCAGATCTCGCTCCTGGTGGGCTTTGGCGCCGGGCTGGTCACGACCATTGTCTCTGTTTTTGTGGGCCTGATCTCCGGCTATTTTGGCGGCTGGATTGATGAGGTGTTGTCGCTGATCTCGAATGTTTTCCTGGTGCTGCCCACCCTGCCTCTGGCGATTGTGCTGGCCGCTTTTCTGCCGCGCTCCGGTGTCTTCTCGATTGGCTTTGTGATCGTCGTGACTGGTTGGTCCTGGGGCGCGCGCGTGCTGCGTGCGCAGACGCTTTCGATGCGCAACCGCGATTTTGTCGAAGCATCGAGGGCCAGCGGCGAGGGCTGGTTTCGGATTGTGTTTTTCGAGGTTTTTCCCAATGAGAGCGCGATTGTCGCGGCTGAATTGCTCGGTACAGTCATTTACTCTATCCTTGCGGAGGCAGGCCTGGAGTTCCTCGGGCTGGGTGACATCTCCAATGTGAGCTGGGGTACCATGTTTTACTGGGCGTCAAACAACGATGCATTACTCCAGGGGGCCTGGTGGTGGATTATACCTCCGGGTCTGTGCATTGCGCTGCTGGGGGCAGGCCTGGCCTTTGTCAACTTCGGTATGGACGAAATTGCCAACCCGCGCCTGCGTACAGAGCCAAAGCTGCGCGTGCCCAAAAGCAAAGCGCCAACGGAAATTGAAGACACATCAACTGATCATATCCCCGCGGTCGAGGTTTCTTAAGGATGATGTGCTCATTTCGCACAGAGAACAATGCCCCTGGCATGAGCCAGGGGCATTGTTCTCTGTGCGAAATGAG
>DASVMX010000538.1:0-4600 GCA_036384215.1 Ktedonobacteraceae bacterium | reverse complement strand
GGAAAAATTTCCAATTTTTCCAGGCACCTCACCAGACCGCTCCCTGAAAATAGGAGCTTGCCTCCTCCGCAGTTTAGACACGCAGGCCGAGCACGCCGGTCAGGCGCAGCACTTCGGCGCCTGTCTGGAGATCACGGTTGGCGAGGGCCGATTCGGCGGCCTGGTGGAGCAGCACCAGCGCTTCGGGAGTGTTCAGATCATTGTCCATCGCGGCGCTAAAGCGCCCGTGTAACAGGCTATCCGTACCCTCGGTCTGCGTGCCGATCAGCTCGCGCACCTGCTGGAAGCTCCCCACCATCTCGTTGGCGAAAGTCAGGTCGGGCTCGAAGCATTCCCAGGGATAGCGATAGTGGTGGTTGAGCAGGGTCACTCGGATCGCGTCGGCGCTGTAGTCCTTGAGCAAATTGCTGATCAGCGTCAGATTACCCAGCGACTTGCTCATCTTTTCGCCGTCCTGGTAGACCATGCCCGTGTGCATCCACACGCCCGCGAACGGCGCTTTGCCGGTGTAATGCTCGGATTGCGCGATCTCGCAGGTGTGATGGGGAAAGGCCAGGTCAGCTCCACCACCATGGATATCGATCTGCTGGCCGAGGTAGCGGATAGCCATCGCGCTGCACTCAATATGCCAGCCGGGACGTCCCGAACCCCATGGACTCTCCCAGGCCGGTTCGCCTGGCGCCTGGGCCTGCCAGAGCACAAAATCCAGGGGATCGCGCTTGCGCGTATCGTCGGGGAAATTGCCGCGTTCATTGGCGATCTTCAACATCGCGTCGTAACCGTGCAGACCAATCGCGTGAGCCATTTTGCCAAACTCAGGGTCTTGTTTCACCCTAAAAAACACGCAGCCCTGACTCTCGTACGCGTAACCCTTCTCAATCAACGACGAAACAATCTCGACAATCGGTTGAATCTGCTCGGTCGCTTTCGCGTAAACATCCGGGCGGCGCACATTCAGTGCATCCATATCTTTGAGGAAACGCTCCGTCTCGCGCCTGCCCAGTTCGTCCCAGGCCAGTCCTACTTCGCGCGACTTGCGGATAATGTCATCGTCGATATCGGTCACGTTCTGCACGTATTTTACCCCGTAGCCCGTGGCCAGCAGGTAACGCATCAGCGCGTCGAACGAGACATACGTAAAAGCGTGGCCCAGATGCGTTGTGTCATAGGGTGTCACTCCGCAGACATAAACGCGCACAGTCTTCTCCAGAGGAACGAATTCTTCCAGAGATTGGGTCAGCGTGTTGAAGAGTTTCATTGGGATTTTCTCCTGGTCGTGGTTAATGGCTTGCTTGTCTCTCTATTGCTTTAATACCATTCAAATAAGGACCCGCTTTATTCATGTAGGAAGGCCGAAGAGGCGCACCGCGTTCGCGGTTGTCGCCTGCGCGATCTCTTCCAGCGAGAGGCCACGAATCTCGGCGAGCTTTGTGGCGGTTTGTTTGACGAAAAGCGGTTCATTGCGTCTTTCGCGCAAAGGCTTGGGGACCAGATACGGGCTATCGGTTTCGACCAGGATACGCGTCAGCGGAGCGAGGCGCGCGACCTCGGGCAGCTCATTGCCCTGTTTGGTCAGCGGACCAGCGAAGGAGAGCAGAAAGCCCTCAAAGGCCAGGCATTCCTCGGCCTGAGCGACCGTGCCGGAGAAGCAGTGGAAGACGCCGCGCAGCCCTTGTCCGTGGGCATGCAGCAGTTCCATCACATCCTCGTGGGAGTCGCGTACATGGATAATACAGGGCAGATCGCACTCGCGAGCCAGGCGCAAATGAGCGCAAAACACCTCGCGCTGCGTCTCGCGCGGCGCAAGCATGCGGAAATAATCCAGGCCGAACTCGCCAATTGCCACCACCTCTGGTTCGCCAGCCAGCGCGCGATATTCTGCCTCTACCTCAGGCGTATAGGTCGTCGCGTCGTGAGGATGCGTGCCTACGCCCGCGAAAATAGCGCCTGGATACGCCTTTGCCAGCGCCAGCGCGGCCTGGCTGGAAGTCAGGTCACAGCCAGGATCAATAATCCGCGTCACGCCACCTGCGAACGCGGCCTGAATAACAGCGTCCCTGTCGCCATCGAAGCGGGAAGTGTCGATGTGGGCGTGGCTATCAACGAGCAATGAAGATATCCTTTCCAAACAAACAAAAGAGGCGAAAGTGTTCACGGGTGCTTTCTCCTCTGATACTTGTTAAAGTATAGTCTCAGAAAAAAGAGCGTGTCAAATCACAACCATCTCGTGAATCGGTGGGGCCGCAGAATCTCCCTATTGACAGACGTTTGTTCTAGAGGTATCATAAGGTCAATTTTAGAACACATTTGCTATATTGGAGGAAACCCATGGCTACACCGCAGATCCGCAAAGGGGCGCATCCCGCTGATGTCGACTACGAGATCGCGGACGAAGACGAGTACTACGTGACGCGCCCGCACACCAGTGCACGCCGTTACCAGCAGCCGGTCCAGCGGGACACAATGGACGATTACTCGCCTGAGCAGACGGCCTTTATTCAGAGGCGCCGCGCCAGCAGTTCCACATCCGCGGGCGGCGGGATGACTTCAAAGGCGCTTGAGCCGTTACCCGCACGCAAACTCGCCCGCCCACGCCGCAGGCGTGCCCCCTGGCTGGCATTAACGCTGGGGATGATACTCACTATCTGCCTCGTTGCCGGTTTTAATGCCTTTGGCTCCTGGTGGCAGCAACACCAGGACGACGCCAATTATGGTATGCCGCGCACCTCTCAACAGGACGCCATTGTAGGTCACCAGGATGGCGCGGGCAAACCTTCGCACTTCCTCTTTATGAATATGAAAAGCCACGTCATCGTCATCGAATTTCCCGGCGGAGACCCGTCTCGCGCAATCATTTATACAGGCCCGGCCCTCTTTGGCAGCGGCGGCGACCTCATTCCAGTCACCGGCGAGTTCCGCGATGTCAATGGAGATGGCAAACTCGATATGTTAGTCCACGTTCAGGATCAAACAATTGTCTTTATCAACGATGGCACAAAATTCCGCCCACTCCAACCAGGTGAACATGTCAATCTCTAAAGCTGCTAAAAAAAGGGCGCCCGTTATGGAGCGCCCTTCCTGGTAACACTTTGTTCGTTCTAACTGTTTGCTCACCACACTTCTACATAGCACCCACCCCGAGGTAAGCTCACAGGTTTCCCCCCGAACCGTTTTCACTTCTGTCACGCAACTACTATAGCATAATCTCCTGAAACGCCGATGAAGGCCAGGGTAAAATAAATGAAGGATAATTCATTGTCTGTGCGTGATTTGCGTTTTATATCATGACAGTTTTTTCATATCTGACGGATCTGCTGTTTTGACGCTGACAGGAGCAAGGAAGTGCTCCCCTTCTCCCTTGACGAATCCCACAAGCCATCTCATAATCAGAGTCTCAAAGGGATCAACTTTTGATGGGAAAATGAGACAACAAGAAATCTGGCGGGGAGTGAGAATATATGCATCAATCGTTATTAGCCGAGGCTGTAGAGTATCATCCAGGCGAGCGCCTGCTGGTCTTGAATTCGGCCTCTGATCCAGGTGTACCAGGCCTGGCGCGGCGCGCACGCGCAGGCGAGCTGATTCTGGCCGAGGATAGCATGGCAGCCTTCGCCCAGGCGAAGGTGGCGCTACAAGATTCTGGCGCGCATTTCCGCCACGTGCCATTCCACGAGTATACCGCTCACGAGAAGCCGGGAACGGTGGACGTGGCAGTGATGAATATTCTCTACCAGCCGAATAACGCGTGGATGCAGTACGGAGTACAATTGGCGGTGTACGCGCTGAAAACTGGCGGGCGGTTGTATATCGAGGGAGCGAAGGATCGCGGTATCCTTTCGCTGGGCAAGCGTGTGCAGGAGACCTTTGGCAACCTGGAGACGCTGACCATTTCCAGGGGCCAGCGCGTGATCCTCGCGCTCAAACGCGGAGAGAAAGGGGGCGCGCTTGCCGCGCCGGACCTGGCGGCCTTCGCGGGAGGCAAAATGGACGAGGGCACAAGCCTGCTGCTGGAAGTTCTGGAGGTCCACGTGACCGAGAGCGCGCTCGATCTTGGCTGCGGCAGCGGCTTCATCGGCGCATACATCGCCGAGCGAGCCACGCGGGGCAGGGTCACACTGGTAGATGCCAGCCTGACCAGCGTTGCCGCCGCGCGCCGGTTGATCGTCGAGCGCAACCTGAGCAACGCCAGCGTCCTGCCCAGCGACGGCATTCAGGCTGTGAGCGAAGAGCGCTTCACCTTGATCGCTACCAACCCTCCCTTCCATCTCGGCGGCATCCAGACCACAGCCGTCGCCGAACGCTTTATCCGCGAAGCCGCCCGCGTGCTGCTACCCCGCGGGCGCTTCTACCTCGTCGCCAACCGTTTCCTGCGCTACGAACCCGTTCTCCATGAATGCTTTGCCGAAGTCGTAGAAGTGGCCGGTACCTCCCGCTTCAAAGTTCTCCGCGCTACAGGCCGCCCCATCCCCATTCCCGACATCGAGATTCTGGAAGAAATATAAGTATTTCTTGTTCATTATGAAATGAATCACCCCTCAGCACCTGCGGTGCTTCGCCCGGCGTTCAGAAGAGATATGAGTCATCCCTGATTTTGCAAAAT
>DASVMX010000537.1:0-9110 GCA_036384215.1 Ktedonobacteraceae bacterium | reverse complement strand
CTAATAACAGGAGCTTGCCTCCGCCGGGTCTATAGATGCGCGAGCGCCTCTACTGCTTGCTCGAAACAGGTCATAGGGGGATAGACGATGCCGGCTCCGATCTGGCCAATACCTGGGAGACGGTGGGCAATACCGGTGTTGATGACGGGCGGCATGTGCAGGCGGCAGACCTGGCGAATATCGATGCCGGTTGGCGTGCCCTGGAAATTAAGCGTGGGCAGGCTGAAGGCCGGGTTGCTGGCCACGGTCAGGGCGTACATGTCGCGGGTATAGTGCAGGGCATCAGCAGGGGTGCCGCCGATGAACTGGACGATGGCGGGGGCCGCGGCCATGGCGAAAGCGCCGATGCCGCTGGTTTCGGTGATCGCGCTGTCCCCGATGTCCGGGTTGGCGTCCTCCGGCCCGTAGCCTGCGAAATACAGACCCTGGATCATGCCAGCCGGTCCCACGAACCAGCGCTCGCCCAGGCCGCTGACGCGAATGCCAAAGTCCACGCCGTTGCGCGCCATGGTCACGACCAGGCTGCTCTTTGGCACATCCGCGCCCGCCAGGGTGATAGCTTTGGCCGCGGCCATTGAGGGATTGAGATGAAAATGGTCGTTACCCGCGATGAAGCGCAGGATTTCAGCAGCTTGCGCGGGTGGCGTGCTCTCGACCAGCGCGGGGGCTATCTGGCGCGCGAAGAGGGAAGTTCCTGCTTTATTGCGATTATGGCACTCGTCACCCATCTGTAGAGCCTGGGCCATGGTGGCGCGTACATCCATTCCGCCCATCAGGCGCAGCGCCCGACTCAGAGCGGGCCCCAATACGTTCTGTATCCAGGTCAGACGCTCCAGCACCTCGGGTGCGTAAGCGCCATAGCGCAAAACCTTGCCCAGACCTTCATTGAGGGTACTGAATGTGCGGTTGCCATGTACCTCGTCCTTGACGATAAACACGGGCATGGAGGGCGAGATGATACCCGCCATGGGGCCGACTGCCTGGTAGTGATGGCAGGGCTCGAACGCGATTTCGCCGTTCTCCGCCATGCGCTGTGCCTCGTCCTCGCTGCTGGCCCACGCTTCGTAGAGGCAGGCGCCGATGATCGCGCCGCGCATGGGGCCGCACATGCGCGACCAGCCGATGGGAGGTCCGGCGTGCAGGAGTGCGCGGCCTGCGTTGAAGGCTTCTGGCATGGCTTCGCGGGCTGGTTGGACATCAATGATTATGGGGTGCGCGGCCAGCATACGCGAGACCGCGAGCTGATTCGCCTGGTCAATCTCCGGGTCTGCCAGCAACCGTGTCAGTGCCTGAACATTGCCTGCTGGCGGCCTCCAGGCCACGCGCGTGATGGGCACGCCCTGTTCTTCCAGGGCTTCCGCGAAGAGTTCCGCGCCCACTGTGATCGCGGCCATGGGCTGGCGCGGGCCTGTTGGAGTTACATCTGCCATGGTATCCGTCCCTTTCTAGCTTCGATCCGCGTTTTCCTGTACAAGCGCGAGACAGCGCAGGGCAGCCTCGGCGTTACTGAGAAAAGTCTCCGCACCGGCCTCGCGCAGACGCATCTCCTGAAAATTCAGGCGCTGCGGATCATCCAGGGTACCGCACAGCGAAACCACGTAGCGCAGGCGCCGTCCGGCCTGGCTGGCAGCGTGCAGGCTCTCCTGAATGAAAGGCGCGTAGATCGAAGACGGGTGTGGGTGGGCGCAGTAGCCCAGGACAATGTCCAGCAAAATCACGCCCACCCGCGGATCGCTGGCCGCGGCGCGCAGATATTTCAGGCGCGCTTCTGGATCGATCATCGGATGAGGTCGCCCACGTGTATACTCGTCGGCGCCCAGGTCCAGCGCGTAATGGCCCGCCGGGCGTGCCTGTCCCTCGCGCCAGAGCCAGGCGGGATTCAGCGGGATATTTGAGTAGACCGGGCCAATCCGCCCACCCCAGATGTGCAGCGCCTCGTCGCAGAGCGTACCTCCAGAGAAAAGCGCGGCCAGATAGGGCGGATGAGATTGAGCAAGAACTGCGCCAGGGGCGGGAACTGCCTCGCTTGTTACCGGACTGGCGGCTGCCAGGAGAGACGAGAGCGCGGGTGCGTCCTTGCCAGCGATACAGAGCGCGCAGGCCAGGGACGCGGCCTCGGTCAGGGTGCGGGCAAAAAAGATCCGGCCCGCGTAGCGTTCCTGCCACAGAGAGAAATCGGCTCCTACGAAATTGACAATCACCGGTTTATGGCCACTGGCAGCGGCGGCCAGCACCTTCTCAGCCACTTCAGGCGCCGGTGGCTTGGAAAGCAAAACGATCACTCGCGTCTGCTCATCGTTCTGTAAAAGGCGCAGCCCCTGGAGAGTAGTCGCGCCGCCGACCTCGACAGAGAGGTCGCGCCCTCCGCAACCAATGGCCTGCGAAATCCCCTGACCTTCTTCCGCGAGCAGGCACATCACCTGCTGCATACCCGTGCCCGATGCTCCCACCAGGCCGACAGGACCAGTTGGCACCACGTTTACAAAACCCAGACCAGCCCCGTTCAGCAGCGCGGTCCCGCAATCCGGTCCCATCACCAGCAGCTCGCGCTCCGCGCCCAGGCGTTTCAGCGCCAGCTCGTCTTCCAGGCTGACATTGTCGCTAAAGAGAAAAACGTGCAGGCCCGCGCGCAGCGCCTCCTGTGCCTCCAGGGCAGCGTACATCCCCGGCACCGAAATCACCGCGATTGTAGCCTGTTCGTGCATCCGCCGCGCCTCTTCCAGGGAACGCGGCTGGTGGGCCTGTAGCGCCTCGCCAGAGTCTTGAGCAGTCTCGCGTCCAGTAGAACGTGCCAGCAGCGTCTCAGCGGCTTCTAAAGCCTCCGTAGCGTGTTCTAGAGTACTGGCGCGCGCCACCAGCAGCAGATCATTGCTGCCCGGCGTACCTGCCAGCCCCTCAAAAGGCGCCAGGCCTGCGTCCTCCAATTGCTGGAGATTCGCCGGCGTCGCCATCACCGCTGCTGCGTCCACCACTCCCTCCATCTCGCTAAGGGTGCGAGCCAGCTTCATCAGCGTAATCGAATCAATATACATTCCGCGTTTCATACGCGCCAGATTGACCATCAAAACCCCCTCTTGCCCTCTTATTCCGCTTTGGCAAACGCTTGCTCGCGTTCTTTTTGCCAAAGCGGAAAGGAGAAACCCTCTTGCGCCTCGCGGCAAAATAAGCTACAATACGCCAGGAACCCGCCCGCAAGCGTCAAACTTGCCAGGGCCGAGAACCGCCGCTCCAGAAATGTCTGCCCTCTTGTAAAAGATACCAGCGCTGGAGAGACTTGACAAGTCTGTTATACTCTCATTGAACAGGTTCAGTTCAATTCTTAGGAGAATTGTAGCAACTTGTGCTTGACCGCGTAGCTCAGTGGTAGAGCAATCGACTTTTAATCGATTGGCCGTGGGTTCGAGTCCCACCGCGGTCACTAAAAATGTGGCGTCCTTTTTGGACGCCACATTTTTTTGGACTATAAGGGTCAGGAGGCGGTAATAGTGATGGAGTGGTAGCCGGAGGCGCCGTTGGGAAGGGTGCCTTGCTGGGTTGGGTCTTGTACGTTGCCCTGGAAGTCGACGGCGCGCACGATGACAGTGTAGTTGCCGGCTTTGGGCTGCCAGGGGATTTCCCAGAGCACCCAGGTGAGGGCCGAGAGCGGTTGCTTGAGGGTGGCGCGCTGCCAGGTCTGGCCTTTGTCCAGGCTGACATCGACTTCGCTGATGCCGCGGTTACCAGAAAAGGCGACGCCGGCGATGTACGTGGGGCTGTTGGCGCGCACGCTGGAGCCGTCGAGCGGGGTGTCAATGCGCGAGTTCAGGCGCACGGGGGCGGGATCGCTCCAGCCGCGCTGCTGCCAGTAGCCCTGGAAGTCGTAGTTGACGACTTCGATCTCGGTCAGCCATTTGACGTGCTTCATACCGTAGATGCCCGGTACCAGGACGCGCGCGGGATAGCCATGTCCATCTGGCAGGGTGACATTGTTCATGTGCACAGCTACCAGGGTGGTTGGCTCCAGGGCTTTGCTCAGGTGGATGCTGTCGGCGTAATCGTCGTAGGCGTGCAGGACGATCTTGGTGGCGCCAGTTTTGACCCCGGCCCTTTGCAGAAGGTCGGCCATGCGCACGCCTTCCCAGTGCGCGCTGCTCATGTAGGAGCCGCCCACGTCGTTGCTGATGCATTCCATCGATTCGTACTGCTGCTGCATGGGCAGCGCGAGCAGATCCTGGTAGGAGAGCGTGTACGGTTGATCAACCTGCCCGTGGACTTTCAGGCTCCACTCCTGCGTGCCGACTGTGGGGTCGGTCAGGTTTTTCGAGACGATATAATACTGGTCATTCGAGGTTACTTCGGCTGAGAGGAAGCGCTGTGGCACAATCTCGCCATAGTTGGGTACCGGTGGCGGTGTGATCTTGTTGCGATAGGTCTGGAGCAGGCGGGCCGCGGGCGCGCTGGCAGAGCCGAGGCCCTGAGATATAAATTTCCACGCGCCAACCCCGGCGACAAGCACGACCGCCGCGATCACGCCCTGTTTGAGCAATACGCGCCTGGTGGGATGTTCCGCGTCCGCCAGCCCGGAAGTGGAGGGACTGGCCGTTTGCGCTGGTTGGGAGGCGACGATCCAGCGCTCGGCAAAGACAAAGAGCACGCCGAAGATCAGGCCCACGAGTGCAAGGCTAAACATACCGCCGCCCAGGCCTACAGTCAGGTTTGCTCCGAAAATGCCCGAGCCGGTCAGGGGCAGCAGGACAAAACCGGCCAGCAGCCAGAGGAGCACGGCCAGCAGTAACCCCTTAGACCAGCGTAAAGGCTGGTTTTTCGCGTTGGCATAGCGATTGAAGAGCGCGCCGCCCAGCGCGAAGACAGCGCACTGTCCGACCAGTACAAAGCCAAAAAAGTAATATTTCGCGTTTGCTCCAAGAAGCTGATGAAAGAAAGCGAAAGCCGGCGGCGGCATCAACGCCAGCAGCTCCGAGCCCAATTCCTGGGGCAGCGACAGGCCGCCAGTAGTCGCGTTTAAAAAAAGCATCACGCCCGAAGCCACGGCTCCGGCGCCCAGGCCAGCCATAAATCCGCTGCCGAACGCCCGCCTGGCCCATGTTGTACCTGCTTGCATGAGTAACCTCGTCTGGTATACACCTTGTTTGAAGAGTAAGGCCGCCGATTGATCGGCCCTCACATATATATACGCTATCAGTTTCCACGCCTGACTGATCAGGAATTTACCAGACCGGACACGTTTTTGCTCAGGCGGTCTTGCGTTGCGCGCTACCGGGACAATGCCGCACCTGAAGGAGCAGGCGAGCGATATTCACCAGGGAAACGAATGAGAAAATACTCAGAGCCAGGACAGTGAGAGCCCACAGGCCAATCAGCAGGAAAGGTCTGGGCTCGTTAAAACTCTGCGAGAAGAAGCTCAGAGCGTGCGCGTTCAGCCTGATAATGCGCACCCCATTGGAAAAAAGGACGACGGTAAGAGCGGTTAGCAGCGCGCCTCTGAGGAGGTAGAGGATCAACCGGAGGTAGCGGAAGCGCGTCACAGGCTTTGTTCCGTCGTGTATCTGCTCAGGAAGAGCAACAGGCGAGTCGGGTGCTCGCTCAGGCTCTACGAGAGGTTGCTGCATAAATTTAGATCTCCGTGCGATAGTTGGAGAGAAAGGTTTCTCTCATGAAGAGAAAACGTCCAGCAGGAAGAAAAAGTCTCAAATTGTATCGCGATTCCCCCAAACAGCGCCCATTCCGCCCCAATTAAAAAAGAGGTTACTGGCGAAGATGGGCCGTTATCCGAAAAAAGCCTGTCTTAGCCAGTAACCTCTTTTTTAATTGGAGGAAAGGGTGATATAGTGAAAGGAGAAGGTCTTATATGAAGGAAGAAGGGGCCAGTTGCTTATGTCTATGACGAATAATCCGCTCCAGCAGCCAGAGGAAGGAATGTTCAGACAGGTGACGGGGGATTTGCGGACGCGTTTCTTCGATAGCCATTTTCATGTGATAGATGGGCGTTTTCCCCTCCAGCCAAATATGGACTATTTGCCGCCGTTATTCCCGATTGAGGAGTATAGGGCGCGAACGGCGCCATTTCACGTGCTCGGCGGCGCGGTGGTTTCGGCTTCGTTCCAGGGTTTTGACCAGCGCTACCTGGCGGCGGCTCTGCTTGAACTGGGACCGCACTTTGTCGGGGTGGCGCAGTTGCCCGCGAGCGCCGCGGATGAAGAGATTATCGAGCTGGACAATCTGGGCGTGCGCGCGGTGCGTTTTAACCTCCGTCGCGGCGGCTCCGAGGGTCTGGAGAATCTGGAGAATCTGGCCTGGCGCGTCTCTGAACTGGTGGGCTGGCACGTCGAGCTGTACGTTGATTCACGCCACCTGGCCGAACTGACGCCGCGCCTGCTGGCTCTGCCGCGGGTGAGCATCGACCACCTGGGCCTTTCGCAAGCCGGCCTGCCCCATCTGCTCAAACTGGTGGAACAGGGCGTGTGGGTCAAGGCCACGGGCTTCGGGCGCTGCGATTTTGACATTGCGGAGGCGTTACAAAAACTCTACGCGGCCAACCCGCGCGCCCTTGTCTTCGGTACCGACCTGCCCTCCACCCGCGCGCCCCGCCCGTTTATGGACGCGGATGTGACACTGGTGGAGGAGATCCTCGGCGAACAGGGCGCGCGCCACGTGCTCTATGAAAACGCGCTGAAACTGTATCACATCGCGTAACATGTATTATCACCCTTCAATACATCCCATGAATGTAGTGGCAGGCTTTTCGGGGCAGGCGATGCATAGGGCGTGATGGTATTATAAACGCGTTTCTTCGTGCACGGGTTCGCTGGCGGGCGAGACCACAATGTCAGCAGCCAGTTCGGGGCCGAGCAGGTGTTCGGTTTGCTGAGCGCCCTCGCCTACGCGCACGCGCAGGGGACCGCCGAAAGGGGCGCGCTCGATGACCTGGATGCGCGTCTCGGGATAGAGGCCCAGTTTGCCCAGGTAGCAGAGCTTCTCAGGGTTCTGATCGCTGACCCGCAGAATCAGGGCCGCTTCGCCGTCCTGGAGTTGCAAGAGCGTGCGCCCGCTGCGCGCGAGGATGGTTCCGTCTTTGCGCGGAATGGGGTCGCCATGGGGATCGACCGTGGGATAGCCCAGCAACTCGTCCAGTTTGTCCTCGAACTCCTCTGAAATGACGTGCTCAAGCCGGTCCGCTTCCGCGTGTACCTTGTCCCAACTGTAGCCCAGTTGCCGCGCCAGGTAGAGTTCTAGCAGGCGGTGGTGACGAATCACCTCCATAGCCTTGCGCTCGCCCAACGCGGTTAAGCGCACTCCCCGGTAGGGAACGTGCTCAACCCAACCAGCCGCCGCGAAATCTTTGAACATCATGGTAGCTGTGGCGTCACTGACCCCCAGCTGCTCGCTCACCGCCGAGGTGGAGACCTTCTGACCCCGCTCCTGCATGGCGTGAATGAGCTTGAGGCAGTCGCTAATTCGCGGCGCCAGCTCCTGAATCGATTTCTGCACCGTTTTTCTCCTCAGAAGAGTCAGAGTTTTTATGCTTCTAAAAACATAATACGCTTTTCCTCGAAAATTTACAAGCAGCCTGTAAGAGAGGTTTCCCACCTCAGAGGAAAGAGATGCACTGGAGCCATGTAGGGGCGTTGCTCCTACATGGCTCCAGTGCATCTCTTTCCTCTGAGGTGGGAAACCTCTCGGCTTCTTTTCGATGCTTGCGAGAAAAATGTTTTTTGTAAGCATTGACAAAATTTTATTTCACATGTAAACTAAGTTTTAGAGAACTAAAATTTCGAGGGGAGAGCAGAGTCTATGGGTGTGACTTCGAGCAAGCCGGAGGTTGCCGTGAAGCAGATGGCGGGCGAGGGACAGGGTGAGGGGACGCGTGTGGCGGCGCGGGCGGCTCTGGAGGGACGGGCGCGCGGATTGAGCGCGCTGTTGCCTTTCCTGGGGCCGGCTTTTATCGCGTGTGTAGCATATGTTGATCCAGGAAATTTCGCGACGAACATCCAGGGTGGAAGCGCCTTTGGTTATAATCTGCTCTGGGTGGTCGTGGTGGCGAATGTCATGGCCATGTTGCTCCAGGCACTTTCAGCTAAACTGGGCCTGGCGACGGGCAAGAACCTGGCTGAACTGAGCCGGGAGCATTTCCCGCGCCCGGTGGTCTATCTGATGTGGATCGTCGCGGAGGTTGGCGCGATGGCGACAGACCTGGCGGAGTTTCTGGGCGCGAGCCTGGCAATCAATCTACTCTTTGGTTTACCCTTATTAATTGCGGCATTGATAACAGGACTTATTACCTATCTGATACTCTTGTTAGAGCGCCGGGGCTTTCGCCCGTTGGAACTGGTGATTACCGCGCTGGTCGGAGTAATCGCGCTCAGCTACGTGCTGGAGTCGCTTTTCTCGCGGCCAGATTGGGGCCAGGTAGGCCTGCATATGATAGTGCCGTGGGAAGGCAATTCGGCCAGCGTGCTCTTATCGGTGGGCATTATCGGCGCGACAGTGATGCCACACGTGATCTATCTGCACTCGTCGCTGATGCAGCGGCGCATTGTGCCGCGCGGCGAGCAGGAGGCGAAGCGCATCTTTCGTATGACCATTCCAGACGTTGTGATCGCGATGGGGCTGGCGGGACTGGTTAACGTGGCAATGCTCTACATGGCAGCCGCGACGTTCCACGCGCACGGCCAGAACAACGTGGCGGATATCAGCAGCGCGTACCAGACGCTGACGCCGCTGCTGGGAGTCGCCGCTGGCCTGGTTTTCGCTATCTCCCTGCTGGCTTCAGGCCTTTCCAGCTCAACCGTTGGCACCATGGCGGGCCAGATCATCATGCAGGGCTTCGTCGGCTTCACAATTCCGGTCTGGCTGCGCCGCCTGGCGACTATGCTGCCGGCCCTGGTAATCATCGCCATTGGGGTCAACCCCACGCAGGCGCTGGTCCTCAGCCAGGTAGTGCTCAGCTTCGTTCTGCCTGTGCCCGTTATCGCCCTGGTCATTTTCACCAGCCGCCGCTCAGTCATGGGCGCGCTGGTCAACCACAACTTGACCACTACCCTGGCCGTGCTCTGTGCTACCATCATCCTGGCGCTCAACGTGCTTTTGCTCTACCAGACCTTCGGCGGCAA
>DASVMX010000536.1:0-16201 GCA_036384215.1 Ktedonobacteraceae bacterium | reverse complement strand
AACAACCTCACCCATTTTTGGCCTGGAAAAGGGCGGGTACATTCTTCCTCTTAATTGACTACCTTTCAGTACTGTGTTAGGATAGTTTTGGTAGTGTACAAATGACACCAGGTACATGTGGGTATTCCTGAATTGGGTATCCCTGAATAAAGAGAAGAAGGGTCCCGGACATGGGAACAGATACTCTCCCCATTTTCATTTTGGTGACGCTGGCTGTCCTCTTTGGCTTGCTGGTCATGGTGGTAACATCGGTTTTGGGACCAAAAAAACCATCACCCGAGAAGCTGGCGCCGTACGAATGTGGCATTCAAGAGATTGAAGCGCCGCGCCGTCGTTTCCCTGTAAAATATTTGCTGACAGGGATGTTGTTTATCGTCTTCGACATCGAAATTGTCTCATTCTATCCGCTGGCCATCCTGCTGCACGTCAAGAGTTTCGCGTTGCTGGGGCTGGTTGAGCTGCTCATCTTCCTGTTCATTTTGATGATTGGCTACATGTATATGTGGCGAAAGGGGGCGTTCACATGGGATTAGTTCAAAACCCCTGGGAGCCGGTTCAGACCTTTTCTAACGCGCAGACGCCGCGCCAGCGGGTTGATCTGCACGTGAAGAACGGCGACGTGGGTATCTTTACAACCCAGGTGAGCAAGCTGATCGAGTGGGGACGCAGCGGTTCGCTGTGGCCCGCGCTGTTCGGCCTGGCCTGTTGCGCGATCGAGATGATGGCAACCAGCGCGGATCGTTTCGATATTTCTCGTTTTGGCGCTGAAGTGTACCGCGCCTCACCGCGCCAGGCTGACCTGATGATTGTAGCGGGACGCTGCTCAATCAAGATGGCTCCGGTGCTGCGCCAGATCTACGATCAGATGCCCGATCCCAAATGGGTGATCTCGATGGGCGCGTGCGCTTCCTGCGGTGGTGTATTTAACAACTATGCCATTGTGCAGGGCGTGGATAAGATTGTGCCGGTAGATGTGTTTATTCCCGGCTGCCCGCCAACGCCGGATATGCTGCTCTTTGGCTTTAACGAGCTACAGCGCAAGATTCGCGACGGTGTGCCGAATCCGCCAGATCCTCTCAAGGCCAGTGGTCTGAAGCTGGTCGGGCCGACCGGCGATTTTGAGAAGCAGTGAGAGGGATAGGGAGAGTATGGCAATAACAGCAGCAGCAACGGTCACGCTGGTGAAGGAGAAGTTTCCCCAGGCGGTGGTGGAGATTGTGGAGTTTCGGGACGAGCAGACGATTGTGCTGAACGTGGCTTCTTTACTGAGCGTGTGTACCTATTTACAGAAGACCCTGCGCTACGATTTTCTTTCGACGATCACGGCAGTGGACTGGCCGGAACGCGCCCCGCGTTTCGATGTGGTCTATCAACTGCTTTCGCTGACCAACCAGGCGGTGCTTCGCTTGAAAGTGCGCGTGGGTGAAAAGGGCGAGGAGCATCCTACGGTTCCGAGCGTGACCTCGATCTGGCCGGGAGCGAACTGGTACGAGCGCGAGGTTTTTGATCTTTTTGGCCTCACATTCGAGGGTCATCCTGACCTGAGGCGCATCATGATGCCGCCGGAGTGGACCACTCATCCCCTGCGCAAAGATTATCCGCTGAGTGGTTTCGATCTGCCGGAGCCACACTGGGGTGGCCAGGTGCCGTATGACACTGATCCCGGCGTTGGTAGTCAGACCCTGCGTTCCGCGGATGGGCGTGAACTGAATGATAGTCGCAGCAGCCTGAATCCGAACCAGGAGCCGGGCACTCCGAAAAAGGAGTAAAGACCCTTGCGCCGAAAAGGCAAGCTGCTAGAGCGCAGCTTTTTCGGCCTTTTCGGAAAGGAGTTAAAGGCTCTTATGCCGAAAAGGCAAGCTGCTAGTAGTCAGTCAACGTTCATGCGAAAGAAGTGCGAAGCGGGAGTGTAGAGGGCGGTAGCCCTTTGCCGGGGTGTGGGGTGTCCCCACAATTCCCTCTTCTTCCTGCGTCGCCGCAGGCGGCGCACCTTTCGGATGGAGTTTGACGAAGTACTAGAGCGCAGCTTTTTCGGCCTTTTCGGAAAGGAGTAAGCCTGAAGATATGCAAAAACAAGAGATTGCAACACAATATATTCTTGAGGATAGCCAGCCCCTGGAGGGTGGTCAGCACATGGATACGATGACCATCAATATGGGGCCGCAGCATCCCAGTACCCATGGCGTGCTGCGCCTGATCCTGACGATCAACGGCGAGACTGTGCTGAAGGCCGTGCCCGATATTGGTTTCCTGCATACCGGGATCGAAAAGACCGCCGAGGCGAAGACCTATCACCAGGCGCTGGTACTGACCGATCGCATGGACTATCTCTCGCCGCTCAACAGCAACCTGGGCTACGCGCTGGCCGTGGAGAAGCTGCTGGGCATTGAGGATGAGATTTCCGAGAAGATCAAGTTTGTGCGCGTGGCCCTGGCGGAATTGCAGCGCATCGCCAGCCACCTGGTCTGGCTGGGAACGCACGCCCTCGACCTTGGCGCGATGAGCATCTTCCTCTACTGTTTCCGCGAGCGCGAGTTGATCCTGGATGTCTTCGAGGAGATCTCGGGCGTGCGTATGATGACCAGCTATATCTGTCCTGGTGGCTTGCAGGCGGATATCACGTCCGAGTTTGAGAAGAAGGTGCGCGCCTTCACCAGTGACTTTCCGGCCCACCTGCGCGAGTACCACGATCTGCTGACCAACAACCAGCTCTGGATCGAGCGCACGAAGGGTGTGGGTATTCTGAGCGCGCAGGATGCGATAGCGTATGGCGCCAGCGGCCCGACGCTGCGCGGCAGTAATGTGGTCTGGGATATCCGCAAGGCTTTCCCCTATAGCGGCTACGAGAAGTTCGACTTTGACATTCCCGTGGGCAGCAACGGCGATGTCTACGACCGCTACCTGGTACGCATGTTGGAGATGCAGGAGAGCCTGAACATCATCAATCAGGCTATGGATGGTCTGCCAGCCGGCCCCTACCGCGTGGCCAATCCCAAGATCGCGCCGCCGCCCAAGTGGCAGATCACCGGCAGTATGGAAGCGCTGATTCACCACTTTAAGCTCTTCACCGAGGGATATCGTCCACCTCAGGGCGAGGTTTTTGTGCGCACAGAGGCACCCAAGGGCGAACTGGGCTTCTATATCGTGAGCGACGGCAGCGCCAAACCCTATCGTATGCACGTGCGCGCGCCTTCCTTCGCCAATCTGGAGGTTTTACCGCTGATGGTTGAGGGCGGGCTGTTATCGGATGTGGTCGCGTCTATCGGTAGCATTGATATTGTGCTTGGAGAGGTTGATCGATGATTTCAGAACAGGCCAAAGAACGCATGCGCTCTCTCGCTGCCCGCTATCCTATGTCCCGCTCCGCCCTTTTGCCAGCGCTGCATATCGCGCAGGAAGAGGAGGGCTATGTCACAGCGGAAGGCATCGCTGCCGTCGCCGAGATCTTAAACCTGACGACCGACGATGTGAAGAGCGTGGCCACGTTCTACACCATGTACTATCAGCGCCCGCACGGACAGAAGGTGATCAGTGTCTGCACCGGCATCTCCTGTTACCTGCGCGGCTGCGATCAGTTGATGGAACACCTGGAGAAGCGCCTGGGTGTAAAGCGCGGCGAGACCACGCCGGACGGAAACTTCACGCTGGAAGGCATGGAGTGCCTGGCCTCCTGTGGCACGGCTCCGGTCTTGCAGGTCAACGGCGAGTTTGTGGAGAACGTCACGCCTGAGATGGCGAACGCTCTGCTGGATGAGCTGGGCAGGGAATTGAAGGCAAAGAAGGTCTTGCAGTCTCCTCAAGGCGGCTCGACCGAGCGGATTAAGTAGCACGCAGCCGATCTGAGAACGGACAGAGCACTGTCCGAGCTGGATCGGAGAGGAAGATAGGCAATGCCAGAACTGATTGTTACGAAAGATATTGATGCTCCCGGCCTGGATACGCTGGAGGTCTACCGCCAGTACGCCGGGTACCAGGGGTTGGAAAAGGCGCTCAAGGAGTATCAGCCGGAAGAACTGGTTGAGATGATGAAGAAATCGGGCCTGCGTGGGCGTGGCGGCGCTGGTTTCCCAACGGGTCTCAAGTGGAGCTTCCTGGCCAAGAATGAGCCGCGCTACCTCTGCTGTAACGCCGACGAGAGCGAGCCGGGCACGTTCAAAGACCGTATGTTGATGGAGAAGAATCCACATCAACTGGTCGAGGGCGTGATTATCACCAGCTACGCCTGCCGCGTGGCCGTGGCGTTTATTTACGTGCGTGGAGAACTGGCTTACGCCGCCAGGCAGGTCGAGAAGGCGGTGGAAGAGGCCTACGCTGCCGGGTATATCGGCAAGAATATCATGGGCAGCGACTATTCGCTGGAAGTGATCGTCCATCGCGGCGCGGGAGCCTACATCTGTGGCGAGGAGAGCGCGTTGATGGAATCGCTGGAGGGCCGGCGCGGCTATCCACGCCTCAAGCCGCCGTTCCCCGCCGCGGTCGGCCTCTACGGCGGTCCGACAGTGATTAACAACTGCGAGACTCTTTCGACCGTGCCGGCCATTTTGCGCAATGGACCCGACTGGTACGCCACGTTTGGCACAGAGAAGAGCAAGGGCACGCGCGTCTTCTGTCTGAGCGGCCAGGTGAAAAAGCCGGGCAATTACGAGTTGCCGCTGGGCACGCCGTTCCGCACGCTGATTTACGATGAGCAATATGGCGGCGGCATCCTGGGAGATAAAAAGCTCAAGGCTTTTATCCCCGGTGGTTCCTCGGCTCCCATGCTGGCGGCTGACAAGATTGACGTCACGATGGACTACGAGGCCATCGCGGCGGCTGGCTCGATGGGCGGTTCCGGTGGCGTGATCGTGCTGAGCGAAGACACCTGTATTGTCGGAGCGATCCTGCGCATGACCGAGTTCTATCGCGACGAGTCGTGTGGCAAATGCACGCCCTGCCGCGAAGGTACGTACTGGCTGACCGAGATCCTGCACCGCCTGGAACACGGCGAGGGCAAGCAGAAGGATCTTGATCTGCTGCTGGACATCTGCGACAACCTCGCGGGTAAGTCCTTCTGCCCGCTGGGAGACGCGGCGACCAGCTCGATTGTCAGCGGCGTCAAGCTCTTCCGCGACGAATTCATCGAGCATGTGCGCCTGGGCAGCTGTCCCATGCACGCGGCTCACGCTGGAGTGCATTAGGACGCAGGGCGCAGAGAGCGGCAGCCCTGCCGGGAAGCGAGGCGCTCTCGTACGATTTCTTAGGAAGCCAAAGCGGGAGTGCAGAGGACGGCAGCCTGTTTCATCCCCCGGATGCGGCTGCCCTTTGCCGGGGGACGCGCTGCCGGGGGCAGATGAAGCGACGGGGCTACCTTACCGAGAGGGCAAGAAAAGTTGCGATCAAGCAACTTGCCTATTCGGAATAAGGAGCCAGTCCCCGCAAAACTTCTTCTTTAATTGCGCCGCCGCAGGCGGCGAAAAAGTCAAGCGGAGCTTGATAGAAGCGGTTTTTCAGTTGATTGTGTGGGCGACCACGTTATGGCTGCCCGGAACTCATAGACGGTAGTAAAAGTATGCCAGAAGAGAAAACAGACGGACTCGTCCACCTGACCATCGACGATAAACCTGTCGCGGTTCCTCCGGGAACGTTGGTCTGGGCGGCTGCGAAGCAGGCCGGGATCGAGATTCCGATTTATTGCTATCATCCAAAAATGCCCCCGCTGGGCGCCTGCCGTATGTGCTTTGTGGAGATCGAGAAGATGCCCAAGCCGCCGCAGACGGCCTGCACGACTCCGGTTAGCGAAGGCATGGTGGTTTATACCAAAACGGAGAAGGTGCTCAAAGCCCGGCGCGGCACGCTGGAGTTTTTGCTGATCAATCACCCGCTGGATTGCCCGATCTGCGACCAGGCCGGGGAGTGCGATCTACAGGACTTCACCTTGCGCCACGGTCCAGGCGGCACGCGCTTTGACCTGGAGAAGCGCCATTATCCCAAGCCCGTGCCAATGAGCGAAGAGGTGCTGCTGGACCGCGAGCGCTGCATTCTGTGCCAGCGCTGTACGCGTTTTAGCTCCGAGATCTCCATGGACAATGGCCTGGTAATGATCAACCGCGGCTTCAGAATGGAAGTTGGCACGGCTCCCGATCATGCCTTTGACTCGGCCTTCTCCGGTAACACCGTCGAGATCTGCCCGGTTGGCGCGCTGACCTCCTCGAAGTATCGCTTTAAGGCGCGCCCGTGGGAACTCAAGCGCGTGAACGGCATCTGTACGAATTGTAGCGTTGGATGTAACGCGCGCCTGGATGTGCGCGTGGACAAGATCATGCGCCTCAGTTCGCGGCAGAACGACGAAATTGATGATGGGTGGCTCTGTAACCGCGGTCGCTGGGGTTTTGACTTTGTCAATAGCCCGGAGCGCCTGCGCACGCCGCTGGTGCGCCAGGGCGATCAGCTCGTTCCCACCACCTGGGAGCAGGCGTATTATCAGGTTGCCGCGCGCCTGAGCAAGATCAGCAAAGAAAACGGGGCCCGTTCCGTCGCTGGCATCGGTTCCACGCGCACGACCAATGAAGAGGCTTATCTCTTCCAGAAGCTACTGCGCGAAGTACTGGACACGCCCAACGTCGATCACCACCACGGCGTTTTCCCGGGTCCGCGCGACACTCTGACCGGGCGGCCCTGGATGATGACTCATAGCATTGCCGAGATTGAGAAGGCTTCGCATATCGTTTTGATTGCCTCTGATCCCTACGAGCGCCAGCCGATCCTCAATCTGCGCATCAAAAAGGCTATGAAAGCCGGCGCGCGCATCTTCATCGTTAACGAAGGCGCGACCGAGCTGGACCGTTTTGCCGCGAGCAAGATCACCGTTCCGCAGAATGGCGCCGGCCTGGCCGCGAAAGTCCTGCTGGCGAAGGCGCTGGGGAGCGAAAAGGCTGCTCAGTACGCCGATCTGCGCCCGCGCGCCACGCAAGAGGCCGCGGCTGCTCGCCAGAGGCTGGACGCGGTGAGCGTGGCCCAATTGGAGAAGCTGGCCGATGAGATCGTCGGCGCGAAGGGCGCGATCATCCTCTACGACGAAATGGCTACACGCGCGACCGGCGGCGCGAGCCTGGCGTCTGACCTGCAGGCGCTGGCCGTCGCGACCGGCAACATCAATCGTCCCGGCGCTGGCGTTGGCCCGCTGTTCGAGGACGCCAATTCGCTGGGCGCGCGCGACATGGGCCTGCTGCCCGACGCCCTGCCCGGCTACCAGCCAGCGGCGAACGGGGGTCTGACCTACGACGAAATCCTCACAAGCGGCGAGATCCGCGCCCTCTTTGTTCTGGGAGCCAATCCCCTGCGCCACGGCAGCCTGCCGCCCAACCTGGAATTCCTGGTCGTGCAGGACATCACTCTGAGCGAGACTGCCAGCCGGGCTGATGTCGTGCTGCCGGCTGTGACTTTCGCGGAAAAAGATGGCAGCATGACCAATGTTGACCATCACATCCAGGCCGTGCGCCGCGCGCTGCGACCCCTGCCGGGCGCGAAGGCCGATTGGGAGATTCTCTGCGATCTCGCCACTCACCTGGGTCAGAAATGGAACTACAGCAGCCCGCAGGAAGTCTTCAAAGAGATCGCGGCCAGCAACCCGCTCTACCGTGGCCTGACCTGGGAAGATCTGGGCCAGCAGGGCGTGCGTACACAGGAGCAGGAGGTGGCCCATGCTTGAATTTTTAAATAACGAGATTGTAGCCAGTGTGATCAAAAGCGCGATAGTCATCTTCGCGCTGCTGACCGCTTTTGCCTATATGACCCTGATTGAGCGGCGCGTGGTCGCCAAGATCCAGGGCCGCCTGGGACCAAACCGCCTCGGCCCGCTGGGTCTGCTCCAGCCGGTGGCCGACGCTGTGAAGATGGCTTTCAAAGAGCAGATTGTTCCTGCCCAGGCGAAAAAAGCTATCTACCTGATCGCGCCGATTATCTCCGTGGTTGTGGCGCTCTGCGCCTTCGCGGTTGTGCCGATTGGCAACAACTGGAGCGGCGATCCCGGCAAACCGAGCGTCTGGGACCCCATCATCGGCGATGTTAACATTGGCCTGCTCTGGATTCTCGCGATCTCCTCGCTGGCTGTGTACGGCATCGTGCTCGGTGGTTGGGCTTCGGGCAACCGCTACTCGCTGCTGGGCGCGCTGCGCAGCGCTGCGCAGATGGTCTCTTACGAGACCAGCCTGGGCCTTGCCCTCAGCGGTGCCCTGATGTGGGCCGGCACCTTGAGCACCGTGGGCATTGTCCACGCGCAGATGAATAACGTCTGGTTCATCCTGGCCCAGCCGCTTGGCTTTGTGCTCTACCTGATCTCCGGCGTCGCGGAAGTCAACCGCGCGCCCTTCGATCTGCCCGAAGCGGAACAGGAACTGACCGCGGGTTACCTGACCGAGTACAGCGGCCTGCGCTGGAGCCTCTACCAGATGGCAGAGTACATCAACATGATCACCGTCAGCGCCGTCGTCGCGACCGTCTACCTGGGCGGGTGGAGCTTCTTTGGTCTGGAGCGTATCCCGATCCTCTCGATTGTCTTCTTCCTGATCAAAGTTGCCATCTTCCTCTTCCTCTTCATCTGGCTGCGCGCCACCCTGCCACGTATCCGCTACGACCGCCTGATGCGCCTCGGCTGGCAGACCCTGCTGCCCCTGGCCGTCACCAACGTCGTCATTACCGCGGTCTGCGTCGCCTTTGGCCTGAGCTGGTACTGGAACTTCGCTGCCGATGGCCTTGTTATTCTGGGTGTGGTGCTCTATGAGCGCAGCGCCATCAAACGCTCCTCCAAAGCGGTTGAGATGCAGGTTGAGACTGGAGAAAACAGAGAAATGGTTCTGCCTGCCTCGGTGCGCCTGGCCAAATTCGAGCCAGTCAAAGCGGAGAGCAAGGCAGCGAGCTTGAATTAGGATTGGTGTGTGGCGTTGCCCGTTTTTGTCGTACATTTGCTGAGTGACGGACCATGGCAGGAGCGGGCAAGTTCTGGTATGATTGCACTGGATATCTAAATCCTGATGAGCAGGAATGTTCGATGAGCACAATTGCAGATGTGGTTTCCAATATTTCTGACGAACGATAGGCAGTTGGTATCTCTCCCAGGCATAAATGTCCTGATGTTGGATGATCTCAAGAGGCAGTTCAATTCAACCGGACAAAAGACGGACTCATAGATACATAAGGAGCGAACATGTCACTCGACATTCTCAAGGGGATGGCAACGACCCTGAAAAATATCGGTAAGAAGCCGACCACGGTTTCGTATCCCGAAGAAGAGCGAGAACTGCCGGCGCGCTTTCGCGGGCGGCATGTATTGCATCGCTACGAAAACGGGCTGGAGCGCTGCGTGGGTTGCTATCTGTGCGCGGGGGCGTGTCCCGCGGACGCGATTTATATCGAGGCCGAGGAGAATACAGACGCCAACCGGGTTTCGGCGGGCGAGCGTTACGCGAAGGTCTTTGATGTCAATATGCTGCGCTGTATCTTCTGCGGTTACTGCCAGGCGGCCTGTCCGACTGGGGCGATTACGCTGGAGCAGAACTATAAGCTGGCCTCGTATCATCCCGAGGACCTGGTCTATCACAAGGAGATGCTGCTGGAGGCCAGAGGGCAGGCCACAACCGGCTCGGCGGCGGTCTGGCTCGATCCCGCGCCGGAGACTGCCGATCAGCCGGTACCGCAGAAGGAGCAGGTCTTTGATGGGGCGCCGGCCAGTTCCGCCGCGGTCGGCCTGGGAACACTGGAGACCGAGCGTGATGTGCTGATCGCGAACGCGGAGCAGGACCAGGATCGGCGGCCTATTCAGCAGGCGAAGGAGCGGAAAAACTCATGACAGGCACTCTGATTGCTTTTTTTGTCCTGGCTGCGGCTACCATCGCTTCAGGCCTGGGCGTGATTTTGTTTAAAAACGCCGTATACAGCGCCCTGAGCCTGATTCTCACGCTGCTCTTCCTGGCGCTGTTCTACCTGCAACTGGGCGCGATGTTTATCGCCGTGGTACAGATTTTGATCTACGCGGGCGCGATCATGGTGCTTTTCCTCTTCGTGGTCACTATGCTGGCCTCGGAGGAGGCGGGCGATGTCACAACGCCTGATCGCCGCCCCTGGCAGCGGGGGATTGCCGCGACACTGGGCTTTATCCTGGTGGGCGCGCTGAGCTATCTGCTTTTCACCAACACCTCGCTCGACAGCGCTACCAAAGCCAGCGCGGCCAATAGCTTGAGCGATCACGTGAAAACGCTGGGCAACACCGAGGCCTTTGGCACGGCCCTGTTCCACGGCTTTAGCTTTCCTTTTGAAATCACCAGCCTGCTCATCATCGTGGCCTTGCTCGGCGCGATGGTTCTGGGACGGCGCAGTCTAGGGCGAGACGGGCAGAAGTAGCCCGCCTTGCTTCCTTCTCAACGGAGGAGTCTATGCAAGAGATACCAATGACCTGGTATTTGATAGTCAGCGCCATTCTTTTTACCATCGGGGTGGTAGGCGTGCTGGTGAGGCGCAATCCGCTGACTGTTTTTATGTCTATCGAGCTGATGTTAAATGCTGTGAATCTGTCCTTCATCACATTCTCGAAATATCTTGACTCGGTGGATGGACAGATGTTCGTTTTTCTCGTTCTGACCGTTGCAGCGGCTGAGGTTGTGGTGGGTCTGGCTATTATCGTCTCGATTTTCCGCACTCGCCGCAATATCAATGTCGATGAGCTGAATGTGTTAAGAGGCTAAGCGATGACAAATCTCACTGAATGGGTGCTGATCTTGCCCTTGCTCGGGTTTGTACTCCTGGGCCTGTTCGGCAGGATGCTGCCGCGCCCAGCTATCCTGACTATTGCATGGGGTGCGTCGGGGCTGGCCTTTCTCTTCGCCCTGGTTGGTTTTCTCTCCATGCTCCAGACCACGCCCGATTCCGCGCGTATGGCCGACCAGGTAATCTATACCTGGGTCAATTCCGGTACTGTAGCGACGGGTGTGCTGACGAATAATGTTCCGCTGAATATCAACTTTGGCCTGTTGCTCGACCCGCTGTCGGCGACGATGCTGATGGTGATTACCGGCGTCGGTTTCCTCATCCACATCTATTCCGCGGGCTATATGGAGGAAGATCCAGGGTTCTGGCGTTTCTTCGCCTATATGAACTTCTTTATTTTCGCGATGGTCTTGCTGGTCAGCGCGGATAACTTCCTCTTCTTGCTGCTGGGCTGGGCGCTGGTCGGCCTGGCGTCATTCCTGCTTATCGGCTTCTGGTTCACGCGCCGTTCCGCGGTAGCGGCGGCCCGCAAGGCGCTGGTGATTAACATCATCGGCGACTTTGGCCTGATGCTGGCCATCTTCATGATTTTCCAGAATTACGGGACGCTGAACTATCTCACCACAGCCAGCGGCAATGGTGTCTTTAATCTCGTAACCCACAACGGGGTCGCGGTGGGGATTACCACGGCGATCTGTCTGCTGCTCTTTGTGGCCTGCGCCGCGAAGTCCGCGCAGTTGCCGCTCTACATGTGGCTGCCGGACGCGATGGAAGGTCCAACGCCGGTTAGCGCGCTGATCCACGCCGCGACGATGGTCACGGCTGGCGTCTACCTGGTGGCGCGCGCGAATCCGCTTTTCCAGGTTTCGCCCGCCGCGCTGACAACGGTGGCGATTATCGGGGCCGCGACGGCGCTGTTCGCCGCGACAATCGCGCTGACTCAACTGGACATCAAGCGCGTGCTGGCTTATTCGACGATCAGCCAGCTTGGCTATATGTTTATGGCCGAGGGCGCGCAGAACTATAGCGGCGGCGTCTTCCACCTGACCACGCACGCCTATTTCAAAGCGTTGCTCTTCCTGGGCGCTGGTTCGGTGATCCACGCGCTGGGCGGCGAGCAGGATATGCGCGAGATGGGCGGCCTGCGCCATCGTTTGAAGATTACGTACTGGACATTCCTGGTCGCGGCCCTTGCGATCAGCGGCATTATTCCTTTCGCCGGTTTCTGGAGCAAAGACGACATCATCGGCTCGCTGCTGGCGCGCGCAGTGGATGGCGGCGGGGTGCTCTTCTATGTTCTGTGGGGTGTGGCGCTGCTGACCGCTGGTCTGACCGCGTTCTACATGTTCCGTCTGGTCTTCAACGTCTTCTTTGGCAGTTATCGCGGCAGCGGCCCGCTGGCGCACGCGCATGGCGAGCCGGAGGAGGTGGGCGAAGAGGAGGAAGCGCACCACGCGGCGCGCGGTGGCTTCTATGCGATTTACGAGTCGCCCGCGGTGATGACTGTGCCCCTGGTGATCCTGGCGGTCCTCTCGGTGATTGGCGGCCTGGTTGGTTCATACGCGATCTTTGGTCGGCCTACCTGGCATCTCTTCGCGAACTTCCTGAGCCCGATTTTCTCCAATGGTCATTGGACCAGTGTCGCGGTTCTAGAAGCCCCGCTCAGCATTGGCGTGGGGTGGATCTCCACCGGCGCCAGCCTTGCTCTGGCTGTGCTGGGCATTCTCGTGGCCTGGCTGCGCTACCGCCGCGGCTTCGAGTATAAAGAGAGCAGGAACCCGGTCTATCAACTGGTTCTCCACAAGTATTACATTGATGAGCTTTGTACCGCGGTGATCATCAACCCGTTGCTCTGGCTTGGCCGCACGGCGACTTCTCTGCTTGAGGGTGGTTTGCTGGACGGTGGTAGCCGCGGCATCGGCTGGGTGACGCGTGGCGTGAGTGGTGGTCTGCGCCGCCTGCAAACGGGCTATATGCGCAACTATGCCCTCGCCATTCTCTTCGGCGTTGTTCTGCTCGTCATCTATTACGCTGTTATGAGAGGGTAGAGGGATGTTTCCACTGTTATCAACAATCGTGTTTCTCCCCCTCCTGGGGGGAATCATCGTACTTTTGCTGCCGGGGCGCGTGACCCGCGCTATTCGCGGCGTGGCGTTGAGCGTGGCTCTGCTCGACCTGCTCTTCGTCTTCGCGCTTTTTCTGGTTTACGCTCAGGTTAATCTTGCGGCCAGCAGTTCGATCATCGGCGCGTCTTTTAGCAGCACATTTTTGACGCAGGAGACCGAGAAATTTACCCTGGTTGCCAGCGGCAATTTTACGCTGGGCTATAGCCTGGGCGTGGATGGCATCAGTATGCTGCTGGTCGCGTTGACCTCTCTGCTGACGGTGGTGTGTATCGCGGCCTCGTTCCGCGTGGAGCAGCGCCTGAAGAACTACATGGCCTTTATGCTCCTGCTGGAGAGCGGTATCCTGGGCGTTTTTCTGGCGACCAATCTGTTTCTGTTCTATATCTTCTGGGAACTGATGCTGATTCCGGCCTATCTGCTGGTTGGCTCCTGGGGCGGTGAGCGCCGCATCTATGCCGCGTTCAAGTTTGTGCTGTACACTTCGGTGGGCAGCCTGCTGATGCTGGCGGCGATTATCGCTCTGGGCTACTATCATCAACTGGCGAGCGGGACGTACTCCCTGGACCTCTTTGATGTGCTGAACACGAAGCTGGACCCGGCGACGCAGACCTGGCTCTTCCTGGCCATGGCGCTGGCTTTCGCGATCAAGGTGCCGTTTGTGCCGTTCCATAGCTGGCTGCCGGATGTCTATAGCGAGGCGCCCGCGCCGGTGACGGCCATGCTGGCGGGCGCGATGTCGAAGACCGGAGCCTATGGCTTCCTGCGTTTTTGCCTCCCGCTCTTTCCCAATGCTTTCCAACAGTTCTCAACGCTGCTCAGTGTGCTGGCGGTGATTGGCATTCTCTATTGCGCGCTGCTGGCTCTGACGCAGACCGATATGAAGCGGCTGCTGGGATATTCGAGCATCAGCCACCTGGGCGTGGTCATGCTGGGCATGTTCGCGCTGAATGTGCAGGGTGTGGAAGGCTCGGTGCTGCAAATGGTTAATCACGGCATCACCACTGCCGCGCTCTTCCTGATCGTGGGCCTTATAGAGTCGCGCGCGGGTACTCGTGATCTGAGAGAGTTCGGGGGGATGGCCCTGCGCGTGCCGCTGCTGGCCGTTGTGCTCTTGATCGCTGTACTCTCCTCGCTCGGTCTGCCGGGACTGAACAGTTTTACCGGCGAGTTCCTGGCGCTGCTGGGTATTTTCCAGCAGAGCGTCGTGCTGGGTGTGCTGGCCACGGCTGTGGTCGTGCCTGCCGCCTGGTACCTCATTCGTCTCTTCCTGAGCGTGATGACCGGGCCGCGCCTGGCCGAGGGCCACGTGGCTATCCTGCTGCGCAAAGGACAATTTAAGGATCTTCAACTGGGCGAGTTCGTGACCATCGCGCCACTGCTGGCCTTGATTTTCTTGATTGGCTTCCAGCCAAACCCGCTGACCGCGGTGATGGAGCCATCTGTCGTTAATACGCTGCAAACGCTGCAACACACATTGCACAATGTTGGAAGCGCCTTTATACGGTAGGCTCTGGCGAGCCGGGCTGGCGACAAACGCGGCCTGGCCTACCAGAACCTCTGGGGGTACTCTATGTCGTTTACATATGTAGCATCGGCCAGCGACTGGGCGCGCATCGCGCCCCTGCTCGTGCTGGTAGGGATGGGCTTGATAACGCTGCTGGCGGATTTACTCCTGCCGCAGGGCGCTAAAGCACGTCTGGCTTTGGAAAAGCTCCCTGGCGCGTCCATCCCCTTTTCATTTCTACTGCTGCCGCTGCTGAGTCTGCTGGGCCTGGCGGGCGCGATTGCGGCGGCCATTGTGCTCATGCTCAGCGGGGATCACGGCACGGCCTTCAATGGCATGCTGGCCTCTGACCAGGGCACTATGCTGGCATATATCATTATTGACAGCGCCGCTTTCCTGGCTGTGCTGCTCTCGCCCGGCTATATCAAACGCCAGGGGCTGATTCACCAGGGTGAGTACTACGCCCTGCTGCTGCTGGCCTCGATTGGTATGATGATCCTGGCGGCGGCCCAGAGCTTTTTGACAATCTTCGTCGGTGTCGAGCTGCTTTCGTTGGCCTTATACATTCTCTGCGGTTACGTCGCGCGCCGTTCCAGCTCGCAGGAGTCCGGCATGAAGTATTTTCTGCTGAGCTCGTTCGCCTCGGCCTTCTTGCTCTATGGCCTGGCGCTGCTCTACGGCGCGACTGGCCGGACGCAGTTTGGCGAGGTGCACAGCTTCTTACAGGCGCACACGGCGAGCTCGACGTTGCTCTTCATTGGTATGGGACTGCTGACCGTGGGCTTTGCCTTCAAGGTCTCCGCGGTGCCTTTCCAGGCCTGGACGCCTGACGTGTACGAGGGCGCGCCCGCGCCGGTGACGGCTTTTATGTCCGTGGGGACCAAGGCCGCGGCGATCATTGCCTTCGCGCGTGTCTTCACGATTGTGCTGTCTCCGGTTTTTTCAACCTGGCTGCCCGCGCTATGGGTGATCACCGTTCTGACCATCGTGGGCGGCAACCTCATGGCCCTGGTGCAGACAAACGTCAAGCGTATGCTCGGTTATTCCAGCATTGCCCACGCTGGCTATCTGCTGATCGGCATCGTGGCCGGGAGCAACGCCAAAGTGCCGGGCCTGGGCATGTCGGCCATTCTCTTCTACCTGCTCTGCTACACCTTCCTGAACATCGGCGCCTTTGGCGTAGTCTCAGTGCTGGAGAAGGTGGACAATTCGGGTACGCGGTCGGCTGATCTGCGTGGTCTCTGGCGGCGCCAGCCCGTGCTGGCTGGACTGCTGGCCTTTTTCCTTTTCTCCCTGGCCGGTTTCCCGCCAATGGCCGGTTTCGCCGCGAAGTACTACATCTTCTACGCGGCCCTGGCTGCTGGCCATCCCGAATTGCTGATCATCGGCGTCGTCGCCAGCATCCTGGGCATGTATTACTACCTGCGCCCGATAGCGACTATGTTCATGGAGCGCGAAGAAGTGGTCCCGGCTGCGCCCTCGCGTGTCTCAGGTCCGCTGCCCACGCAGGGCAAACGCGCCGTCTCCAGCCGGCTGAGCACTGGCCGCGCTGCTGGATCTGCCACCGCGGTCGCCACCCGCGCCGTGCCCGCCACGCCGCGCAAAGCGCCTCTGCCGGTCGAGGAAGAGCCAGTCGAAGAGAAAGAACTCACCGCCTGGCCCACTAAAGTCGCCCTGACCCTCGCCGTCCTCGGCACCCTGGTCATGGGTACCGTCGTGCCCTTCTGGCTGCTGCCGCTGATTCAGCAGGCTGCCGGGAAGATGTAGTTACAGAAAAGCCTTGTGGAATGGCGAAAAAGCACCCATCCAGGCGGTGGAACCGCCTGGATGGGTG
>DASVMX010000535.1:0-3248 GCA_036384215.1 Ktedonobacteraceae bacterium | reverse complement strand
CCGAGGATGACTGGCGAGACGCCAGTGCTGATAATCAAGACGGTATCCACCAGGACAGTGGAGATCTGACAACTTACGCCGGCGAAGTTCTCTTTGCTGAGCTTCTTGACGAGTTCGGCGGTGGCCGGCAAAGTACTGCTGGTCGCGCCGCTGGCCGGAGTGAGCGCCTGGGCAACCATCTCTACGCTGTCGGCAAAGAGCAGCGCGCCCTGGTCCAGGGCCGCGGTCGCGCTACAAAGATTACCAGGCGTGGCAAACGACTGGCAGAAACTGGCGTAGAACTGCTTCTGCCAATCGCTAACCGGCGAGCGCACCGCGGTGATCAGGGAGACGTAGATGTGTGGCAGCGTCAACTGCTTCTGGCGCGCCCACTGCGTCAGCCCTTGCAGGGCAGCGGGATGCACGAACTCGCCGCCGATCAAAAGCGCTGGCTGCTGATTGGCAGGCAATTTTGCGATGGCTTCCGCCAGGGTGATCACGTCGTTGGTCAACATTGGCGCGTAAATCAGATCCGGGCGCGTCTTGCCCTGAAGGGCGTCGTTCAGACCCGCCAGTAAAACGCTGCTGTCGGCCTGGGGTTTGCCATCGCTATCCAGCAAACCATTGGAGACGGCTGTTTCCTGGGCGATAATCCTGGTGTGCCTCCAGGCAGTAAAGTTGGAGATAAAGCTCTGCGCCGAATTCTGCGAGGATGGATTGCCGGGGTCGTAGAAGACCGCCACATTGCGCGCGCCCAGCCTGGTATACGCGTAGCCGGCAGCGGCGCGGCTCTGCGTGGCATCGTCAGCGGAGAAGCGCGCGAAAGCGAAACCTGGCGCGCAATGCTGGTACATCGAAGTGTTTTTCAACTGATCGACGATGAACAGGCCGGTCGCAGTCGGTGAGATCACGGGCACGCCGGCCCGGCAAAGCACCGGCAGGGCCACCTGGAGCAGACTACTCGGGGCCAGACCTAATACGCCAAGCAGGGGAGCGTGGCCGCTGACCAGCAAGCCAAACTGGCTGAGATCGGTCGCGCTGGCCATCTGCGCGACCGTGTTGGCGATTTGCAGGGCGCCCTGTTCCGTGCCGGCGCTATTGGCCAGCACCAGGTAGATCAGCGGCGCGCCAGCAATTTTTGTCTGCGCGGCATTGTATTGAGATTGGGCAATGTACGCGCCAATCAACTCCTGGGTATACGCCGCGTAGAGCGAGTGCCGGTCAGTGCCGCCATCAGGCGTTACCACGCCGGGGCCGCTATCAAAGCCCACCACCAGCACGCCAAAGGGATGACCCGACTGGCGCACCTGGAGATCCTCGCTATAGATCGCTGCCTCTGCGCCATTGCAGCCGCTGGTGTCCGTGCTGACCACGCTGGTGCCTTGAGTTAGCAGAGTGCTGGCGCGCGTGTCATTCTTCTGCGCCAGCGCCTGGGCAGCCTGGCGTTTGGCCGTGTAGCTTGCAACGTTACAGGCATCATAGATATGCAGACCATCGCTGAAGCCAACGCCATCGGGCGTGGGAATAGTATGGGTGACAAGCGGGGGGTGATAATAGCGGGCGTCATCCCAGCGAATGGCCAGATACGCGCTCAGCGAGGCAATCAGCAGCAGGAGAATCAGCGTGCCGTAGGCCAACGCCATCGGTCCCATCGGCACCTGTCCAGTGCGAAAAAAGCCCGACAACTCCCAACCAATCACGCTAAAGGGATCGCGCACCGGACGCCGGCGATACTTGCGGGTGGCTTTGGCCTCCTGGCGAAAGAGATCGAGCAACACCAGGCAGCCGGAATCGCAGATCAAGAGATGATCGTGAACCTCCGGGAAAAGCTCCGCCACATTGCGCCCGCTATCCATGGCCTCGACATACTCCGGCAGGAGCTGGCGACACTGAGCGCAATCGATGAGCCCATCCAGTCCCTCCAGCACCGCCGGCAGATTCAGCTCGGCTGGCTGCGCAGGCTGAGGAGAAGCCGCTTTGGGCGCGGACTGTGGCGCTGGTTTGGCCTCAGCCGGGCGCGGACTCGCGGTAAGCGCGGACTCTTCCAGGGTGACAGTTACCCTGGGGGGATCGGCCTGGACTCGGGGGGAGTTGGCCTGTAAAGGCGCGTGCGCGAGCGATTCTTCAAGCTGGGTCGTCGTGGGCAGATAATTGGACTCCTCCACGACAGGACGGCGCCGCTTCTTCTTGCGCGGCGCGGCGATCATTGGCGGCGAACTCAGACAGCGAATACAGGTCGCCAGATGTTGCTGGGCTGCTTCGACTGCCTCCTCTGGCACTCCCTCAGGATCGGTCTCCCGCTCCTGCAGGACAGAAATAGCAAACGCACATGCTGGCGGCAACTGTTCCTCTATCGCCATCAGCTTCCTGCCTTTCCAAACACTGAGAGCCTGTCTGATTCTCAGAGCCTTCGCCCTTCTGATCAAAAAGCTCGCGCGGCTCCGCCACGCAAGATGTTAGTATGTGTTGTGAAACATGCGCGAAGCGCATATTTCACAACACATACTAAAAAGGCGAGCGCCACGGGCGCGAGCATGTGATCGTGATGGAAATCAGACGCACTCTTACATAAAAATAAATTATTCCCGTGAGAATGAGCGTAAGGCAAAGGTGACCTGCTCCTCCAGCGTCATCGAGCGATCCTGGGGAATCTTGCGCAGAGCGGCCTGTGCCTCAGAGGTCGAGTAGCCCAGGCCCATAAGAGCCTCCAGCACTTCGGCCTGGAGACTGCCGCCAGTCGGCGAGACGCCCACGCCAGCCGCGCCAGCCAGCGAAGGCAGCTTACCCTTGAGTTCCAGCACCAGGCGGGCCGCGAGCTTTTTCCCCACACCGGGCGCCAGGGAAAGGCGCTGCAAATCCTCGTCGGCGATGGCCTGGTAAAGCGTCTGCGCGTCCATGTTCGCCAGCAGAGCCAGCGCGACCTTTGGGCCAACGCCGCTGATGCCCAGCAACTGCTCAAACGCGTCGCGTTCGGCTTCCGCGCTAAAGCCATACAGCGCCATGCCATCCTCGCGCACCTGAAAATGGGTATGGAGACGTACCTCGTTACCCGGCTCTCCCAGCCGCCCAAGCGTTGACGCGGGCGCGAAAATGCGCAGGCTGAATCCCCCCACGCGCACAATCGCGTGGTCGCCGCGCCGGGCCTCAAGCACACCATGAATACTGGCAATCATGCTGTCTCACCCTCTCCTTACTATTGAAAAACGCCTATTCGAGATTGGTAGTAACCCCCGCGCCATTCAGGCTATTGGTGTTGCCCCAGGAAAAAG
>DASVMX010000534.1:0-3998 GCA_036384215.1 Ktedonobacteraceae bacterium | reverse complement strand
GCCCATAAAAATCCTGTTCCTTCCTATCTCTGGCGAGTGCCGCAGGCGCGAGCTTTCTGCCCACCTCTCAGAGCAGATGAGATATAATAAAAAGAAGCCGCCAGTTGGAACTTCTTTTTCTCTTCCCGGCGCAGCACCGATCAGAGCTATTTCTGTTACGAGTACAATCATCAAAGCTGAACATAGATGCAAAGTGGCGTCCTAAAGGAGCAATTTTATTCATGGTTTTTTCTGTCTATCCTGCGACTGAGAACCAGAAGCGCGTTGTCGCTCTGGCGGGGGAGCTGGCTGATGTTTTCGCGCAGCGCGCTGGCGAACACGAGTGGAAGGGAGGGTTCCCCTATGAGAATTATCGCGATCTGCACGAGTCTGGCTACCTGAAGTTGACGGTGCCGCGCGAGCTGGGCGGCGAGGGGGCGAGTGTGCTGGAAGTGGCGCTGGCTCAGGCCCGACTGGCTCAGGGCTGCGCTTCTACCGCGCTGATCACGACGATGCACCTGATGCAACTGGTGCGCCTGCGCGCAGGCGCGCGCGATGTGAATGACCGCACGCTCTTCGAGCGCGTCTGCCAGGCGGTGGTCGAGCAGGGGGCGCTGTTGAATAACGCGGCCAGCGAGCCCGCGACGGGCAGTCCGAGCCGCGGCGGGCGCTTTGGCACAACTGCGCGCCGCCAGGCCGATGGTTCATGGCTGCTGAATGGGCACAAAACCTATACAACTGGCAGCCCGGTCCTGCACTTCTTCCTGGTCACGTGCAGCATCGAGGATGACGCGCCCGCCGAGGCCAATCTGCCACCGCTGCCCGCCGAGCGCGGCAGTCTGCTGGTGCCGCGCGATACCCCCGGCCTGCGCGTGAAGGAGACCTGGAATTCGCTGAGCATGCGCCTGAGCGGCAGTCACGATCTGATCCTGGATAATGTGCGCGTGGAGCCCACAGCCTTTACGAAGGCGCTGAACACGAACTCGCCCGAGACCCTGGCCACGCTGGCCGTCTGGGGTCTGCCGCTGGCCGCGACCTACCTGGGCATCGGCCAGGGCGCACGCGATACCGCGGTGCGTTTCGCCAAAAATCGCCGCCCTAATTCGCTAAATCAGTCCATCTCCAGCGTGCCACACATTCAAGAGAAGGTGGCGAAGATGGACCTGGAACTGCTGCAAGCAGAGGCGGTCCTCTTCGGGCTGGCCGACCAGTGCTCGCGCGACGCCTCAGTAGTCCCGGCTGGCCAGCTCGCCGCGGCCAAATACCTGGCCGTCAACAACGCTACAGAAGTCACCGATCTGGCTATGCGCCTGGTCGGCGGGGCCGCGCTCTCGCTCAACCTGCCCCTCCAACGCTACTACCGCGATATCCGCGCTGGCTTCAACAACCCGCCAATGGACGATGTGACGCTGGGCCTGTTGAGCAAAGAGGCTTTTGGAGAGGCTTAGTGCATTTCTATAAAAGGCCTTTGTGAATGGAGCGACGCCGCTTGCCCCTTGTGAAAATCGCACGCAGGGAAAGACGAAGCAGGCAAGTGGCGTCGCTCCATTCACGAGAAACTCATGTGATTATTTTTTTCAGAGAGGAAACTGAGATGGGATTTTTTGATCTGCCTTTAGAAGAATTACAGACGTATTTGCCGCCGCGCAACGAGCCCGCGGACTTCGACGCCTTCTGGCAGGAAACGCTCACGGTCACGCGCGAGCATTCGCTGGACGCGCGTTTTGTGCCCGCGGACTTCCATCTGCGCGCGGTAGAGACGTTTGACGTGACTTTCAATGGCTATAATGGGCAACCGATTAAAGGCTGGCTGCTCCTGCCAGCACAGCGCAGCGGTCCTTTGCCCTGCGTGGTGGAATATATTGGCTACGGCGGTGGCCGCGGCTTTCCCTTTGAATGGCTGACCTTCAGCAGCGCGGGCTTTGCCCACCTGGTGATGGATACGCGCGGCCAGGGCAGCTCCTGGCGTCATGGCGACACGCCCGATCCCGAACCGGACGGCTCCAATCCACACGCGCCCGGCTTTATGACGCGCGGCGTGCTCGATCCCCACACCTACTATTATCGCCGCGTCTTCGCTGACGCCGTACGCGCCGTTGAAGCAGCCCGCGCGCACGCTGCCATTGATCCCCAACGCATTGCCCTCACCGGCGGCAGTCAGGGCGGCGGCATCACCCTGGCCGTCGCCGGCCTGGTCCCCGATATTCAGCTAGCAATGCCTGACGTGCCATTCCTCTGCCACTACCAGCGCGCCATGCAGATCACTGACGACTTCCCCTACCAGGAAATCGTCAAATATCTCCATATTCATCGCGACAAAGTAGAAACCGTCTTCAAGACCCTCTCCTATTTCGATGGCCTCAACTTCGCCACCCGTGCCAGGGCGCGCACTCTCTTCTCAGTTGCCCTGATGGACGAGATCTGCCCGCCCTCGACTGTCTTTGCAGCGTATAATCATTATGCAGGCCCAAAAGAGATCAAAGTCTGGCCCTACAACCACCATGAAGGCGGCGAAAGCTTCCAGACCCTCGAAAAACTGCACTTCTTAGCCGCTCTCTGGGGCTAACACCACTCTCGGCGGCAAGCACACAGAAAGGACAGAACTATGGCTGCTTATTTTATTGTAGATGTTAACGTAGAAAATCCCGTTCTCTACGAAGAATACCGCAAACTTGTCGGCCCCACACTGGAGCTCTACGGCGGCAAATTCCTGGCCCGCGGCGGCGCCACCGAATCCATCGAAGGCGGCTGGCAAACCCAGCGCCTCGTCATCCTCGAATTCGCCGACACCGCCCAGTTCCACCGCTGGTACGACTCCCCGGAATACAGCGCGGCGAAAGCGATCCGCTTTAAAGCTTCAACCGCGCGCGCTATTCTGGTACAAGGAGTCTAAAATGAAGAAGACGCCTTTGTTGTCGCAGATATTCGTGAAGCAAATATTTGCGACAACAAAGGCGTCTTCTTCATTACCAGAAACCTGCTCTGCATCTCACTGAAAAGTCCGCGCCAGAAAGGCAAGGATTTTCTGCCAGGAGGCGGCGTTTGCCCGCGCCTGGAAGGATGCTTCGCCGCCAAAGCCCATGAGCGCCGGTCCGGTGGCCAGTTCGAGCATCGGCGGTAGCGATGGCAGACCGTAAGGGAAACAGACAAAGTGCCCGGCTCGCTCGTAGCTCACGTGCTCAACAGCATAGGGATGATTGTGCTTTTTCAGACGCTCGACGACCAGTTCCGCGTAGACATCAGAGGGCCAGAGCTGGTCGTCTTTACCAGAAATGAGCAGCAGCGGGCCGCGTGTGTTTTCAACAGGAATAGCGGTCTCATCCGCCGCGCTGAGCTTCTCTGTCCCTTTCAAAAAGGCCGCTCTCAAGGTAAATGGTTTGTGACGCACAAATGTCCAGAAACCTTGCGCGAAAGCGAGGAAACTTGTCCTCATACGCACATAAGGCAGAGCTTTATCCTGGTAGGTCCAGGCGGACTGGGGAACTGGCTGCATATTGCGCAGCCCGCATTGCACATAGGCGCCGGGCGCGCCGCTCACTACTGCCTTGATGGCTGGGAAGGTCGCGCCAAGCAGCAAGGCGAGTTCACCACCCCTTGAGAGGCCGATCACCGCTATTTTCTCGCCGTCAATGGCCTCTTGCTCCTGGAGCCAGTGGATAGCCGATGAGAAGTATTCAAGGGGAATCTCAATCAGGTCTTTGGGACAATCTTCTATGCCACTGAAGCCGCTGAAATAGGCCAGCGCCAGCCCGGCATAACCGCGCGAGGCCAGCAGAGCAGCAGCGCTTTCCCTCATTCCACCATCCGAGCCGTTCAAAATGAGAGCGACGGGATGTGGTCCCGGACCGGGCGGCAAGAACAGCGTCCCGACAAAAGCTTGATCGGTGACCGGAATGGAGGTAACACCAGGGGCGACAAAGAGACGTTGAATGGTGGCCGTGGCAACTGTTACATCTTCAATGGCCGCGCGAAAGGTCACGGTCAAAGAACGAGGCTTGTTTCTGACAAAAAAGACCTCT
>DASVMX010000533.1:0-8454 GCA_036384215.1 Ktedonobacteraceae bacterium | reverse complement strand
CTTTTTCCTGGGGCAACACCAATAGCCTGAGCTAACGTCCCTCCCAGGGGTTGGCGGAGCGTTCGCGCAGGAATGGCACGGTGTTCAGGTGACAGATGGCCACCGCCGCGGCGTCGGCGGCGTCGTCGGGACGCGGCACGGCGCGCAGATTGAGTAGAATGCGTACCATTTCCCCCACCTGCGTCTTGTCCGCGCTGCCATAGCCCGTGACCGCCTGCTTGACCTGGCGCGGCGTGTATTCCGCAATCGATAGCCCACCATTGGCCAGCGCCAGCATAATCACGCCACGTGCGTGCCCCACGGTCAAAGCTGTGCGCGCGTTCTTCGCGAAAAACAACTCCTCCATGGCCGCGTCCGTCGGCTGATACGTCGCGATCAGTTCGCCCAGGCGCTGGTAGATCTGCTGGAGACGCTGCGCCAGCGGCATACCCGCGGGCGTGGTAATCACATCGCAAGCCACCATGCTCAGCGCGTTGCCGCTTGACGCCACCAGCGAATATCCGACAATCGCCGTTCCAGGATCAATTCCCAGCGTCAGGCGCCTGGCTACCTGCGTCTGCCCGCTTGCCCCGGCAACACTGGTACTACTCTCCATGCACGTGATCCTTTACGCGTCCTGGCTTATTCGTAAGAAGCCGCAAACTCTTCCGAGAAGTCTGCATTGGTGTAGACGTTCTGCACATCATCCAGCTCCTCCAGCCTCTCGATCAAGCGCAGTACCTGGTGCGCGACCTTCTCATCGTTAATGTCCACCCTGGTCTTCGCCAGCAGCGAGCTCTCGGACTTGAGCACGCTATACTTCTTCTCCTCCAGCCCTTTGCGTACGCTCTCCAGCTCGGAGGGATCAGTGTAGATCGTGATGTACTCGTCGTCGGGACCGGTGGGATCGACATCTTCAGCGCCCAGGTCGATGGCCTCCAGTGAAAGTTCGTCAGGATCGTGGCCCTTCAATTCAACTTCGAGGATGCCCCGGTTCTCGAATAGCCAATCTACACAGCCATTCTCACCCATGTTCCCGGCGTTGCGGTTGAACGCGTTGCGCACATCAGCGACTGTGCGGTTGCGATTCTCCGTGAGCGTCTGCACCATAATCGCGGTACCACCAGGACCGTAGCCCTCGTAGGTAATCTCTTCGAGGTTCGCGCCCTCGGTGCCGCCCAGAGCGCGCTTGATCGTGCGCTCGATGTTATCCATCGGCATGTTGGCATCACGCGCGCGCTGCACCGCGATGCGCAGACGGAAATTCGCGTTCGGATCGCCGCCGCCACCCTCGCGCACAGCAACCACAATTTCACGACCCAGACGAGTAAAAAGCTGCCCTCTCCGGGCATCGTTAACTCCCTTTGAGCGCCGAATCTGCGCCCACTTAGAGTGACCTGACATATACCATCGCCCCCTCATTCATTGCCGGCAGACATTGCCGGACCGGTTGCAAATATTCCTTAGAAAGTACTCTCAGTTCTGTTGAAAGTGGCATTTAGCCCATTGTAACATGAATAGCCGTAGGGCGTCGAGGGGTCAAAATCCACTCACAGGGCTATTTACTTCTTCGCTCAAGGCTCCGCCCCGCCCCCCTTTTTTGTTCAGGTGTTTTTCGGGCAGGGGATACTTCGCACCCCCTGCCCGAAAAACACCTTTTAAATCTTTGGGGCGGGGTCTGGCTTTGATGAGGTGCGAGAAGTAAATAGCCCTGATCCACTCAACCATTCCGCGATGGCCTGGTTTACCTCTGCTGGCTTTTCGCGCTGGACGTAGTGGCCCGCGCCTGGAATGATCTGGAGGACCGCACCGGGGATGTGGTCGTGCAGGTAGACGCTATGTTTGACCGGCGCGTTGCGCTCTTCTGCGCCGCAGAGAATCAGAACTGGCAGCCCACTCAGCTCCTCCAGGCGGTCCATGACATCGAAACTGTTGCAAGCCAGCAGATCGCGATAGAGCAGGCGCGCCTGCCCGCTACTCTTCTCGTTGAGCAGACGCGTCGAGAGAGATGGATCGCTCTGTTCCGCAAGCGAAAACTGCGTGAGTGTGCGCTGCGCCTGCGCCGGATCTGTACGCGCGGACTCCAGCAGCGCGGGCGCAACGCGCATGCGCGCCCCCGTGCCGATCAGCACCAATCCGCCCAGTTCCGCCCCAAAATCCAGCCCCATCTGCAAGGCAATCAGCCCGCCCAGCGAATGCCCTACAATAATCGGTCGTTCCAGCCCCAGCTCGTTATTTACTATGGACCGCGCCGCCCGCGCGTAATCCGCTACGCTCACCTGCTCCGGCAAATCATCGGGCCGCGCCCCGTGTCCCGGCAGATCCAGCGCGTGTGCCCGCTCCTCAAAAAACACTACCTGCTCCCGCCACGCCCGCGCGCTATCACCCGCGCCATGCACAAAAACCAGCGCATTCTCCATATTAAAGAAGCTCCTTTGCTTTTCTCAAATAGTTATCTTCCTCACAAAACTATTGTAGCCCATCAAAAATATCGATACCAGGGCCAGACCCTCCCTCTAAAGTATGAGCCGCAATCCACCTCGGGCGTGATCTCAAAAGAGCCTTACGCAGGTTACACTTTGCTCATATGAAATTTCGCGTATCTGGCAAAAGTGTCGATTTTTGCGGGAGAAGGATTGGGAAGATATGCAATTGCGCTTGCATTCCTCTGGTGGGTACGATATGCTTGTTTCAGTGGCAGAGCCAGGTACAACCCGACCAGGCAAATTACGTATATATAGCCAGAGTATGTCCGGGGAATGTGGAATATGGAGAAAAAAATGCGCGGTCTACGCCAGAGTCTGGGACAGTTGGGGGAGCGGCTGGCGGCGGCCAGGTTGGAGGAACGCGGCTATAGGATTCTGGAACGCAATTTTCGCTGTCAGGCGGGCGAGCTTGACCTGGTGGCTGAGGACGGCGAGGACCTGGTCTTTGTCGAGGTGAAAACCAGGCGCGGCACTACTCGCGGTCTGCCGGAAGAGGCAGTGGGCTATCGCAAGGCCAGGAAGCTACAGGAGGTGGCGTTTTTCTACCTGGACCAGCACAATTTGCCGGATTGTTCCTGGCGCATTGACGTGGTCGCGGTCCAGTTCAGTTCCACGGGCAAGCTTGAAGAGATTCGTCTCTATCAGCATGCAATTGCTGCATCATAGATTTTGACCATACACTATTACCTATCAAAAATGAGCTCATGGGAGGCCAGGTTATGCCAGATTTTCTTGATTCCGTGAAAAAAGGGGTCAGCGCGGCGGTAAGCCGGACGAGTTGGGAGGCGCAGAAACAGATGCGCGTCCGCAGTAAACAGACCGAGGTTGATAAATTGCTGGAGCAGCGCGAGAAACTGCTCAATGATCTGGCCCAGACGGCCATTGATCTTTATCAGAAGGGGTTGCTGACCGACGGGCATCTTTCGCGCGTCTGCGCCAGTATTCAGGAGCTGGATCATGATGTGCAGAACCGCGAAGCGCAGTTGACTGAAATTAAAAAAGAGATGTATCCTGCTCAACAGCTTGCGCCCGCTCAGACCGCCGATTATACGCCGCCAGTTCCGACTTATACCCCCCCCACGCCCGCGACTCCTACCTCCGCGACTCCAGCGCCCGCGCCGCGCCAGCCTGTGGCTGCGCCCGCGGCCAATCCCCCGCAGGTGCAGTCCGCTATCTGCCCCTCCTGTGGCAATCCGATCCGGCCAAACGCGCTGTATTGCCGAAATTGCGGCGCGAAACTTCGTTGATTCTGTTAAACTGTGTTATAATGAATACCGTTTTACCAGGGAGGGCGCTCAGCCCTCTCCTGTCGAGCAAGAGCAGAGGGCTTTTCTTCCCTTGAACAGAGAAGGTGCCTGGCCTCTGCTGCTCCTCGGATTGAGGAATTTCCTATCCCTGGTATGGCAAACAATGACAGAGACCTCCCTTTGATTCAGTGTGTGAGACGCGAAAGGTGCTCTTTTGACCAGGATAGCTCAGGACGATAATGGCTGCACGCTTGATAGTATCAGCCACAGCGCGGAACAGACTCAGCGTCTGGGGATGCGCCTGGGCGAACTGCTCACGGGCGGAGAATTGATCCTGCTGGAAGGCCAGCTTGGCACCGGCAAAACCACGTTTACCCAGGGGCTGGCCCTGGGATTGGATATTACGGCGAATATCAATAGTCCGACCTTTACTTTGCTCAAAGAGTACCCCGGCGAGTTACGTCCGGGCAAGCCCGGCGAACTGGCCCGCGAGGGTCCAGCTCTCTATCACTTTGATCTCTATCGCCTGGATGACGCCGCTGAGATTTTTGATCTGGGCTTTGACGATTATTTCTATGGCAGCGGCGTCTGTATTGTTGAGTGGGCTGAGAGGGCCGACCTCTACTGGCCCGCCGACCACCTGCGCGTTCGCCTCAAAACCTTGAGCGAAACCAAGCGCGGCTTATTGTTTACTGCCACTGGCGCTCGTTATTGCGAACTCCTGCGGCAATTTCAAAAATTAGCGTATGTTACTCCTGGCTCTTGATACTTCTACCCGCCAGGCCAGCGTGGCCCTCTGTAGCGAGGAGCGCCTGTACGGCGAACACACCTGGCAGGCTGGCAATAATCACAGCGTGGAAATGCTTGAACACGTTCAGCGCCTGCTCGCTGAAGGTGGCGTGAGCATGTCCGCGCTGGATGGTCTGGCCGTGGCCATTGGCCCCGGCTCGTTTAATGGCGTGCGCGTAGCAGTGGCGACGGCGAAAACACTGGCCTTCGCCCTGGGCAAGCCGCTGGTGGGCATCAGCACGCTAGAAATCGCCGCGGCCCAGCATGCGCAGTGGCCCGGCCTGGTCTGCTCGCTGCTGGAAGCCGGACGTTCTGAACTTTACGCTGGCTGCTTCCTGTTTGAACCCCTGATTTCGGTCGGAGGATTTGTCAGTGGAGGTTCGCGTCAGCTCGGCGAGTACAGGGTGCTGACCCCGCGAGAACTGGTCAGCTACCTCCAGATGGAGATAGCGCCACTGCTGGAGGCCGCAGGGGTGGCTAAGACTACTCCTTTGCTCTGCGGGGAGATCAGCGAAGCTTCTCGCCTGGAACTGGCGAAGGGTCTGCGGGGAGGAGGGATGTTCGTGCCGGCGATCTCTTCGGTCCGCCGCGCGTCGACCCTGGCTTCTCTGGCCTGGCTGCGCGTGGAGGAGCAGCGCCTGGATGATCCGCTCACGTTAGAGCCTTTGTATGTACGCCGGCCCAATATCACAACCAGCACTCGCAAGCAGCCGCTGCTGGGCACACAGTCGACTGCCGCGGGTCCACAAAACGACCAGATTAGTACAGAAAGGGATGAGGGTGCGTTACGCCATTGATCGCATGACGATGTCAGACGTGCCTCGCGTGGTCGAGATTGAGCGTCTAGCTTATCCGTCTCCCTGGCCTCCCAGCGCGTATCGCAAGGAGTTGCAGGACAATCGCTGGGCACACTACATTGTATTGCGCGACAAGCAGATTTCACAGGAAAACGTCTCGGTCTCTGCCGCAGATGGAGAGAAGCCGCGGCGCTTTTTCCCACTCTCATTTTTGCCGGGACGAGCGACTGCCACAGTCCCGTCGCCAGACCTGGCCTCAATTGTCGGCTTTGCCGGCCTCTGGCTGATGGTTGACGAGGCGCACGTGACGACGATTGCCATGCATCCCAATTTCCGCCGGCGCGGCCTGGGCGAGTATATGCTGGCCAGCCTGGTGGATATTGCCTATGAGATTGGTGCCAGGTGGGTTACGCTCGAAGTGCGCGTGACCAATTATAACGCGCAGAATCTCTACCGCAAATATGGCTTTCGCGAGGCCGGCCTGCGCCACCGCTATTATAGCGATAATCAGGAAGATGCTTTGATTATGTGGACGGATGAAATTCATTCCCCCACCTATAAACAACGTTTTCAGGAACTCAAAGCTGATCTAATGAAAAAGCTGGCTGAGCAATAGAGATTTACGTTATCCCGAACGTTTCAAAAGTTCGTTAAATGGCCCCGTCCCACCCCAGGGAAGTATTACACGATTTTTGAAACGGGAGAAGGAAAAAATTGACAATTTTTCCTTCTTCCGTTTCACAAATCATGTAAAAAGGGGGTTGGTGGGGGTGCGCTTGCGGCGGGAGCAAATCGTGTGAAAAGGGGGCCTGAATAGATTGCGCCTGCTGTGGTGGAATCTTCTGTGCCAGGAACGGTTGACGAGGAGTCTGGAGTATGCTTGTTTTAGGAATTGAAAGCTCGTGCGATGAGACCGGAGCGGCGATTGTGAAGGATGGTCGTTATCTGCTCTCCAATGTGGTGGCATCGCAGATCGAGATCCACAATCGCTATGGCGGCGTGGTGCCCGAAGTGGCTTCGCGCCAGCAGTTGGCGGCGATTATCCCGGTGATCGAAACCGCGCTGGAGCAGGCGGAGTGCGGCTGGGAGGATCTCGACGCAATCGGCGCGACCTATGGTCCGGGCCTGGCTGGCTCGCTGCTGGTCGGTCTGACGGTCGGCAAGACGCTTGCGCTGGCCTACAATATTCCTTTCCTGGGTGTGAATCACCTGGAAGCGCATATCTACGCGAACTGGCTGCGCCAGCCCGGAGGCGCGAACTGGCAGCCGGAGAGTGAGGGCGGCGAATTTCAGGATGGCGATCCGCTCTTTCCCCTGCTCTGCCTGGTGGTTTCGGGCGCGCACAGCGAGCTGGTACTGGTGCGCGAGCACGGTCACTACGAGCTGCTGGGGCGCACCAAAGACGACGCAGCTGGCGAGGCCTTCGATAAGGTTGCGCGCGTACTGGGTCTGGCCTATCCCGGCGGCCCTTCAATTCAACAGGCCGCTCAGGAGGCCGAAGCGGAACTCCAGCGCACAGGCAAGCCACTGGCTCTGGCGCGCAATGCGTACCGCCTGCCTCGCGCCTGGCTGCGCGGCACCTACGATTTTAGCTTCAGCGGTCTGAAAACGGCGGTGCTGCACCTGGCGGAAGGCGCGAGCGCGGGTCAGCGGCCAAACACAACCGGCGAGCACAAAGGCGGGAAAACGCAGGTCAGCAAGTACACCAGCATGGGCCTCGCCGCTCAGAAAAGCGGCGTCAATGTGCCGCTGCTGGCCGCCAGCTTCCAGGAAGCGGTTGTTGACGTACTGGCAGTGAAGGCGCGCATGGCCGCCCAGGAACATCACGTCAAACAGGTGCTTCTGGCGGGCGGAGTCGCGGCAAATGTGGCGCTGCGCGCGCGTTTAGAACAGGAACTGCGCCCGCTGAATATCTGCCTGCATTATCCACCCATTACTTTCTGCACGGATAACGCGGCCATGATTGCCAGCGCCGCCTTCTTCCATCTGATCCATGGAGAACGGCACAGTCTGGACCTGGATGTGCAGCCTGGTCTGAGCCTGCCATTCACACACAAAGAATAGGGGGAAGCGTATGACACACTCGAAAACGTTTGCCCTGGGCATCGACCTGGGAGGCACCAAGGTGCTGGCCTCGCTGGTCGATGTGACCAGCGGCGAGGTCGTGGCCTCGGTGCGCAAACGCACAAAGGCCGAGAAGGGCCAGGATTTTATCTCCAAGCGCACGCTGGAGGTAGCCCGCGAGGTACTCAGCGAAGCCGAACTGACCAATGGCGCGGATATCGTGGCCATCGGCGTCGGCGCGGCTGGCCAGATCGACCGCGAGGCCGGAGTTATTCTGGACGCGCCCAACCTGGGCGTGCGTAATCTGAACCTGAGAGAGATGCTGGGCAAGGAATTTGGCAAGCCTGTCTCCATTGGCAACGATGTCGAGGTTGCCTCGATTGGAGAGCTCTACTACGGCTCAGGTCAGGGCTACAAGAACTTCGTCTGCGTCTTCGTCGGCACCGGTATTGGCGGCGGCATCGTGCGCGACGGCCAGATGTATACCGGCCTGACCGGCACCGCGGGCGAGATCGGCCACGTGCCCATCGAGGCCGGTGGACGCATCTGCGGCTGCGGCAATCGCGGCTGCCTGGAAGCCTATGCCTCGCGTACCGCTATCACCAAAGCCATTATGGGCGAAATCCACCACGGACGCAAATCAATCCTGGCCGACGAGGCCGAGTTTCAACTGAAGCAGGGCGAGACGATTATCCGCTCCGGTCTGCTGGCCAATGCCATCAAGCAGAACGACGCCCTGACCATCGAGATCGTCACCGAGGCCGCCGATTACCTGGGCTACGGCCTGGCAGGCGTGATTAATTTCTACAATCCCGAGTGCTTGATCCTCGGCGGTGGCGTCATCGAAGCCATCGACCTGCTCTTCGAGCGCGCCAGCAGCCGCGCACTGAACGTCGCGCTCAGCCAGCCCGCAGCCAGGACCAAAATCCTGCGCTCGAAGCTCGGCGACTTTTCCGGCGTCGTCGGGGCCGCCTGCCTGGCTGCCAAAGCCGCCGGCTATAAATTCTAAGCCGGGTTATCACGTGCAAAAGTGCGAGAATGGACAGAACGGCGTTCTGTTCATTCTCGCACTTTTGCACGTGATAACCCGGC
>DASVMX010000532.1:0-8590 GCA_036384215.1 Ktedonobacteraceae bacterium | reverse complement strand
TGTGGTTTAATACATCACAATGCCTGACGAGACATTTAAATCCTCGCCGGTTGTGGAGCTGGAGAGGTCCGAGGCCAGGTAGAGGGCGGCGTTGGCAATGTCGCTGGGCGGGGCCATGCTGTTGAGCGGGGAGTCGCGCAGGAAGAGGCGGCGCGCTTCTTCGAGGCTGATGTTCTGGGCGCTGGCCATGTCGCGCAGTACGCGCCCGATGCGCTCGCCTTCGACGGGTCCGGGCGAGATGAGGTTGACGCGGATGTTATACGGGCCGGTTTCCCAGGCCAGGGTGCGCACGAGACCGACCAGGCCCAGTTTGGCGGCGGCGTAAGGGGTGCGCCCGAAGAGTGGGCGTTTGCCAGTCATTGAGCCGATCATGAGGATGTTGCCGGAGTGGCGCGCAAGCATGCCTGGCAGGAAGGCGCGGCAGCAGAGATAGGGGCCGGTCAGGTCGACATCCAGCGTCTCGCGCCACTGCTCGGGCGAGATCTCCCACAACGGCGCGGTAGGACCGGCGATACCGCTGTTATTAACAAGGATATCGACGTGCTTAAAATGAGCCAGGGTCTGTTCCGCCAGAGTCCGCACGCTCTCCTCCTGACGCAGATCCAGCGGCAGTATCAGCACATCGCGCTGGTATTGCGCCACCTGGTCGCGCGTCTCCTCTAAAGCCGCCTGGTCGCGCGCCGCCAGAACCAGGTGCGCCCCCTCGCGCGCGAAAGCCTGCGCGATAGCGCGCCCTATACCTCGTCCTCCACCAGTAATCACTGCGATTTTGTTCTGTAACAACATAGAACAGCCCTCTCTTCTTCAAAACAGGAAAATCCAATTTAGCTCTATTATATCCACTAGCAGCGGGCACAAGAAACGTTCTTCTGCTTAGAGGGTGTCCATCTCTACAAATCAGCGAGCCCATCCGTTTGAAAAGCTTGAAGCAGGTGCATGGGATAGGGCTTTTTTGCCGCTTGCCTCCAGTTTCTGATACACTGGACATGCTGGAGAAACGCTCGTCGTATTCAGAGAAAAAATTGGGACATCCAGGCGTATCCTATTTGAGGTTCTTTTTCGTGATCAAACAGAGGGCAATAGCACTATCCTTCTCAAAACAGGCTCCGTCCGGACAAGGAGTGAATATGTTGGCTGAAAGACTCATTATTGGCCCGCTCGCGCTGCTCATAGGGGCTCTTTTTTGCTTCGCGGGCTACCGGCTCTTTCGCGTTATTATGGCCATCTGGGGTTTCTTGCTAGGCTTTTTCATCGGGATGCAGATAACTTCATCTCTACTGGCCAATACATCTTTCGTGACCGGCGCCGCGTGGACGGCGGGCATTGTGCTGGGCCTGGCGCTGGCTATCCTGGCCTACGCGCTCTATACCGCGGCCATGACGCTGCTGGGAGCTGGCATCGGCTATGTGCTGGGGACTGGTCTGATGACTGGCCTGGGCATCGGCAACCAGATGATCCTGGTCGTTGTTGTCGGACTCGTTCTCGCGATTCTCTTCGCAATTTTGATCCTGGCGCTTGACCTGGCGCGCCTGCTGATCGTCGTCAACACGGCCATGGGTGGGTCCGCTAGCATTGTCGTTGGCGTTTTGCTGCTCTATCAATATATTCCCACGGACTTCTTGCACTTCGACCAGCTTTCGGCCTCCCTCAAGGCCTCACCCGCCTGGCTGCTGCTCTGGCTGGCTCTGGCAGTCGGCGGCGGGTTCTTCCAGATGCAAAACACCCGCCGCTATCAGCTTGAAAAATATGTCCTGGCTCGCAAGGTTACACGCTCGTAATATCGATATGAACGCATCAAGCAGGAGACATTCAAAGCAGCAAAAGGAGATGCGATCCTTTTACTGCTTTTGCTTTTTTAGCGCTGCCCCTCAAGATGCAAACGCAGCAGGTTGAGAGAGGCGAGGACGGCCTGGCGCTTCTGATCTTCGCGTCCACCGCGCCAGCCGGGTCCGCGCCCATCCACAATCCCCCGTGGACTCGCGATGGCGATGAAGATGGTACCGACTGGCTGCCCTTCCTGGAGTTCTGGACCCGCCACGCCGGTCACGCCCACGCCGTAGTCGGCTTTGAGCAACTGGCACGCGGCGCTGGCCATGGCACGCGCGGTCTCAGCGCTGATTACCCCGTAGCGCTCTATAGTTTCACGCGGCACGCCCATCTGAATTTTGAGTTCCGTGTTGTACGTGACCACACCGCCGAGGAAGTAGCGTGAGCTATCTGGATTGTTGGTAATCGTGCTGGCCAGTTGGCCACCGGAGATCGATTCCATGACCGCCAGGGTCTGCCCGCGCCGGGTGAGATGCTCACCAACCACGCTCTGCAAGGTATCCCTATCGGTGCCAAAGATGTGGTGTCCCAGCACCTGGCGTACCTGGCGCTCCATCTCCGCCACCAGTTCTTCGGCCATGGCCAGGCTCTCGGCCTTGGCCGTCACCCGCACATCCACGGCGTCGCTTTTGGCGTAAGTGGCGAGGGTGGGATTGGTGTTGTGCAACAGCGCGTCCAGGCGCTCTTCAATGCTCGATTCCCCCAGACCTGAGACCCGCAGCAGGCGTGTAAAAATCGAGCCGCCGGTATGCGCCGCCAGGCGCGGCACTGCCTCTTCCTCCCACATACGGTACATCTCGCGCGGCACACCGGGCATGGCCACGATAATATGCCCGTCTTTCTCCACAAACCAGCCTGGCGCGGTCCCCAGCGGATTGGGCAGCGCGCGCGCCGAAGGAATCAGCGTCGCCTGCTTGAGATTGCGCTCCGGCATAGCAACCCTGCGCGTACTGAAATGAGCGCGCAACTCGGCCTCCAATTGAGGATCAACCCGCATCGTCTCACCCAGCAGAGCGCTGATCGACTCGCGTGTCAGATCATCCTCGGTCGGCCCCAGGCCGCCAGTCATAATAATCAAGTCAGCCCGCTCCCAGGCGCGGCGCAGCGTCTCCACAATCCGGCCCTGATTATCGCCTACCTGCGAAACATGATAGAGATCAATTCCCAGAGGCGACAGGCTCTGGGCCAGAAATGTCGCGTTTGTATCAGAAATATGCCCCAGCAAGAGCTCCGTCCCACAAGAAAGAATTTCAGCGCGCATCGTTGTTCTTACCTTTCAACTCACGTATTCATCGCGTAGTAACAGACTCTTCTATTGTACACCATCGCTACCAGTTCTCTCCTTCTCAAAGTTTTTTCATACTTGAATTTCATATTTTTCTATAGAAAATCTATTTCAAAAAACCTCTGCTAAAAGATATGAAATACTACTATTTATAAATCACAGAAGATCAGGAAGAATAATCAAATCAAAAAGGGATACTCATTTTTCATCCAGGCCACAATCCCGAGTTACGAGATGACTCCCAGAAAAAGCGGCTATAGGGCTTCCATAGGGACGAAGGAATCTGATATAATATGTCTTGCTCAAGCAATTTTTCAAACCATGTTCCGCGGAACGTCATGCCCCGGCACTTGTACACATGTCCTCTTGTACCGGCAAAAATCAAGATGTTGTGATAAGAAAGATTAGAAAATCAATATGTTGTGCCAAAACCCTTGAAAAATCTGTTCCTGGCGAGTATACTGTCTTTCGGCAAACAAAAATACGCAAGTAACGCACGCCTGAAACGTCGATGGGGATGAGATGGTAGCGCAAGCAAGGAAGGGAAGATTGGCACAATGTTGGAACAGCAAGCTGATGTTCAAACCACACAAGACACCCAGAACACCGAGAACACGGAAATGGTTAACAAGACACAATTAGAAGGTATTCGTCAGAAAGTATTTATCGACCGCTACTCCCTCAAGGACGCCGAGGGAAACGCGTTAGAGTTGAATCCAGAACAACTCTGGGCTCGCGTCGCGCGGGGCATCGCCGAAGTTGAGAAGACGCCAGAAGCCCGCGCCGAATGGGAAAAGAAATTCTACAACGCCCTGGCCGACTTCCAGTTCGTCCCCGGAGGCCGCATCCTCGCTGGAGCAGGCTCAGGGCATGCAGTAACATATTATAACTGTTTTGTGGTGCCTCCCCCGGAAGACAGTCGCCAGGGTATTCTCGATAACCTGAAGCTCATGACCGAGATTATGGCTCGCGGCGGTGGTGTCGGTATCAACCTCTCGTCTCTGCGTCCACGCGGTTCCTACATCCGCACCGTCAACGGCACGGCCTCCGGCCCCTGTTCCTGGGCACAATTGTACTCAGTTGCGACAGGAGATGTAATTCAGCAGGGTGGATGTTTTGGTCCTAATGAGCGAATTGCAACGGATCGCGGTCTGATTCCTGTGAAAGAACTGGTAGAGCGCCTGGAGAATGGCGAAAAGATTCAGGCTCAAACCCATAAAGGCCTGCGACCATTTACCTATGTGTTTCATAATGGCAGAAAAGATCTCTATGAAGTCACAACCCACCGTGGCTACAAAGTACGTGTCACGCTGGATCATAAAATGGGTGTTCTACGCAATGGAGAGATCACCACAGTTCCCCTACGCGAACTCGCGGAGGGCGACGAAATTCTGCTTTTACTTGGTGATACTCAGCAAAATGCTGCTTCAACTATCCCGCTGAAATCGAGCACATATATTCGTTCCAAGATGAGCACAACACTGAATGAGCATGTCAGACTGCCGGAATATCTCACACCCGAACTGGCTTATCTGATCGGTTTTTTCTATGGAGATGGTTCTGTAATTCAGGGCAAGAAAGTCACCTGGCAGGATGAAAAGGGCATCACAATGACGGTCGAAAATACACGCCCTGAGATCCAAGAACGCCTGGTTACCAATATTCAAAAGCTTTTTGGCCTTGAGCCAAAGATCAGAATAGGTGACGGAGCCTGTACGACCATAAGTGTCTATTCGCGCATACTTGTTGAGTGGCTGCAAGAAAATGGCCTCCTCAAGCAAAAAGCTGCTCTGGTACGTGTGCCAGAAATGATCTTCCAATCCCCTACAGAAATAGTCAGTTCTTTCATTGGCGGCTTTTTCGACGCCGATGGCTGCGACCGTGGAAGCAAAGGCGGGTATGGCATCGATAGCGTCAGCCGCGCCATTCTGGAAGATATGCAGCAATTGCTTCTTCAGCACGGGATTGTGTCCCACATTTCGATGCAAGACCGCACACTCAATGGCTGGCTCAATATTCATCGCCTGATCATCAGCGGCGCGCACTTCCGCGAGCGCTTCAGCGACTTCATCACCTGTTGCAAAGATACTGGACGCAAGGGGCAGCGCAGCCATTTCAGCAACTATCCAATGGAAGTCTGGGATACGCTGGGCATTCCTGGTCGCTACTATCAAGGTCTCTTTGACTCCACCAGAGAGCGTGTCTCGCACTATGCCTTAACCAGAGTCCGCGAACGTGTTGCCAACAAAGGCTCGGTCGCTCTCCTGGAAAATCTGGATGCCTTGCTCAACGTGTTGCCTGACAAAATTGTCTCAATTGAAGCACTTGGCGTTTCTGAGGTCTACGACTTTGAAGTTGATGATGTCCATCTGCTTGCTGGAGGCGGCATCTACACATCAAATTCGAGACGCGGCGCTCTTATGCTCATGCTCGACGATGATCATCCCGATATCGAGGAATTCATTACAGTAAAACGCACGCCGGGAAAAATTGAGCACGCAAACCTTTCTGTCTGCATTTCCGATAAATTCATGCAGGCTGTAAAGGAGGATGGGGATTGGAATCTGGTCTGGAAGGGCGAAGTCAAGAAAACGATTCGTGCTCGCCATCTGTGGGATCTGATCTGCACTTCGGCGTGGGAGTCGGCGGAGCCTGGTATGGTCTTTATGGACCGCTACAATAAGGTCTCGAATACATGGTATTACGAGGATATAAGATGCGTAAATCCATGCGGAGAGCAAGGCCTGCCAGCTTTCGGTGTTTGCAATCTGGGAGCGATGAATCTATCAGCTTTCGTGCAGGACGGGCAGTTTAATTATGAGAAACTGGCCGAGAAGACGAAGGTGGCGATGCGCTTCCTGGATAATGTGGTGGACGCTACGGAGTACTTTATCGAGGAGAATGCGCAGGCTCAGTTGGGGACGCGGCGCACTGGTCTGGGAACGATGGGGCTGGCGGACGCGTTGATTAAGATGCGGATTGCCTATGGCAGCGATGAGTCGGTGCCGGTGATTGAGAAGATCTACGCGACAATCCGCGATGCGGCCTATGAGGCTTCGGCGGATTACGCGGCGGAGAAAGGGCCATTCCCGCGCTTTGAACGCGATAAGTATATGCAGGGCGTGTTCATTAAGCAGTTGCCCAAACCGGTCCAGGATAAGATCAAGAAGCAGGGGATTCGTAACGCGGTGCTGCTGACGCAGGCGCCGACGGGCACGACGAGTCTGCTGTCGGGCGTGAGTTCGGGGATTGAGCCGGTCTATGACTTCGCGATGATCCGCCGCGACCGCACGGGCGAGCACATTCTATATCATCCGCTGCTCCAGGCGTGGCGCGACGAGCATCCAAACGAGACGACGCCGCACTACTTTATCTCTTCCAAGGATCTCACCCCAGAAGAGCACGTGCGTGTGCAGGCCACGATCCAGAAGTACACCGATTCCAGCATCAGCAAGACGGTGAACGCGCCCAATGACCACACGGTCGAGCAGGTGGAGAAACTGTATCGCCTGGCCTACGAGATGGGCTGCAAAGGCATCACGTACTACCGCGATGGCTCGCGCGACGCGGTGCTGACACGCATCGAGGACGAGAAGAAGGCCGAGAAAAAGGCCGAAGAGCAGGCGGTGATGATCGAGCCAGTAGCGTCGATTCAGCAGGGCATCAAGCCGCGCCCGGCGGTAGTGCAGGGCTACACGCGCCAGGTCAACGCACCGGAGGGCAAAATCAACGTCACAATCAACAGCGACGAGCACGGTCCGTTGGAGGTCTTCGTCAACGTTGGCAAGGCTGGCAGCGATATCGCGGCCCTGGCGGAAGCGCTGGGTCGCCTGATCTCGCTCAACCTGCGCGTTCTCAGTCCACTCTCGCAGGTCGATCGCGCCAAGGAGATCGCCGAGCAGTTGCGCGGCATTGGCGGCAGCCGCTCGGTCGGCTTTGGCGCTCAGCAAGTGCGCTCAATGCCCGACGCCGTGGCCCGCGCGCTGGAACTGCACATGACCTCGCTGGAACAGTCCAGCGAAGAACAGTCCGCGCCCGCCCACCAGAGCAACGGCAACACCAACGGCAATGGTCACAACGGCAACGGCAACAGCCACAACCACGAGGACGCAGACGAAGCCTCATTGGTCGATCCGCTCGCGCTCGGCAAGCTGACCGTGACCGGCAACCTCTGCCCGGAATGCGGCTGCAACACTATGGTCTACGAAGAGGGCTGCAAAAAATGCTATAGTTGCGGCCACAGCGAGTGTTAAAATCGGTGTAGCTGCGGCGGCCTGTAGAGCCGATTCACATTGAATTAGGCGTCGAATGGGAAAGCACACATGTGTTTTCCGTTTGGCGCCTATTGAACCCAGGAAGGCTCTGGAAAGTGTTGGCGTATCAGCACTTGCCCATCTTGTCGCCGGGCTTCACCCCACGATGGGAAAGCTCGGGTGGAGCAGGCAGGGATAGCGAGCGCGCCTACACGAGTTGATTGACGCACACGCGACCACGCGCCATGACCAGCTTGAGCCGACGCTGCGGATCGGTGAGGACGGCAATGTCTTGCAGGGGATCTCCCTCGACGACGAGCAGATCTGCATACGCTCCAGGAGCCACCACGCCCACCTGTCCCTCCATCCGCAGTAAGCGTGCTGCCACCGTCGTTGCCGAACGCAGGATGTCGGCTGGCGGCTGCACCTGGCGACGGAGCGTGAATTCGCTGAGTTGATCTTCGTGCATGCCACCCAGCAAATCTGTCCCATATACCAGCGGGATATGTGCCCGGTGCGCCAACTCAAGCGCATGCAGGCCCGAATCCAGCACCTCGAACACTTTCCGATGACTGTGTTCAGGCAGCCCGAATTCGCGTCCGCGAGATGCAAGGGCAGCATAGGTCACCAGGGTCGGCACATAAAAGGCACCACTCTCCTGGAAGAACGGCAGGCTGCTTTCGTCCATGAGATTGCCATGCTCGATACTGCGCACGCCGCACGCCAAACCCCGATTGATCGCCCGCGAGGTATACGCGTGTCCCACGACGTAGAGGTTAGCAGCCTCAGCTTCCTCGACAGCGGCACGGATCTCCTCGCGCGAGAACTGGGTTGAATCAATCCGGTCTGTTGGAGAAGCGACCCCGCCACTCAGCATGAGCTTGAGATGGGAGGCACCGCGTCGAATCTCCTCTCGGGCTGCCCGGCGCACTTCATCCACGCCATCGCAGATGACTGCCAGGGTGGGGCAGCAGTGACAGAGATCGTAAGCCTGCCTGCCCGGGCCGCGCCCATCGCCATGCCCTCCCGTCTGCGAGAGTGCTCTGCCGCCAAAGATGAGGCGCGGCCCCTCCAGGTAGCCCTCTTCGATGGCCTGTGCCAGCCCATAATCGGCTCCGCCCACATCGCGAACCGTCGTGAAACCGCGCCGCAGCATGCCCACCAGCACGCGGGCTGCTCGCGCCGTGACATAGGCGGGGGACCACTCGGGAAGCCGCGCAAGGTC
>DASVMX010000531.1:0-8455 GCA_036384215.1 Ktedonobacteraceae bacterium | reverse complement strand
CTGGATACATACGTCCTTTTTCGGGCTGCTCCCTGCCAAACATGTCAATTCCTTTCTAGCTTCTTCGTCGTTGTAATAGATAAAGAGACTACAATTTTAAAAACACATCTGGAGGAATATCCTGTATGAGCACAATTTCCGATGAGTATATGCGCGAAAGGATCGCGACGACGAGGCAATATTGCGTGGTTATTTTGAAAGCAGGGCCGAACAAGCGCGAGGCTGGCGTTGAGAGAATTATCTGGGAGCATGGACGCAGGAATTTTGAGCTGCGCGAGGCTGGTCTGCTGTCGATTGTTTGCCCGGTTAACGATGGCAGCGATGTTTCGGGCGTTGGCATTTTTAACGCTTCTTTGGAAGAGGTTCAAAAGATCATGGATGAAGATCCGGGCGTGAAGGCCGGTGTTTTCGTATACGAATCCCATGTCTGCCGGAGCTTTCCGGGAGATAGCCTGTCGGGAGAACAGAGATAGGAAATGCGTGAGACCGAGATCATGATCATTGGCGGCGGCATCGCGGGCGCGGCGACAGCGTATTACCTGGCTCAGGCGGGGCACGATGTTGTGCTGATTGAACGCAAAGAGATCGCCAGCGAGGCATCGGGCCTGAACGCGGGTACGACCTGGGTCCACGGCTGGGGCCAGAACCCGGATCTGGAAACAACTCTGGGCATGGGTAGCCTGGACATTATGCAGATGCTGCAACTGGATCTGGGCTTTCCTGTGGAGTTTCGCCAGAATGGTTCGCTCAAGCTGATTCAGACCGAGAAAGAGCTCGAGTATGCCCGGCTAAAAGAGCGCGCGCTCACAGGATCTGGTTATAACGTAGAACTACTTGATAGCCGAACCGCGCGCAGTATAGAGCCAAAACTCGCGCCCGGGGTATTGGGCGCTCTCCATTTGCCATATGGCAGCAACGCCAATCCAGTCCTGACCACGCGAGCGCTGGCCAAACTGGCGCTCCAGCATGGCGCGGAACTCTTACTACACCATGAAGTGACCGAATTACAACAGCTAAAAAATGGCATGTACCGCGTCATGACTGCTCTGCCTGGCTCTGGCGAACAGTTAGGGCACATACAGGCCAGCACGCTGGTGCTGGCGGCTGGCGCGTGGTGCCGCGAACTGGGGGCGCAACTGGGTCTGCAGATCCCGGTCATCGCAGTGCGCGGCCAGATGTGGGCTACCGAGCCACTGCCGCCCAGGATCTTCCATTGCATCGGCGCGGTTGAGTCCGAACTGGCCTGGCATAACGATCCATTCAGCGATGAGCAGACGCCGCGCGAACTTACTCACCGCGGCAACCAGCGCGTCACCCGCCATCTCTACGGACGGCAGACGGCCAGCGGCGAGATTATCATCGGCGGTGATCGCCAGGTCAACGTTGAGGGCAGACCCGATCCGGCTGGCATCGCGCTCAATCGTCAGCACGCCAGCGAGCTTTTCCCGTTCTTGCACCACTATCCCATCAAACGCACCTGGTCTGGCTGGATGCCTTTTACGCGTGAGCGCCGGCCTATCATTGGCCAGATTCCGCGCTTTGAGCACCTCTACATCCTGACCGGACTCAGTTCCGCTGGCTTTGAACAGGGGCCAATGGCTGGCAAACTCCTCGCCGAATATATCCACAACGGCACCGCCTCACCCCTCCTCGCGGAGGCCGATCCGGCCTTGCAAATTATATGACGAAGAGGGATGAGTGATTGTGCTTGCTCCAATCACTCATCCCTCTTCATTTTTATTGTTCACCTTGCCACTTGTTGTTGAGTTGTCATAAGATGAATAATGAGTTTGTAACACAAAACGCAGGGAAATAAAGAGTACATTGTCATCTTCTGAAAGGTCCACATGAGCACCCAAAATACCAATAGCCTCTATCTTGTCCGGCATGGAGAAAACCCGGCCAATCTGACCAAAGAATTTTCGTATAAACTTGTTGATTATTCACTGACACCTAAAGGCGTATCGCAAGCGGAACAAACCGCGGCCTTCTTCCTGAACAACGTTCCTCATCTGAACGCGGCGTATGCCTCGCCGCTCAAACGCGCCCGAGAAACAGGCGAGATTATCGCGAACGCTCAGGGTCTGACGGTGACGGTACTGGAAGAGTTTCGCGAAATCAATGTCGGTTCCATGGAACAGAGACAGCCAACCGAGGAGAACTGGCGCGAACACGATCAGATTATCGGCCAATGGTACAAGGGCAATCCAGCAGCCACATGTCCCGAGGGCGAAAATTTCCTGGACCTGGTCAAACGAGCAAGGCGCGGACTGCTGGCCGTCACGCGCGAACGCGACGGCCAGCATATTCTAATTGCCTCCCACGGCGGCATCCTGGCCGCGCTGGTCTACAGCTTCTGCCCACGCGAGCACAGTCTGATTACCAGCATCATGGACAATTGCGCCATCACCGAGATAGAGCTGGTCACCAGTGGCGATACCATACTCGACGGTACGCTGCGCTGCTGGGCTAGCTCCGCTCATCTCTCGGGCGAGGCCGCGCAACTGGTTTCGCCTCTCCTGGAATACAAGCGAGTTTGAGAACCAGCGCGCCTGTTCCTGCTACAATCCGGCACCGTCATTGGCTTTGATAAAGCCCGGCAGCAAACGAGCCAGATTCGCGGCCTGGGGCGTGCCTACACCTGTCGGCGCGTCCCAACTTCGCGCGGCCCCAAAGCCGGGAATGACCACCGTCTGCCTCTGCATATTCTGGAAGAGGAAGGCATTATTCCCCAGGCGAATATCGTGGAAAGCCTGTCCCGCGACCTGGCTCAGACTGAGACGATAGAAAGCGCTATTCAAGAAGCCGAGACGGACACCCCTTGCCTGGTCGAACAGCGCCACCAGGCCCGCGGCAATTGGAGAGCCCACGCTGGTACCACCAATCGGGATCAGCACCGTCTTTCCGGGCATAATCTGACTGCTGACAACCAGCACGCCGGTCAGAGGATCAGCATCCAGCGCGAGATCGCTGACAAAGCGGTGGGCGCTGCGCAGACTCTGCTTCTGAAAGGCCGGCTGCGCGAATACCTGGCTGGCACCGCCTCCGGTCGCACCCGCTCCTATCGGAGAATCATTCCATGTAATTTCACTGATATACTGGCCATTCTTACCAGCCAGCAAACTCGTTCCCCCCACGCTTGATACCAGCGGATCGCTGGCGGGATAATTCACGCCCCGCGCGACCGTCACCGGCTGTCCCTGAGCATTGCACTGAACCGCCGCCGAACCGCTATCACCAGCCGAGGCAAAAACGGTCTGGTGCTGGCGCGCGGCTTGCTGGAAAAGCTTATGCTCCTGCTGAATAAAAGCCGCGCCCGCGCATGACTCGCTCACCCCAAAGCTCTGCGAGATCACGCTCCCCAGATCCTGCGCGACAGCGAAACTGGTGGCCTGGAGCAGAGCTGTCAGTTCACCCCGCAAGGTCTCGGTCTTCACATTTGCCAGCACCAGGTCGATCGTTGCCTGCGGGGCAATGGCGTGCGCCCACTCCACATCTAATCCGATCTCGCCAGCAAAACCAAGCTGGGCGCGATCTTTGGGATTAAAGGGCGTCAGCCCAAAGGGCGCCAGTACATTCAATTGAGGATCGGGCAAGCCAAACATCTGATCAAACAGGTGCAGGTCAGTCTTTACGGTTGGATCTTGAAATGCATCGATGATCGTGATGGTACGATTCTTCCCGGTAATCCCCTGCGCGAGCAAAGGCTGAATATTATATGCCTGGCGAATCTGCTGCGGGCTGTAGCAGAAAGGGCTGGCCTTACTTTGCGCACAGGACATACGAGCCATGGCGGCATTTCCCATAGGAATCGCCTGCTGATACCGGGGGTGCAGCGGCAAAATATTTGCCAGCATCTGCCCAGGCGCCATTCTCAACGGGTGCGTGCCCGACCCGCTCACGGCATGAGCGCCGGCTGAGCGCGCATTCAACAGATTCGCTCCAACCAGCAGACCCGGCACCATAATCCCAGCCACGCCCAGAGACAGGAGAAAAGACAGCAGGCGCCGTCTATTGCGCTGATGGTGTATCTTCAAGAGATCTCTCCTTCCTTCAGGTCGCGCGCAGCAAATGCGCGCGACAAACCTCCATGTCGATTTCTCTTAGAGACATTACCATGCGCCAGATCCACCGCAATAGCACATTCTGACACACTAACAGAAAAGTACTAATTTGATGCACTTACAGGTTGAGAATGCTTTACCGCATTTTCACCTGTAAGTACTAAAATGGGGAATTTTGTAAAAAGTGGACGCCAGCAACGTGGAATACTCGTGCTTTCTGTTTCAGGCCTTTTCAAGTGGGTACACGGTCAGTCCATGGGCAATAAAGTCCATCATCGACTCAAAAACACGCTCGGGCAATTCGGCCTGGGTATCCTGGTTCGCTTCGGCTTCCTGCGGCCAGATCAGCCAGCGCATAGCGATAAAGTGGCCAATGCCCATCAGCGTATACGCGACCGCTTCGGGGTCCAGTTGCCGGACAGAGCCATCGTCCATAGCCTCCTGCAAACCGCGTACATAGCCCTGGCTGATCTTGCGATAGTACGCGTAAAAAGCTTCCGGCGCGACCCGCTCGGCTTCCAGGACAATGCTATAAATACGTCGGTGACGTGCTACAAACTGGAAAAAGGCCTGAAAGCCGCGGCGCTCGATCTCTACACGATTGGATGCTCCCGCGATAGCCGCGCGCATTTCGGCCCGCAGGCGCTCGCCAATATCCTCCACCAGTTCCGCGAAAATCTCGCGTTTACTATGAAAATAAATATAGTACGTACCCTGCGCCACACCGGCCCGGCGTGTAATCTCTGAAATGCTGGCCTCGTAATAGCCCATTTCACCGAAAACCTCTTCCGCCGTGTCCAGAATCTTGCGCCGCGTCGCCTCCCCGCGCGCCGTCACCGGCGCCAGCGATCCTCCACCCTCTCCGCCTCTCCCAGATGCCAGCTTCTCTTTCTCTTCTGCCCGATCTCTGTTCGCCATATCTTCTATCGCTCTTTCTGCCTGACACGTTTTCAATCTATTATACACAGCCGCGGGCCTCACTTCCATCCACCCGCATATTTACACCAGGGATTCTCAAAAGTCTCTTTCCTGGCATCCGAACACGGCTGCGCCGCCAGAGTCCGCCGTCTCCGGGGGAGACAACAGGCGCAGGGGCTGCGCCGCAGGCGCAAAGCCACAACTTTTGAGAAACCCTGATATTTACACTCAACCATTATAGCATGACATCTGAACCGACTGTCACTTGCTGGCGAAACCGTTACAGGCGGCTACATAACGAGGGCGAGAAATAACACAAGAAGCCCCCAAAAAGAGCGCGGCAACCGCGCTCTTTTTGGGGGCTTCTTCCCGAAAAAAGCTTAGCCTTCTTTACCAAAGGTACGCGCGCGATTCTGGCGCGTCTCGATGGGGCGCAGGATCAGGTAGGCAACCAGTGCAAAGACCACGCCAACCTCAAAGCCAACGTCCATGCCACCATGGTCTTTGTTGACCAGACCACCGATCAGACCCATGATGGGATAGAAGTTATCATTAATGATCCAGGTCTGCGCAAAGCCCAGAAACGCGCCGAAAAGGCCGATGGCCATGGCTACCAACGCGGACCAGCCAACTGGCAGCTTGCCGGGAGTATTCCAGTCGCTGACGTTATAACTCCCTTTGCGAATAACGAAATGCTCGGTAATCAGAATAATCGCCCAGGGACCAAGCCAGTAAGCAATCAGCAACAGGAAGCTGTTCAGCGTCTCGGCGAAGTTCCGAGCTACTACCAGGGCCAGGATGACATAAATTATCGCGCCGATCAGCGTCCACACATAGCGCGGGATGCGCTGCCAGAAACGACCAAAGACCTGGATGGTCAGGCCCAGGCTATAATCGTTTGGAATATTGTTCGCGATAATGCTCAGGGCCAGCAAGAAGACCAGGAACGAGCCGAAACCGCCCAGCGGCGATAACACATGATTGAACAGGCTCCCAATATCACCTGAATCGATGGTCGAGGCGAGCAGCACACCCAGCGTCTCCAGCAGCACACAGGGAATAAAAATGCCCAGGAAGGTCAGCCAGAAAACGCGCGACGGCCTGGTATTCTCGGGCTGATTGACGTTGTAGTCAGCCGCGTAGGAAGACCAGCCAGTCGCAAATCCGTAGACCGCGCCGCCGAACGAAACCAGGCTGGCGATTTCAAGCGCGTTAAAAGCGGGCGTGGGAAGCAACACAAAATGTTTGGCGCTGGTGCCCAGCAGCACCGCCATCACCGCGAAAATGAGCGCCATGGGAATCCAGGACCAGCGCTCGTAACGATGGACGTAGCGATATCCATAAATGCTCACCAGCGTCGTCAGAATAGCGATCAGCACAATACCCAATGCCTGCCAGACGGTGCCGCTCAGCGTCAGTCCCAGAACCGTCGCGCTACAGGCACTAATGGTCTGTGGGCCACAGGCCAGCGCGGCCACCAGTTGTCCACCAATCACTACGTTAAACGCCGACCAGCCAATGCAGGCCGCGACGTTGAAAATAGCCATGATAATTCCGCCCACCCAGCCAAAAGCAAAGCGCGAAATAGTCATCTGGCGCAGGCCCAGCCGCGGGCCTAACGTCGAAAAGATTGCCGGTGGCAACACACCCAGCAGGTTAAAAACCAGGATTACCAGAAAACTGTCCCAGAAACCCAGGTGAAAGACGCTCCTCGCCAGCACTCCCAGAGCGACTGTCGAGATCACGAGGTTAGCTGAAAGCCACATGGTAAAATTATCAAAAATGCGAACATGAGTGCGAGTTTCCGGTGAGACACGCTCAATACCGTGTTTCTCTATTCCCTGTTCCTCAGGAATGGCAACTGTATCGATTGTATCGGTAGCCATATGTGTCTCCTTTGCAAGACGTGTAAAGAACGTTTATATGCTCCGAAAGGTCCGGGCCGCTTCCCACGGCCCTCTGGTCGAACCCCATCTTCTCAACAAGCACCAGGCTATCTGAGATAGCCCGCTGGTCGAGCCGCTTGCTCAAAAATGCCAGTCTCCCCTGAGACGCTCCAGATCTCCGAGGTATTACAAAATGTACGCTCACCAACCAGCAAAGGCGCGAGCGCTTTGATAAAGGATGAAAAAACTACGCCAATACGCTTGTGGACTGGTGAAGAGCTTTGTTGTTCATCAGTATAGCATTTCTCAAGCCACTCTGCCAGTTTTTTCAGTGCAAAATTGACGCACTTTCCCTGGCTGCACGTACCAATGAGTACGCAATTTCGCTGTTTCTCTTCAATTCAGAGTCGAAAGGGGTTGAAGAGATTTCATCCTCTGTGGTACAATGTGTCCATATCCTTTGACCTGATTCGCACATTTTCCAGGTTTTCTCCGCGATATTTGCAAAAAAAAAGGAAAAAGCCCAACAGTACGTACCAGGATAATGGTCACATTGCACATATCGTCTTTCCATTGTTGTCCAGATAGAGATTTTTACTTTAGCTCACTATATCAAAAAAACGGTAATCTTGCCTATTGGCACATTTTATAAATATAAAAAAGAACGCGCTCTGCTCCTGTTGCAACACGGACGAACTGGCATTGAGCCCGGCATGGAGAAGGATGGAGCCGCGCAAACTGGCGCGACATGGGCGCACGAGGATCGCGCTCATGGTTTTTGATCGCATAGTAGAGTGTTCAGGAGGTCGGTTATGTCTGCAAAAATGGGTTCGGGGAAGAATGGAGCCGCTCACTCCGAGCTGGTTGGCGCCCCTCATGGCACACGAAGAGGAGAGAAAGCGCAACAAAATACGCATTCTCACCCTGAGCGCACACTTGAGCAACTCTGGAAAGAAAATGATCTGCTCGCCCAGGAGCTTGAGGCTCGCACCAACGAAAATATTTTGCTGAACGAAGTCATCTCCACGGTTGGCTCAACGCTCAAACTCGATGAAGTATTGAACCACGTCGTGGATATTATTACTCGCGCTACCTCTTGCCACGCAGCTTTCCTCTATCTCTACGACCAGGAAAAAGATCTCCTGACGCTCGCCAGCACGAGCGAACCTTATCAGCACCATATCCAGAAAATCTCTATGCCGCTTGGGGAAGGTATCGCGGGCTGGGTAGGCAAACACCAGCAGCCTGTGATTATTCGCGAAGGCTCGCTCAACGATCCTCGCTTCCGTCCATATCCTGAGCTGGAGGAAGAGAAGTTCCAATCGCTGATGTCGGTGCCCATTCTCTCAAAAGAGCGCCTGCTGATCGGGGTGATTACCGTCCATACCATCGCGCCATATGAGTTTACTGAACAACACCAGACCTTTTCCATGAATACCGCGGCGCTGGTGGGAAGCGCCATCGAAAATGCTCGCCTCTATGAAAATACGCAGCGCAAACTCAATATTCTGACCTCGCTCTCACTGCTCAGCCAGACCATCACCTCGGGCCTCTATCTTGATGATATGCTGCGCTCGCTCTCGACCC
>DASVMX010000530.1:0-10477 GCA_036384215.1 Ktedonobacteraceae bacterium | reverse complement strand
TTTCGCCATTTTTACGAAAACAGCTTGCCTCTGACTCAGGATTGGCGCAGGGCTGGCATGGGAACGGAAATGTTATAGGTTGAACTGCCTACGCCGACGCCTCCCTGACAGGTATTTGGTGGTACAGTACAGGTGCCCTTGGATGAAGGGCATTCGGCGGCCCAGAACATGTATCCCAGCATGCCGCTGGTGGTTCCCGCCCCGTTGGGGGCAACGGTCTGAACGAAGTTACCGGTGGTGTCGATGAGCGAGCCGGTAAACTGATAACACTCCGGCGGTAAGCTGCCCCTTTGATCGCTGATATAAAGGCTGCCTGCCAGTTTGGCGGGAGCCAGTGGCGGAATCGGAGGGCTATAATTCGACTTACCGGTGATGTGCTCCTGCCAGTTGGCCTCGGCGCTGCTGATGCTCGGCTGCCGGCTGGGCACCATAGCATTGGCGTAATCAAGCACCGGGTTGCTGGTCTTCAACCAATCAGTCGTCGCTTTGGTCGCCAGGGGAATCAGCCAGCGATCTCCGGCTGCCAGGTCAATGGTCAGGCGCGCGGCTGGATTGGCTCCTGTCGCGTCATAAGGTTCCTGGGAACGATAAGCGTTGATAAATGCTTGCAGACCCGTCAGGTTGGGCGAGCTTGAATTCTCGTAATCAATCTCAATGCCCACGCCCAGTTGCTGTGCGACTGCCGCCGCGTTGAGTCCCAACTGAGTAGGATTGGCGGCCAGCGCCTGGTCCCAGAAACTGGCATAGGTGATACCGCCAATGGAGAGCATCACGCGGACGTTGTGACTCTTGTAGTAATTCACAATGTCCGCTGTCATGCCCACTGGCACCCCGTTCAAGGTTTGGGAGTCAGTGGTCTTGTTGAGCAATTTAAGCGGCTGTACAAAGCTCAGTATCACCAGGTTGACCGAAGGGACTCCATCTCCCCGGTCAATCAGCCAGTGATTCTTACTGTCGTACTCGGCCACCGTGCGCACGGTACCCCAGATACAGGCATCATTGCTACAGGTCCAGGCGCCGTAGACTGAAATTGGGGTGGTCGCGGCATGGCTTTTGGGGACATTCACAAACAAAAATGCCAGTGTCAGGCAGAGGATAAGTAAACTCGCGCCCACTTTTTTCACCGTCTTCACTCGACCTCCCGCCACTGGCGCCAACTGGTCACGCGCATGCTGCCATGTCATGAATCTTCTCACGGTTAATCCTTTCATCCCGTCGTCAAATTCACCGGAAGAGTTGGGAGCTCTTCCACCAAATACGTCTCTTGCTGCTACGAAAAGGCTCTGGAAAACCTCCTCTCCCGCAAAATTTCGGAATAGTGGCCGGGGAAAGAGCGCGACGAGCAGCTCTAACCACTAGAAAAGATCGCTCCTGGCTGGCTTTCCGGTATCTTCTCCACTCCGCCCTTACAGAAAACGCTGGCAGGCATCTACAGCATATATGAAAAACACATCATTCCCGCTAAAACGAACGCACATCACCCTGGAAAGAGTTTGTAAGGTCTGTTTATTCTATTCAGAGTATATATCCGGTTGGTTAAGATGTCAAGATGTATAGACCACTACGCGAGTTCCAAAACAGCGGAGGTTTTGATTACTTCATCTGTTTGCTCTTCGTGCGTACGTGTTCAAACAATTCTTCCATGATGCCCAGGAATGAGCGGCTTTCGTGCCAGAAGGAGGAAATACCCTGTTTCTATTTTTCGCCTTTCTCATCGCTTGTTGGCAGGCTCATATTGATGCTGGCGCTGTTGTTCTGGCCGGCTGAGACGGTGAAGGTGAAGATGTGGGTTGTGGTGTTATAGGTAATGGGGCTGGCGGTGCCGTTGCTGGCAGTAACTGTGGGCCGGAACGGCGCGTAACCGCTCAGGGTAACCGGGCCTTCTTTGGAGGCGAAAGCAATGGTGGCATGTACCGTGCCGTCATCGGACAGGCTGCTGATGCGTTTGCTGCCCAGCGAGACGAATTTGCTGGTGTCGCCCAGGAAGGCGACGCCAGAGGGGCCAATGGGCACAACGATGTCATATGTACCGTTGTAACCAACGGGCTGGCTGTATTTCTCGCTTGCGTTGAGGACCGAGCCGCGTTTGGTGAAGTAATTATAAACGTAGACGCTACTGTTCAAACCCAGACTGGCCGGGGTGAAGCTGGCTACCTGCGTATTGTGGACTGTACGGCTGTAGGAGAAGACATAGGCCGCGGTCATATTGGTACGATAGGTGTAGGCCGCTGCGACCATGGCCGGTTTCTGACCCTGAGCCTCTGCGAGATAGGTGGCATCAACAGGCACAATGGGACTGTCCGGTTTGACAATCACGCCGTCCGGGCGCACAGATTGGAGAAGATTGGCTCTGCTCTCCTTTCCAAGCGGATCGCCGACGCCGACCATACCAGCGGAAAGGGTGGAGAGCAGCAGATTATTAGTCTCGGCGCTCATGAAAACATCGCTCCAGGGCCAGAGGCCCAGAGCGCTGGCTAACCGTGAGTCATAGAGAAATTCGTCCCACCTGGCACGGATGAAGTGATCGTTGCTGACGCGCGAGGTAACAACGTCGTTATACATTGAACTTTGCAGAAAGTGGTGTGGATCGGTCATACAGTATTGGATCGTCAGGCCATTCTGACTGGCCGCGTTGGCCATCGCGGTCATCCACGCTTCGGGATCGGTGAGGTTATTCAAGCTCTGAGCCTGGGCAGAGAGCCAGTCTTGTTCGTAGGTCACAACCCCATTCTGGCGCAGATAACGCATGATTTTCTGCCAGTAGCGTGGATCGGTCGAGACGTTTTTGGATATGGTGTATTGTGAGCGATAGGGACTCTCCGCGTCGATCCAGCGCCCGTGAGTCAGCAAAGGGAGCCCTATGTTTTTCTGGAAAGCAGCCAGGCCATTGGGAAAGAGAGTGGGATCGGGCGTATAGGTATAGATACCGCCATTTCCATTGCTCCAGGTTGGAGGGTTGCCTTTGTTATACCACCAGCTATCGAGTTGCAAATAGCCGAGCGAGATTTCCATCCGCTTAAAATCATTGACAGCAGTTTCCAGCGTGCCCGTGTAACCTCTGGTTCTGTCATAGCTATAGTAATACGTAGCACCTCGATCAGTCCAGTAGCCAAGCTTGTTCAGAGTCAGATTAGAGTCGTTGGCGAGACGCACCTTGTTTTGCAGATCTGTCAGCGAATGTCCCCAGGCATCCATTGTGGCGTTAATGCTATGGCCGGTCGTCAACATGGTCTGCTGAGTGAAACCCTGGGGAAAGGCCTCAATGCCGTTATTAATGCCGCTAGAGATAGCCCCGCTGCTCAGGTGGAGACTGGCGATCATAAAGTGAGAGGCGGGCGAGAGAACCAGGCTATTGGCGTTTTTATCAAAGAAGAGCCAGGGGCTATCGTTGCCGTTGAGATCGAACCCATAGATACCGAAGGAGCCATGGTAGCTTAGATGGAAGAGTTTTTTTGGGTAACTGGTAAAAACGGGAAACGGCTCCGTGTTACTGCTCGCCGCCAGGTAGGTTGTGCTGAAAAGAACCGTTGGATGCGAACCGTAATTGCGAATTGAGCTGGAACGCGCAACCTTGCCCTGGTAGGTGAACTGAATCTCGCGGTATTCGCCCATGTGATCAGAGCCGCTATTGACCGTGATATGCGTCAGAGGAACACCCACCGAGCCGCTAAAGGTCCAGGCAGGCGTTCCGGTGCTGATGGTATAGGTTCCATTCAAATCCACGTGAATGGTCAAGCCGCTTTCAGGCGCGAAAACCGTTGCGCTGGTAGGTGACGAGGTCACCGTGAGGATAGGGATGGCTGTGGGATTCAATGTAGGAGTAATCGTCACCCCAGGAGTTGGGATGATAGGGGATGCTGCACTGCCCGGCGTACAGCTAATTACCAGCAAAGAGATAATGCTTATCAGCATAAAAGAGAATGCGTTCTGCCGCCATCGCTGCCACAGAAGATTCTGCATAGATTCTTTTTTCCTCTCGTCAAGAAAGCTTTGGGGTGAAGCTGCAGCGTTGCCTACCCCCTCCTCGTGGCACCTGGCCCTGTAACTACTTTGTAGCTCATACTTTTCGCTTCGCCATACCCTGTCTTTAGGTTTATAGTATAGAACGAGAAGGATAGCAGATCCATCGAAATACCGAGGCCAGTGGGAGCTTTATCCCATTGGATTTCTCAGGGCAGAATGGAAATGGCCCAGGTGCGAATGGTGTGGATTAAGGTATCCAGGCTCTCGACCAGGGAAACGTCCGGCCTGGCCAGGGCTGTCTGGATTCTGAGATCCTGAATGCGCTGATAGTGAGGGTGCGTGCCCGCGAAGAGCTTTTTATCAGTCATGGACCAGGCGCCAAATTCGTACAGGGTAATCGGGCAGAGCGTCTCCTGGGGGAACCAGAAGGAGATAGCCGTAGCTTTGCGCAGATAGGCATGCTCCCAGACAATCTGTTCTTTTATGGCCGCTTCTTCTTGAGGAAATTGAGCACGCCGGGGATTAAAGATAACGAGTGGTAGATCGCCGAGCCGCGCCAGCACCTCCGCGTGCCAGTCGGGGCAGCCAGTAATGCCTCCGGCCAGGAAGAGACTGACCTCATTGCCGGTATAGGGTCGCGGCGCTTCAACATGGTGCATGATACTTCTCTTTCCTCTATTATGCTATCGTATATTCTTCAGCTACCAGCCGTTTCCAGGTGCGAACGGTCGTGATACTCACCGCGCGCAGGATTTCCGCGCTCAATTCGTGTCCGCGCGCGATGGCGCCAGGATTGTGCGCGTCCGAGCCAACGCTGATCGGCGCATGCTGGAGAGCGCAGGCGTTTGCCAGGCGTTTGACCAGGCTGGGATAGGTCAGAATATCGTAGCCGTTGATTTCCAGCGCGACATCGTGCCTGGCGGCTTCCGCGGCCAGGTGCTCCAGTTCGTCGTTCAGACGAGGAGGCAGAAAAGGGTTGGCGTAGCGCATGCGTACCGGGTGGCTGACCAGGCTAAATTTGCCACAGCCAGCCGCCGCGCGCAGAAGTTCAAAATAGCGCAGCCAGAGCGCCTCGCCCTCTGCGCGACTTTGCTTGAGCGGCTGTTCAAAGACCAGCCCATCGACCTCGTGCACCGAACCAATCAAAAAATCCCACGGGCGTCCCTCGATCACCTGCCAGAGTTCGGCGTTTTTTGCGGGAACAAAATCGACTTCTAAGCCAGCGCGCACATCATATCCTGACTGCTCTCTTGCTTCTTCGATGGCCAGGAAATACGCGCCCAGGGTGAGAAATGGACCTTCCTGCGGCAGATGTGGCAGCAAGGGCCGCGCCTCGCTCATCTGGAAAATATGCTCGGAGAGCCCCAGCACGCGCAGGTTCTTCGCCTGTGCCGCCTGGACCATCTGCGCGGCGGAACTGCGCACGACGTGGTTATGGAAATCGGTATCGATAGGCATGAGCCTCTTTCCCTCGCGAAAATAGGCCGAGCGCGTGATTGGCAGGCGCTCAGAACAGATCTACTGGCATTTTATCACAACAGAATCATGAGACCTGCCAGCTTTTCCATGTTTCACAGAGAATCGGTGAAGCTCATGCCTCTTCGTACAGGAGGACTGAGCTTGTCAGGACGTCTTCGACCCATTGCAGGTCCAGGCTGGCCTGACAGGCGGCGAAAAGATCGCGCGCTTCGCGCAAATACTCAAAACCCGTGCGGGTGAGCGAGGCATTGGTGCGCGTGCCGGTGCCGCGCGCGCTCTTCACATGCAGGCTGCGCGTGAGCAAGCTGATGCCATAGCGGTGCAGCACGCGCGCGTAATCCAGGCGCAGTCCGTGTTCTTTCAGAGTCTGGATCGCCTGCTCAAAAGAGGCATCAGACTCCTGGTCCAGACCCAGCGCGCTCTGGATCTCTCCCTGGAGGCGCTGCGCCCGGCCAATCAGTTGCATCATTTCGCTCAGACGGCTCTCTTCCAGGGCTTTTTCTACCTGCTGGCGCGCGCGCTCCAGGTCGCCCAACTGGTAATAGATATCGGTTAAAACAATGTGAGCGATGCTCTCTGTTTCCAGATCGATATCTGTTAACTGGAAAGCACGCTCGACCGCGGCCTGCGCGGATCTGAGCAAGCGCAGGCACTCGGGATTCGCGCGATTGACGCGCACGCCGTTGAGCGAGGGTGGTGTCTCTTGCTGACTGAGGATCAGCGCGCGTGTGACGCGCCAGTTGGCCAGCGCGACCAGCGCGAAACCAACGCGTGAAGCGCTTTTGAAATGGCGCGCCGCCGCGAGTGCTCGCCTGATGGTTTCCAGCGCTCCACGCATATCGCCCAGATCCTGTTGCACGGAGGCCACCGTCGCCATCGCCCAACTGGTATGCTCGCGGTTGGAGGTCTGTTCTGCCAGGGCCAGGCAATCGGCCATCCAGGTCACGGCGTCCTGTAGATCGCCGTTGCGGGCCGCGACATCGCCCAGATTGCCGGTGGCCAGCATCTTGCTGCGGCGGTCGCCGGTGCGCTCAGCCAGCTCCAGCGCACGTTTGAAATAGGTACTGGCAACGGCATATTCTGTGCGATAGACATGGACTGCGCCGATATTACTACAGACCTGGCTCATCGTACCTACCAGGTCGTGATCTTCAAAAATGGTGAGCGCGGTATGCAAGTGGTGCAGGGCTTCGGTGTACTGGCCCTGGCTGGCAGCGATTACGCCCAGCGCCTCGTGAGTGCGCCCCAACTCCACCGGATCGCCGAGCAGGACGCGCCTGCTGTGGGGCATCAGCACAGGCGCGTCCTGATGGTTCGCCGGTTCCACCTGCTCGCCATCCGCGTGTTCCTGCATTTTACGCTGCATCTCCTCGTGAATTTTCAGCGATTTTTTTGTGTAGAGCCTGGCTTCGCTGTAATTGCCTTCAGTCCAGTAGATGCTGCCGTCGAGATATTCAAGGCAGGCCCAGACCGCGCCCGTTGTAATGCCAGCTTCAAGCAAGACCTGCTTTCCGCGTTTCGCGCATTCCCGAGCGCGGGCCAGTTCACCAAGAAACTTCCAGTCGCGTCCGAGCGAGCGCCAGAGCAGGGCTTGAATCTGTGCCTCTTCCTCCTGCCACGTGCGAAATACCTCGGGACTCGGAAACAGACTCGCGTCTTTGCGTAATGTTTTGTGCAGTTCCAGCGCCTGCTCGTATTGCTGGCGGGCGTCGGCTGTATTGCCCTGCATATCATTGCACTCGGCCATGCACTCCAGCAGATTCGCGATATGCAGTGTATCCTGTTCCGCGGGCGATCTGCCCGTGTTCAAGTCCTGGAGCGAACTCAGAGCCAGACGATAGTAGTGAAGTGCTTCGGAATACGCCGAGAGCACCATAGCCTGGTTACCAGCGATTTTTGCGTAGTAGGCCAGTTGCTGTTTATCCTGGCCATATTTGCTCAGGTGGTGGGCAATGGCCGCGGCCACTTTGGCCTCGTTGCCTGTGTTCAACTCGATCAGCGCCTGCGCTGCTCTGCGGTGCAACTGCGCGCGCCTGGCCGCGGAAAGACGTTCGTAGAGATGGCTGACGATCAGAGGATGCCAGAAGTGATAGACAATGCGGCTGCCGTTGACTTCCTCAGTAAGCAGACCTGAGCGCAGAGCTTCTTCAAGCAGATCAAGGGTCGTATCTTCGTTCGTGCCTGCTTCGCCGGTCATGCGCATCAGCAGGCCAAACTCAAAAGAGCGGCCCAGCACAGCGGCCTTGCTGAGCAAAACCTGGCAGCGTTCACCCAGCTTGTTCAGGCGCCTTTCTAGCACAGCTGAGATGGTCTCCGGCAGAGGCGTCGGGCCGGAATCGCTGGTGGACGTGAGGATCACGGCCTGTCCATCAAGCTGCTCGCCATAGTGGGCATTGCCACGGTTGGCTCTTCTGAGCCGCACACTGGAGGCTGTTTCGCTGAAGCGCGCCAGCTCTTCCGCGAAGAGTGGATTACCACCGGCCTGGCTCTGGATACGGCGCACCAGTTCGTGAGGCAGGTGCGCGATCAGGCGCGCGATCTGTGCCTGTGTCAGCGGTTGGAGTGGAAAAGTGACCAGCACCTGTTCGCGGCGCAGATCGTTGAGCAGGGAGCGCAGGCTGGCGCTGGGAGCCAGTTCGATATCGCGGTAGGTGCCGACCAGCATAATGCGCTCGTTCTGCTGGTGACGCGCCAGGTAAGCCAGCAGTTCCAGGCTGCTATCGTCGGTCCAGTGCAAATCGTCCAGCACCAGCAGCAGGGGAGCGGACTGCGCGAGGGCATTGAGCAGGGAGAGCACTGCCTCCCAGAGATGGAAGCGTTCCTGCTCTGGCGCGACGGGCATCTGTGGGCGAGTCTGTTGGAGATCCTGAGCGGTGACAAGTTCTGGCAAAAGCGAAGAGAGTCGGTTGAGTTTAGCGGGCGTAGTAGCAGCGGGATTGAGCGCGCCAGGAGTATTGCCTTCGAGCTGGCCCCTCTTGCCGTCGACCATACTGATGAGCTGGTCCATCGGAATATCTTGCAGCAGTGTGCGTAAAATGTCTGTCCAGGGGCGGTAGGGGATCGTGCCTTCCTGCTCGTAGCCGCGTGTCCAGGCTACGCGCCAGCCAAGAGTGTGCGCTTGCTGGCTGAGTTCTTCCGCCATGCGGGTTTTACCGATGCCTGTTTCGCCCATAATCATCACGCAGTGGGCCAGCCTGTGCCGGTGATCGGGTGTATTGGTCTTCTTGCGCTCAGCGCGCGGGGGGAGTTCATTGATAGCCAGCAGCAGTTCGCGCATGGTTTCCAGCTCGCGTTCGCGTCCGATCAGTGGACTGAGATTATGCCGCCCTGGTGGCGAGAGCGGGCGCGGGAGTTGCTGATTGGCTGCCAGGTCTTGTTCGAGGATCGTGCTGGTCGCGGTGGTCTGGTCTGAGGACTGGGTATGTGGGTGCGGAGTTGTGGTGGTTTTTTCCAGGGAGTGGAGAGATGGGCGAACGGGAGTTGGTGCGCTAAGCGTGTCTGCCAGGGGGAGCAATGCTTGAAGCTGGCCCTGGCGCAATGCTTGATAAAGTTCCATGGTTTCGGGCAACGGCTCGCTTTCGTAGTCGCGTTTCAGAATAGTCGCGAGGCGTTGATAGGCCCGGATTGCCTCGCCTCGCCTGTCAAGCTGAGTCAGGAGCACCATCAGGCGGCGCACCGCCGTCTCGTGGGTTGGATCGGCGGTCAACAGGCGGTCCAGCGGCTCGATTGCGCTGGTCAACGCGCCGCGTTCCGAGCGCAGCCTGGCCAGGTTCAGCAGCAGACCCATCCAGCCGCGGCGCAGCGACTCGCGGCGCGCCGCAGCCCACTCGGAATAGAGTTCCTCCAATAAATAATCGCCCTCGTACAACTCCCAGGCCTCTTCCAGCATCTGCTCGATCTGCGCCTGATCTCTCGTCAGGTTCACCCGGTTGAGCAGCGTCTCAAAGGCATCCGCGTCTACCCAGATCTGCGCTGAATCCGCGAGCATCAATATATCGCGTTCCAGGCGCAGCAGTTTCGAGGCCGCGGGGCGTTCGATTTCGGGTTCCAGGATCTGGCGCAGCTCGTGGACCGCGCCATTCAGACGATTGGCAGCCGTTTCGATGTCCAGTTCTGGCCAGAGCGCTTCCATCACCTGCTCGCGCCCCATGCGTCGTCCATTCTGGCTGAGCAGACAACCCAGCAGCGCGCGCGCGCGGCGGCGTTGCCAGGTGCGATTAGCCACTGTCTGCCACGCCTCTCCCTCTTTGCGTTCCACGCGGAAATGGCCGAGCAGATATACGCGCACCAGTGGCTGAGGTCCGGTCAGAGCCGCGCTCTCAGCCGGCAGTGTCTGCTCCTGAGCCGACTTTGTTGTGATTATTGAAGCCTCGTGAACGCCAGAAGGAAGAGGTATAGTTTTGTGGGAAAGTAGATCGCGGCCTGCCGAGAACTGAGTGTCCACCTCATCCTGTGTAGCGGCTGCTTGCAACTCTTTAAGCGCAACCTCTTCTGGCGGATGGATGCCGATATATTTGCTGATGGTGCGCCCATTCTCGCTCCAATAGGCATACCAATATGGGCCGTGCCCCGCTCCCTCTTTGCATTTTCGGCAGCGTTGTTTGCCACAGCGTGTATATTGCTGGCGGTACGTAATTTTTCCGTTCATAAACTATTGCGTCTCCCCCAGAGAAGGTTTATGCGAACGTCTGTGAAAGGAAGCGTTGTTCAAATCTGCGAGTTCGCCCCGGCGAAATCTTATGTAAGTCAAGCATAATTATAACCCATATTGCCGAGAACCACAATTCTTTCCCGCCTTACCGGGCAATTTTGCGCTTTTTTCGCGCAAAATTGCCCGTTTTACTAAGGATGAGTTTGTTGCTTCGTGTTTCCCTTGTGCATTACTGCCCCATGCGGGAGGCGAGGATTTCCAGGGTTTATGCGTTCTCCGAACTCGCCGCCTGCGGCGGCTCGCTCAACAAAAAAGCGGTTGTTACGAGGACACCTCGTGCTCCGGCAGGGGACTGGCCGTCTTTCAAGTATAGGTTTTTTCTTG
>DASVMX010000529.1:0-14368 GCA_036384215.1 Ktedonobacteraceae bacterium | reverse complement strand
GCGGGCACCAGGAAGGTCAGCTTCCTGGTGCCCGCCGATAGAGCTGATGCTTGCCATCAGTTTGCTTCCCCGGTAGCACGTGTTACGCGAAAAAGCCGGATTCCGCGATGATTTCCGCGTAGGGGACAAAGGTGGCCGCGGTGGCGCTTTTGCCGGTGCGCTGCAGGTAGGACTGGACGACCTGGTAGCCTATGCTGTAACCGGCGCAGTAGGGCAGGCCGAGGCCGGGGCGGCCCTGCTGCTGGGAGATAGCGTCACCGAAAATGTAGCCGCGGATCTGGTCGAAGCCGGTCACGTCGAGCGCGCCGCCGATAATAGTTCTGGAACGCTCGATCTCCTCGGCATTCAGGCCTGTCACCCAGGGGCCAACGCATTCCTCGCCGTAAAGTTCGCGGGCAAACGATTCGGCCAGACCCTCCAGAACAATATACTGCCCCACGGAGGTCGCGAGCGTCCAGGGCTCGTAACTGAGGCGCACGCGATGATTGAACTCGTGAACCATCGCCGCGGGAATGCGTGGAAGGTTATAGTCGTTCGGCCAGATGGTCACCACGGCATAGCCTGGCACCTGTGCTCCAGCATAGCCACGTGCCATCTCCATGAAGATAGGATCGTGCCGGTTGCCCAGTGTCAACAGACCTGTCACATGTTCCTCGCTACAAGAGCGACCGTGGGACTCGAAGGTCCGCGCGGCCAGGCGCAAGGCCGCGTCTGCCCTTTGCCTGGCCTCGGATCGCTCCAGCATCTCCAGCGCCAGCCTGTCTTCTACCAGCTCACCCCCCAGATCGGCTTCCCAGATCATTTTCATAATCATACGCTCGTCACCGAGCATCTGAGGCGCGAAACGGCCCAGCGCGACACTCCAGTACTCGCGCAGCGGCTCAATCAAGCGCTCGCGATAAATCGCGCTCCGCTCGCCAATCGGCGCATCCACCACCGCGCGCATCGCCCCAAGTGTATCGTACGTTGTCGTCTCCATCTTTTCTCTTCCTCCTTCAACAAAGCAAAATCAGAACTCTTACGTTCACCGCAAACCCAACAAGGCAAGTCTAAACCATGACGTAACGTCACATGCAAGAGGAGGTCAAATATTCGTCAAGACTTCGGCTTTTGCGAAGCCCTGAAATATTCGTGGCAATCTGACGAAAATGTTTCACATGTATCCCTTCTGTCCCTTCGCATGTCACCAAAATGACACTTATTTGTCCCTGTTAGTGGTGTTGATGGCAGAGTCAACAAGGTATGCTTTAAACAAGCGTTAAGGCACGTGGACACAACCGGGCTGAGACGCTGATGAGACGCGGGGATGTTCGGGTACCTCCCTGGAAGAGGATCATAGATGGGTGATCTGTAGAAGTCTACATTCTCTAACAAACGTATTTATCTGCATGTATCTTAGCTAAGAGCAATGAATCCGACTTGTTTATACGGATGCTGCCGCGCAGCAAGCACGCGAGGCATACAGGAGCAAGAACATGAAAACACAACTCAAAGAGATGGAAATTGACTGGGAAAAGTGCCGGCAGCAGCTCTTCGAGCGAATCAGGCCAAAGGTCTATGAGATCAATCTTCCCCGCTGGAAAGGCGAGGAGACAGATATAGCTCATGACGCTGTGCAGGACACGATGCGTAAGCTCCTCGAAGAACTGCGCAAGATTGACGAGGGCGAGAAAAAGCCGATTGAGAACCTGGAAAGCTGGCTCTTCAGGACTTGCCTGAACTGTCTGCTGGACCGCCGCCGGCGCGAGATGCGCCTGTGCCCGGAAAACGCGCAAGACCCGTACATTTTCGCGGACTCCAGGCTTCACCCCAGCGATATCGCCGTGCAGAATGTCTACGAGGAGGGCCTGTTCTTGCTCGCGGCTGAGCGGATCGCAGAATTCCCGGCCAAGCAGCGCGCGGCGCTGCTGACTGACCTGGCCAGCTTGATGGCCTTTGACGAAAAGCCCACGCCCCTGCAAGCGGCTTTCCGCGCTCAAAGCATCCAGATGGAAGAGTATCGTCACCGCCAGCCCAATGACAAAAAAGAGCGCAGTTGTCACGCGGCCCTGCTCTACCAGGTCTACATGCGCGTAAAAGGGCTGAAAGACAACGATGCAGACCTGCAGACCTACCTGGAAAAAGAAAACGAGCAGGAATTATGCCTGGCATAACCAGGGTTTCTCAAAGGTCGTGGTTTTGCGCCTGCGGCGCAGCCACGAGATATGGTGTGGAGGGTGTGTGCAGGCGACGCCCGCACACACCCTCCACACCATAGTCTGCGGGAGCCCGGAGAGCGCAGCCCCTCCGCCTGTTGTCTCCCCCGGAGACGGCGGACTCTGGCGGCGCAGCCGTGTTCGGACGCTGGGAAAGGGGCATTTGAGAAACCCTGCTGGCATACCCTTACCTGCTTACAACTGGCGCACCTCATCCCAGCGAAAGCAGGTGGTGACATGGTCGTTGACCATGCCGACTGCCTGCATGAAGGCATAACAGATAGTACTGCCCACAAAGCGAAACCCTGCCTTGCGCAGGGCTTTGCTCATGGCATCGGACGCGGGCGTGGTCGCGGGCACCGAGCCGAGGGCGGGCCAGCTATTCTGCGTGGACTGGCCGCCAACGAACTGCCAGATGTAGCTATCAAAGCTGCCACACCTGTGCTGGATCTCCAGAAAAGCGCGGGCATTCTCGATAGCGGCGGAGATTTTCAGGCGGTTGCGCACAATGCCCGCGTTTGCCATGAGTTCGGCAAACTTACGCTCGTCATAGCGCGCCACTCGTTCCGGCTCAAAGCTGTCAAAGGCCTGCTGATAAGCCTGGCGCTTGTTGAGAATGGTGGACCAGCTCAAACCAGCCTGCGCGCCCTCCAGAATGAGCATCTCGAACAATCGGCGCTCGTCATGCACGGGCACGCCCCACTCGTAATCGTGGTAATCAAGATAGAGCTGGCTGCCGGTACTCCAGCCACAGCGCTCAGACATGGATCTTTCCTTTCTTTCTCTCCAGACGCCTTACAACGTGGTCCAGCCAGCAAGGCTGACCGAGCTACTGCCGGGATTGGTCACCGCGACGGCAGTCAGGTCGCCGCCCTTCAGGGAACTGACAAAAATGGTCTGGTTGGTGGCGATGGGATCAATGGCCTGCACAGCGTAAAAACCGTTGTCGCGCGAGACATTCGACCAGGGAAACTGCGAACTGGGATTCAGGCGGTAGCCAGTATTGCCGCTGTCCGGGCTGGTCAGTGTAGCCAGCGACCGTGTGCTGTTACCGAGTAAATTCATGGTCCAGATCTCGTTCTTAAAGCCTGAGCCAGAGCTGTTGCCCACCTCCATCAGCATGAGCAGGGTGCTAGAAGAAACAGCACGCATGGTTTCGATGCAATCGTGTGGCTGTTCCTGGAAAATGGCGTGACGCGAGCCGCCCGCCGCCGGGCCGACCTGAATGTTGGTACTAAACGGCGAGCCTGCCAGCAGACAATACGAGCTATACAGCAGCGTGCCATCATAGCTGCTGTCCAGCGAGTAATAGCTCTGGCGCGTGGACGTGGTGAGAACAGGCGTCAGACCAGGGCTGGCAAGCGTGGCCTTGCTGGCGTCCATCAGATAAACCGTGGCTGGCGGAGTCGGCGCGCTCAGCCCGCGTTTGATGATATAGAAACGCGTGTTGTCGAGCCAGGTGACGGCGCTGTAGTAAAAGCTCGCGTCGTTCTGATCCTGGAAAAGCTGGTGCAGCGAGCCACTGGCCACGTCGAGCAAAAAGACCTGGCTGGTCGCGCTTGTCTTGCCGGTATTCACAGAGATCAGGATCGACTTCTGGTCGACCGACCATTGGACCGCAATGGGCAGTTCAGTGCCATGGGTCGCGTCGGGATACGGCGTCGTGGGAAAACAGTACAGCGTTTGCAAGCCTGTGCCATCCATGCGCACCAACTGGAGCAGCGCGCTGTGCTGGGGATCGCTGCGCGGATCGGGGATACTTACAAAGAGTACCCACTGTCCATCGGCGGAAATCTGCGCCTGGTCAATACGGATACCGCTGCTGACAATCTCGGCTTTGTGACCATTGCTCACATCGTAGCGGCGCAGGTGGCCGATGGCTGTCGAGGTATTCTGCGGCACCTCGTTATAAATATAGACCAGGTTCTGGAGCTGGCCCAGCAGCAGGGGACGGATCACCGCCGCGCGAGCTGTATTCGCGTCCGGGCACGCGGTCTGAGTCGCCGGCATCGGCACAGTCTGCAGGACCGGCGTGCTGGTAGCCCCGCTGCCTGGCGTAGCATTGCCGCCAGTCGCGGTCGGCGTGCTCTTCCCACCGGAACCAGAGCCTGGCAGACCAGTACAGGCACTGACCAGTATCAGCAAACAGCAGAAGAACAGCGGATAGCTCACAGAAGCAAAACGAAAGCGCCTGATCATAATGTATCATTCCTTAGTGCAAAACCACATGATCTTTGCGGCTTTTCCATGTATCCTCCTTCAAGGCGCGCTGTCTGGTCGAGACCGAATGTCGATCCGCTTGAGGATACTGAAATATAACAGCGCCCAGACAACGACCAGCAGCCATTCCATCGACAGCAATAGCGCCTATCTATAGTTTTCTCAGCAAATGATTATACCAGAAACGGGCCTCAATGGGGATAGGGGACCCACCGCCTCCCAGGGCTTATGCATTCTCTGAACTCGCCGCCTGCGGCGGCTCGCAAAAAGAAAAAAAGGGTTTTTCGGGGACACCCCGTCGCTTTTCGTCCCCCGGACGGCTCTCACCCCGGTTAAGGGCAGCCGCATCCGGGGGATGAAAAAGGCAGCCGCCCTTAACAATCCTGCTTTTTTGCCAGAACGCATAAACCCTACACCGCCTCCGGTGTGCCCCTCGCGTCATAACCCCATCCTGGATACCATTGGCAAACCTCTCGCGCTGCTGCGCAGCACTATGCTTCCGATAATATGTGTCTGGTTGGGCGGCCACGGGCCGCTCAACCAGACACATATTCTGAACTCCGGGCAAAGCACCGCAGGTGCTGAGGAGTCCAGGCGAAAGTTTACCAACTGTATCATTCTGGTGTTTTCTCTTGGCGAAAGGATGTAGGATAGGGCGTTAGAATGTGCGGTCCATACACCCCAACCAACCTGCACTCTTTTCTGTTATCGCCCACCAGTGCGCAGTCGCGCACATTATTCAGGGAAAGGGCTGGCTTGCAGACAGGTATAGCGCGCGTTACTGCTCGAAAGCTCACTTTTCATGACATAGAGGTGGGTCACGCGGTAGGTTGGCGAGGCAAATTGATAGCGCGCGAGAAGTTGCTGGAGAATCTGGACCTGCTCGGGAGTCAGGGGAGCTTTGATGCGCGCGAGGGTCAGGTGAGGTGAAAAGGGACGTTTCTCGGTCTCAAAGCCGCGCTGTTCCAGCTCGCGTGCCAGGGTCTGGTAAACCACCTGGAGCGCGCCTGTAGGCTCGGAGACGCCCATCCAGAGCACGCGTGGCTGGCGCGGTGGACCAAAAGTACCCAGGCCGGAGAGACGATAGGCAAAGGGGCGCGAACCCTCAGAGGTCCGCGTGCTCGCCTCGCTGGCCAGCGCCAGGCGTTCATCGTTCAGCTCGCCCAGAAAGGCCAGGGTCAGGTGAATACCAGTGGGATCGACCCAGCGCAAATCAGGCAGGAGATGCTTCCCCTGCCCGATGACGTTCTCTAAAAAGCGCTGTTGCGCCGCGTCCAGTTCCAGAGCGATAAAAGTCCTGGTCATGGTGTAGCCCCCATAACGGAGACAGCCAACCTGCCTGCCAGTTGCGCGGAACAGGCATTATTCCGCGAACAACATGGCATCCAGCGTCGTGCCGTCGATTGTCTCAACATCGATCAGATGCTCGGCGATCAGGCCCAGGCGCTCGCGTTTGGCGCGCAGGATCTCCAGGGCTCTCTGGTAGGCCTGCTCAACCAGGACCGAGACCTCGCGATCAATTTTCGCAGCAGTCTCAGCGCTGACCGTTGGCGCGCCATCCGCGTCGTTTTTCATGGCGATCAGACCCAGCGGGCTCATGCCAAATTCGCAGACCATGCGCCGGGCAATGGAAGTCGCCTGCTCAATGTCCTGGCTGGCGCCCGTGGTGATATCGCCAAAGATAACCTCTTCAGCGGCCCGACCACCCATTAGCCCTGTCATTTTAGCAAGCAATTCCGAACGACGCAACAGGTACCGATCTTCAGCGGGAGCCGAGACAGTTACACCCAGCGCCATACCGCGGGCAATCGCGGTCACTTTCTGCACCGGATCGGAGCCGGGGGTCATGCGCATAACAACAGCGTGGCCAACCTCGTGATAAGCAATGATGGCCTTCTCCGCCTCGGTGATTAACCTGCTCTTGCGTTCGGGTCCGGCCAGCACGCGCAGAATGGCCTCTTCGAGATCATGCTTCTCAATCAGCGAGCGCCGATTGCGCGCGGCCAGCAGCGCGGCCTCGTTGAGTAGATTCGCCAGGTCCGCGCCGGAGAAACCGACAGTCTGGCGTGCCAGTTCGTGCAGAGTCACTCCTTCGGACAAAGGCTTGCCCTGCGCGTGCACTTCCAGGATCGCCTGGCGCCCGCGAATATCGGGCTTATCGAGCATCACCTGGCGGTCAAAGCGGCCAGGACGCAGCAGCGCCGGATCGAGCACATCGGGCCGGTTGGTCGCCGCGATCACCACCACGTTTGTCTGCTTATCAAAGCCATCCATCTCCACCAGGAGCTGATTCAGCGTCTGCTCGCGCTCATCGTTGCTGCTCATCCCAGAATTATTGCGCTGGCGACCAACGGCGTCGATCTCGTCGATAAAGACAATACAGGGCGCGTGCTCTCTGGCCTCTTTAAAGAGATCGCGCACGCGGGCCGCGCCCACGCCCACGAACATTTCAACAAATTCCGAACCACTGATACTATAGAAAGAGACGCCCGCCTCGCCCGCCACCGCGCGCGAGATCAGCGTCTTACCGGTACCCGGCGCGCCGACCAGCAGCACGCCCTTGGGGATGCGCGCACCCATCGCGGAGAAACGTTCGGGAGATTTCAAAAACTCCACAATCTCGGACAGTTCCTGCTTTGTCTCATCCACGCCCGCCACATCCTTAAAGAGGATGCTCGGACGCGCCTCGTGGAAACGGCGCGCGCGCGAACGCGAAAACGCGCCAGCTCCCCCGATGCCCGAGCGGCGGATTACAAAGAAAAGCAACGTAATCGCGCCCGCCACAAAGAGCACATCGATCAGCACCGGCACCCAGCTCGCGTCCTGACCATTTGTCACCGTCACACTCACCCCATCGCGCCACAAAAGATCCGTGATCGAACCATCTTCTTTGAGCGCGTGGTACTGCTGGCCATTTCTGGCAACAGCGTTCACATCATTCCCATTAATTGTTACCGATTTGAGCTGGTGTATATCAGCCAGATGCAGCACATAGCTGATTGGCTTCTCCACCACATTCACATGATTCATCCCTCTGGCCATATTGACAACCACAAAACTCGTCAATATAACCAGCAACAGAACCACAACTGCCGGAATGCCAAAGCGATACACCAGGGCACGTTTCTTTGAAATTCTGGGTTTCACCGACTGGCGGGGCGTTTCAGGGATATTCTGTTCGGGGTCCTGGTTGTCATGCTGCGGCAATTCCATCAAAAAGCCTTCTCCTTCTGCTAGTACCCATAAGCGGGCACTCCCAATAGGACTACCTGGAAACTCCCCGCGTTGGAAGTTACGTGTGGGCTGCGTCGCCGATGAGGTGGTTTACCCCACTGATACAAAAATTCTCTGTGTACCATCCTGTATTTTTATATTACATTGCAATTAGTATACCATAGCCCCAGCAGTAATCAAGCATACCTCTTTCCCTCCCAATATCTCCTCTTTCCTGGCATCACATCCTCTTTCCAACCCATTTTTCTGTATAGCCATTTTGGGTAACCTGGTAGCTCATCTGTTTTGATTTGTATAGATGAATACTCCACTATTAAATCACGCCGGTTACCCGGTGATAAATTGTAAACAAAGTGGGAGGAAACCCATGCAGTCGTTTCAGCAACACCGTCTCTCCGGGAGTGCGACTCAGATTTTTGCCATCTGGTCCACACCGGAGCCGCGCCTGCGGTGTGCTCAGCAGCCCCGTTTGCAAATAAGTGAGTCGCAGCCCTCTCCGGGAAATGCCTTGATGAAATCATCTTCTACCAGGTATACTTGATGCATGTTGAAATGCCACATTTCAACATAACAACGAGACTTCAGAAATTATCCTCCAGTTCGTTTTTGTAGTGTTCATGCGTATTCGTTGGATTGATTTTCAGAGAGGAGATCTTCCACCATGAGCAGTAACGCCGCTACCGGTTCCTCGTTCCCCAATCGTTGGGTTATCGCTGCCGCCGCATTTTTTATGCAGTTAGCCCTGGGGGCTGTCTACGCCTGGAGCGTCTTTCTCAATCCAGTCATTAAGGCCTATGGTGTGACCAAAGCGCCGGCCAACTTTACCTTTAGCCTGGCTCTGCTCGCTCTGGGCATTACTGCCGGTTTTGGCGGCTATCTGAATAGCCGTTTCGGGCCACGGGCTATCGCAACAGTCGCCGGTATTGTCTACGGCGCGGGTATTATTCTCGCGGGTTTCGCCGCTCCCAGTCTGTTTGTGCTCTATCTGACCTATGGCATCATCGGAGGTGTGGGTATTGGCCTGGGCTATATCGTGGCCCTGGCGATGCTGATCAAATGGTTCCCCGACCGCCGCGGCTTTATCACCGGCCTGGCCGTGGCCGGTTTTGGCGCGGGAGCCGCGCTCACCGGGCCGGTCGCGGCAAACTGGCTGCTGCCACCCTATCAACTGGGCACAACCCTGATCATTCTGGGCATCGCGTACCTGGTTATCGTGGTCGTGGCCGCGCAGTTCTTCCGCAGGGCACCTGATGGCTATGCTCCTCCCGGCTGGACGCCCGCGCCCAAAACCCAGGAGATCCGCAGTAAACGCGAATATACCCTGCGTGAAGCCCTGGCTTCGCCCAAATGGTATGTGCTCTGGCTCACCCTGGCTTTGAACGTGACCGCGGGCGCGGCCCTGATCTCAGTGGCCTCGCCGCTCGCCCAGGATTTCACGAAGGTGGTCGCCGGAGTCGCCTCAACGCTGGTAGTGACCATTTCGATCTTTAATGGCGCGGGACGCCTCTTCTGGGGCTGGCTCTCGGACCTGATTGGCCGTCCGTTCACCTTCCTGAGCCTGTTCGTCATCCAGATTGTAGCCTTCGCGCTAACCCCACTCATTGGACCCGGGGGCTTCGCGCTCCTGTTTATTCCCGCGTCCCTGATTGGCCTGTGTTATGGCGGCGGCTTTGGCACCATGCCGGCCTTCGCGGCGGACTTCTTCGGTCCCAAAAACGCGGGCACGATCTACGGTGTGATGCTCACAGCCTGGAGCGCGGGTGGCATTGTCGGACCTCTGCTGATCGCTGGAATGGACACCCGCGCGGCTCTCTACGTCATCGCTGGCATCATGCTGGTCAGTTGCGTGCTGCCCTTCGTCGCCCGCGTACTCGCCCGCCAGGGAGCAGAGACCATTGAAGTCGTCGCCGGCGAAGCGTAGCTTCAACACCCACGCGCCGCCACATTGATGGTACAATACAAAAAGTTGTAGCAGGTCACACGCAAACAGAAAAACAGGGTGAGAGAAGCGCGGGGAGATTCACACCGGACTGGTCACACCGGAGGCGCCGGTCCGGTGCTGCATTGGCGACAGCGTCAGAGGCTCCGCTCTGCCGGCTGCGAACGGTGTGAAAAATTCTCCCACAGCCATGCGTGTGCCGGCAGAGCGGAACCTCTGACGAAACTCCTTATTCCGTTTTGGCGAACGCCTGGTCGCGTTCTTTGATACCAAAACGGAAAGGAGGACACGCATGGCTGCACCGGAGCTGCGCCTCCGGTGCGTCCTGCGCCTCCGGTGTGAGAGGCGCACCCTCTACCCTGGCACAAGATCGAGGGGAAGATTCCATGGAAGAATATCCGTTGCTGCCTGCAGTGGTGCAGGGGGCACTGTCAGAGGTGATGCAGGTTGGCTCGAAGGTGCAGCCGTTCAGCGCGGAGAGCGTGAGCAAAGCTCCGCGCATTCGTGACGCGCAGGTGGTGAAAAGCGTTTGCCCGTATTGCGCGGTAGGCTGCGGGCTGAATGTTTATGTGAAAGATGGACGGGTGCTCGATATTGAGGGCAACCTGGATAGCCCGATCAGCCACGGCACGCTCTGCCCCAAGGGTTCGGCGACCTTCCAGTATACGGTCAATGCCAGCCGCGTGACCAGCGCGCTCTATCGCGCGCCCTATGCCACGGCCTGGCAGACAGTTTCGCTGAATTGGGCCATGGAGCAGATCGCGCAGCGGGTCAAGCAGACGCGCGACGAGACATTTGTGACGCATCTGCCCGATGGCCGCGAGGTTAACCATACGCAGGGCATCGCTTCTCTGGGCGGGGCGACGCTGGATGTTGAAGAGAACTATCTGATTAAGAAGCTTTTCAACGGCGGCCTGGGCATGGTCTCAATCGAGAACCAGGCCCGTATATGACACAGCTCAACTGTGCCCGGTCTGGGCACTTCGTTTGGGCGCGGCGGCGCGACGACCTTCCCGCAGGACCTGGTCAATAGCGACGCTATCTTAATCATGGGCAGCAATATGGCCGAGGCGCATCCGGTGGCTTTCGCGAATGTCGTGAAGGCGAAGGAGCGCGGGGCAAAAGTAATCCACGTCGATCCGCACTTTTCGCGAACATCGGCGCTGGCCAATCTGTTCATTCCCACACGCGCGGGCAGCGATATTGTTTTCCTGGGCGCACTGATTCATTACCTGCTGGAAAACCACGCGTATTTCCACGACTATGTGCTTTCGTATACCAACGCGGCCACGCTGCTACGCGAGGATTTCCGCGATACCGAGGATCTGGACGGCCTTTTCTCCGGCTACGATCCCGATACAGAGAGCTATCCCGACCAGGGCAGTTGGGACTACCAGCGCGATCAGGCCGGGCAGCCGGTGATCGATCTGACCCTCCAGCACCCGCGCTGCGTCTTCCAGGTGCTCAAACGCCATTTCGCGCGCTATACCCCCGAGATGGTGGAAGAGGTCTGCGGCGTATCCCGCGAGGATTGGCTGAAGGTCGCGCAGACCCTGGCAGCAAATTCGGGACGCGAACGCACCTCGGCCATCTGTTACGCGGTCGGGTGGACTCAGCAGAGCAAGGGCGTGCAGATTATTCGCGCGGCGGCGATTCTCCAGATGCTGCTGGGCAACATGGGCCGGCCCGGCGGCGGCATCATGGCCCTGCGCGGCCACGCCTCGATCCAGGGTTCGACCGACGTGCCAACGCTCTACGATCTGCTCGGAGGCTACATGCCTCAACCGGCTGCACTGCTGCCAAAACAAGGGACAACCCACCATTCTACGCCAATGGCGACCGAAGGCGCGCACCCGAAAGCGCACGTGGGACCATCGCAGCAAACATTACAGGAGTACATTCAAGCCAACGGATCTAAAACGGGCTGGTGGTCCAACCTGCCCGCCTATATCCGCAGCTTCCTGCAAGCCTGGTACGGCGAGGCCGCCAACGTGGAAAACGGCGAGCAGGCGTATCGCTGGATACCGAAAATTACTGGCGATCACTCCCATCTGGTGACCAGCTATACCATGCTCGACGGCAAAGTCAAGGGCTACTTCCTGCTGGGACAGAATCCAGCCGCCGGCAGCACGAACGCGAAGATGCAGCGCGAGGCACTGAAACAGCTCGACTGGATGGTCGTGCGCGATCTCTACGAGGTCGAGTCCGCCGCCTTCTGGCATCACGGCGTCGAACCGGTTGATCCCACGACCGTCAAAACCGAGGTCTTCCTCCTGCCAGCCGCGGCCTCGACCGAGAAAGAGGGATGTTTTACCAATACCCAGCGTCTGATCCAGTGGCGCGATAAAGCCATCGATCCCCCTGGCGACGCGCGCTCGGATCTGTGGTTTATCTACCACCTGGGCAAACGCCTGAAAGAGCTCTACGCCAGCAGCGCCGATCCCAAAGACCGACCCCTCCAGGCACTGCAATGGGACTACGAGCATCCCGCTTCCCAGGCCCAATGGCGCATCAAGGACGAGCCGGACGATCTGCTGATCTTGAAGGAGATCAATGGATATTATGTCAAGTCGTCAGAGCACCCGGAGGAGGTCTACAATCTGCACAACGCGCCACACGTCGCGAGCTTTCCCGCGCTCAAGGCCGATGGCAGCACCGCCTGCGGCTCGTGGATCTATAGCGGAGTCTATCCTACGGCGGAGAACAACCGGGCGGCGGCGCGCAATCCCGAGGGTTACACCTTCCAGGGCTGGGGCTTTGCCTGGCCCGCTAACCGGCGCATTCTCTACAACCGCGCCTCTGCTGATCCCGATGGTAAACCATGGTCGGAGCGCAAGAAGTATATCTGGTGGGACAGCGAAGAGAAGAAATGGACCGGCTTTGACACCCCGGACTTCCCGCTGAATAAGCCGCCGGATTACATACCGCAGCCCGGCGCGCTGGGCATGGACGCGCACTCTGGCCGCGACCCCTTCCTGATGAAGCCGGATGGCAAGGCCTGGCTCTTCGTGCCCAAAGGTCTGAAGGACGGCCCGCTGCCCACGCACTACGAGGCCGTGGAGGCGCCGCTCAAGAACGCCCTGTATCGCCAGCAGAGCAACCCGACCGCGCTCTACTTCCGCGACCGGACAGACAACAAACTGGTTCAACTGGGGGACAAGCACTATCCCATTGTCGTGACCACCTACCGGCTGACCGAGCACCACGTCAGCGGTCCCATGTCGCGCTGGATGCCCTGGCTCAACGCCCTCCAGCCCGCGCTCTTCGCCGAACTCAGTCCCGAACTCGCGGCTGAGCGCGGCATCAGGCACGGCGGCTGGCTGACCATCAGCACGCCGCGTGGGGAGATCGAAGCGCGCGCCCTGGTCACGCGGCGCATGACCCCGCTGCGGGCTGGCGGCAGGACCGTCCACCAGATCGGCCTGCCTTTCCACTGGGGTTTCCAGGGCAAGAGCCGGGGCAGCATTACCAATGATCTCGCGCACATGGTCCTGGAACCGAATGTGAGCATTGAAGAGGCCAAGGCCTTTCTGTGCGAGATCAGAGCCGGGCGTCTGCCGTGAAAGGAAGAGAGAGCATGAACATGCTGCAAATCATCAGGCCGCTGCGCAAAGAGCCAGTTCCGCGGCGGCGGGAGCCGGTGGGCTTTTTTACCGACACCAGCCTGTGCATCGGCTGCAAAGCCTGCGAGGTGGCCTGCAAACAGTGGAACCAGCTCCCGGCCAGCGCGCCCGAGTGGCGCGGCTCCAGCTACGACAACACCGGCGAGCTCAACTCACAGACCTGGCGGCATGTGCAGTTTATCGAGCAGGTGGGCCGCCGTAAGCCGGGCGTAACGGTCGAGGAGCAGATCTCCCTGGCCAAAGCCAACGGCGAGATCCCCGTTAGCGCGCCTGGCGTGGCGCTGCCCTTTTTCAATAGCGAGCGCTGGCTGATGCACAGCGATGTATGCAAGCACTGCGTCAACGCGCCCTGTCTGGAAGCCTGTCCGACCGGCGCGATCATTCGCACCGAGTTTGACACCGTCTACGTGCAGCAGGACATCTGCAATGGCTGCGGCTACTGTGTCGTTGCCTGCCCCTTTGGCGTGATCGCGCGCGACGAACTGATCGATCATCGCGCCCACAAGTGTACCCTGTGCTATGATCGCCTGAAAGACGACCTGGAGCCAGCCTGTGCTAAAGCCTGTCCCACCAATTCGATCCAGTTTGGCGAGGTCACGCAACTCAAAGCCCACGCCCGTGAGCGCGTCAAAGAACTGCGCCTGCGCGGCGTCAACGATGCACGCCTGTATGGCGCGGACGAAACCATCCTGGAAGGCGGGCTCAACTCGTTCTTCTTATTGCTGGACCAGCCAGAAGTCTACAACCTGCCTGAGCGACCCACCAGACCGTCGAAAAACGTCGCCCCGGCCTCCGCCTGGACCATCCTCGCGGCCATCATACTGAGCCTGCTGGGCATCAGCGTTTTCCGGGGAAAGAAATAACAGGTGTTTCTATAGAAGAGATACAATTGCCAACGCGGGAAATAGCCGAGCGAGTGTCCGCACTCAAACGGCTGGAGGAGTTTGTGCCTGGTTCAACGTGCAACGCGATGAAGCTCCTCTGGCCTTTGCCGAATTACTTGCATGGTGAACAACCTATCGGAATTCACACCAAAAATTTAAGTCCTCACTCCTGAAAAGACAAGCTCAACACTGTAAAGGCTGGGGAAAAGCGATGTTGATTGCCCTCTCCACCTCTTTTGCAGAGGTTTCAGGTTCGTGGCTGGCAGCTTGGAG
>DASVMX010000528.1:0-7868 GCA_036384215.1 Ktedonobacteraceae bacterium | reverse complement strand
GCCTATGGCGAGCATGGGCTTGCCCCTGGTCCCGATTCCTGGTCGAACCGTAAGGTGATTCCACATGGAATACCGGATCATCGTTCTCTGATGAGAATTTTTATCCTCTTTTCACCTCCGTATTCCTCAAGGGGAAAGTTTGTAAAAGCATACCTCCCCTTGATCTCAATAACAATCCGATCATAAGCTCTAGCAGCTTCTTCGGGAGTATTATAAATTTGCTCAATCTGCCTCAGCATCGGTTGCTCCAGCTACCCCCACGTCTGCCGAGAACGAAAATCACGCTTCCTGATAGACGAAAAGAGGGACTGTTCCAAATAGCTGGCAACAGTCCTTCTTTTCAATAATGCTTTTGCTGCTCACATGCGGGGCGCTCGCGAACGCGTGACCAGGTTGAAAACAAGCGCGATCACTGCGACGATTAACAACAGGTGGATTAGCCCACCTCCGATGTGCGCTACCAGGCCTATCAGCCAGAGCACGCACAAGATGACGATCACCGCCCAAAGTATGCCTCCAAGACTCATCCTATCCACTCCTTTCTTTTTTCTCGCAATTGCATATGATTACCCTCTTACAGGGTAGATCATCTTTGCTCTTGAGATACAAGCATTGCGTATCTCTCTCTAAAGCACGATTCGCGTTGACCAATAGTTCTAAACAGAAGTATTTCCCGGCTCACGACCAGACGGCTATGAACCTTGCCAACTTTCGCGATCTGCGCTATACATAAAGAGAGCCAGATTATAACTGTCCTTATTTCTGTGAGGAGTACATTTGCTATGTCTGCTAACACGCAGACAACGACCAGCACCCCCACTGCTCAAGCTACAGGCGAGGCCGCGCTGGTCGTTGATACGTTGAATAAAAGCTACGGTTCGAACCGGGTCGTAGATCAATTGAGTTTTACGGTACGCCGGGGCGAGGTTTTCGCGCTCCTGGGGCCGAATGGCGCGGGCAAGACCACAACGATTGAGATGCTTGAAGGCTATCGCTCGCCCGATAGCGGTACGGTGCGCGTTCTTGGCATGGACCCGATCCGCGCGGGCCACGAGCTGAAGCCGCTGATTGGCGTAATGCTGCAACAGGATGGACTCTACCAGGATCTGAACACGCGCGAGATCCTGCGCCTCTTCGCCAGCTACTACGCGCGTCCCCAAAACGCGGCTGAACTGCTGGAACGCGTCGGCTTAAGCGATGTCGCGAAAACGCGCTATCGACGCCTCTCCGGCGGTCAGAAAAGACGTCTGGCCCTGGCTGTGACTCTGGTTGGCCGACCACAACTGGTCTTTCTGGACGAGCCGACCACTGGCATGGACCCCCAGGCGCGCCTGGCGACCTGGGAGATTATCCGCGAACTGAAACAGAACGGCGTAACTATTCTGCTAACCACCCATCTGATGGACGAGGCCGAACGCCTGGCCGATCACGTGGCAATTATTGACCACGGCCGCCTGATCGCGCTCGACACGCCCGCGGGTCTGACCGGCGTTCAAGATGCCAATATGGTGCGCTTCGTCGCCCCGGCTGGCCTGGACTGCGCGCAACTGGCGAAACTCCCCTCCGCGCGTTCAGCCGAAGAGATCCGTCCTGGCAGCTACCTGCTGGAAACGGAAGCCGCCCCCGCGCTCCTGGCAGAAGTGACTGCCTGGCTGAGAGATCAGCAGATCACTCTTTCCGAGCTGCGCGTCGGCCATGGCTCGCTGGAAGACCTGTTCCTGCGCCTGACAGGTGCCGAGGTGAGAGAATAATATGGCAACCACACATCCATCAACCACGCACAATGAGCAGCCGCGCGCAGCTTCATTCGGCAAACAACTGCTCTCCCAGACCAGCATCGAACTCTCGATGACCCTGCGCCAGGGCGAACGAGTCCTGGTTACGCTGCTGATTCCCATTCTGCTGCTGGTCTTTTTCTCCGCATTGAAAATCATCCCACTCGCCTCTGGCGAGAGCGCGGTAGACTTCCTGCTGCCCGGCGTGCTGGCCCTGGCAATTATCGCCGCCGGTATGGTCAGTCTTGGCATCGCCACGGCCTATGAACGCCGGTATGGCGTGCTCAAACGCCTGGGTAGTTCGCCGCTGCCGCGCGCCGGCCTGATCCTGGCCAAAGTTCTCTCGGTCCTGGTACTCGAACTGATCCAAATCCTGATCCTGATCGCTGTGGCCGTGATCTTTTATGGCTGGCGCCCGGCAGGCTCACTACCCCTGGCCATACTGGGGGTTGTTCTGGGCACCGTCACCTTCGCGGCCCTCGGACTGGCCATGGCCGGTGGACTGCGCGCCGAGGCCACTCTGGCGGGCGCAAACGCGCTCTACCTGGTCTTCGTGCTCATCGGCGGCGGTATCCTCCCCCTCGACCACCTGCCCGCCCCGCTGGCAGGGTTCGCTCAACTGCTCCCACCAGCCGCGCTGACCCAGGTCTTGCAAAATACACTGGTCGCGGGCAAAGCCTTCCCCGGCAGCGCTTTCCTGACCCTGGCCATCTGGGCAGCCCTCATCCTGCTCGTAGCCATCAAAACCTTTAAATGGGAATGAGCTGAGCAGTCAATGACTGCTCAGCTCATTCCCATTTAAAGGTTGCTGCTCGACAGGTTTGGAGGCTATCTCGTTTGCTGCTCCATCTTCCTCTTCCTCCCACTCTTCGTCGGATGAAAAACGCGCGGGCAAGCGTACCACGGCAATTAAAAATGCCAATGCGATTAAGACATGCAGAACTGTGCACCAGGCACAAATGCTGCGCAGCGCAACGACTTCAACATAGACCAGGTAGACTGCCGTTGCCATACCCAGCAATGTCCAGACAAATTGGGCAATCCGCAGCCAGCGCCGCTCGTCTCCCGACCAGATCCCCACTGCCGCCAACCCGGCCAGCACCAGGCACCAGCCCAATCCCGGCAGCGAAATGGGCAGCGAGGTTCCCGGCACATACGAGTACGTGCTGGTAATCACCTTCGTACAATTCACCAGACCACTATCCGAGCAGATCAGCGCAACCTGGTCATCATAGTGCACCAGTGTCAGATAGATTGCATCAGCCATCCCCAGTATAGCCAGCACCAGCAGGGCTATCTGTACTCCCTTGCGACGAAGCACATTCATCTTTTCCTCCTGTGAGCTCAAAAATTATTCTGAACCAGGTGTTTTCGTGTTTACAATATCCGTTCGGCCCCCCAATTGTCAACCAACAGAAAAAAATCCAATCAGGAACGAGCAAGACCCTTTCCTGGGTTGCCACAGGCAGCCAGGAAAGGGTCTTGCTCGTTCCTGATCTCTGAAATCAGAAGCCAGATAGGTGTTTTTTATTCAATGGGAGCTGTCACCTGTTCCGAAAAATGGCAGGCAGCGAAGTGTTCCCGGCCTGCTTTTCGTTCAAAGGCCGGTTCCTCCACACGGCAAATCTCCTGAGCCATTGGGCATCGTGTATGGAAACGGCAGCCTTTCGGAATATTGATCGGACTGGGGAGGTCTCCCGAAAGAATGATACGCTGGCGACGCTTCTCAATGCGCGGATCGGGAATGGGAATAGCCGAAAGCAGCGCCCGCGTGTAGGGGTGCCTGGGCGCTTGATACAGTTCGTCGCGATCGGACAGTTCCACAATCTTACCCAGGTACATCACCGCGATACGGTCGGCCACGTGACGTACCACACTCAGGTCATGCGAAACAAACAGATAGGTCAAATTAAACTGCTTTTGCAGCCTCTGTAACAGATTCAACACCTGGGCGCGAATCGACACGTCCAGCGCCGAAACAGGCTCGTCAGCGATCACAAACTCGGGATTGATCGACAGCGCGCGCGCAACCGCGATACGCTGGCGCTGGCCGCCGCTGAACTCGTGAGGATAACGGTCGATGTACTCCGAGCGCAGACCAACTACCTTGAGCAGTTCCGCGGTCCGCTCGCGGATCTCCGCGCGCGAAGCCACATTATACACGTGCATTGGCTCGGCCACCAGTGAACCAATGGTATAACGCGGATTCAACGAAGCATACGGATCCTGGAAGATCATCTGCACGCGTCGGCGCAACTGGCGTAGATCTTCACCCTTCGAGACTGCCAGATCCTGTTCACCAAAAAGAATCTGGCCAGAGGTTGGTTTGTAAAGACGTACGATTGTACGCCCAATCGTTGTCTTGCCCGAGCCGCTCTCACCCACCAGGCCCAGCGTCTGGCCGCGCTGAATCGTGAACGAGATGCCATCGACCGCGCGCACATGCCCAACCACACGCTGCAAGATAATACCCTGCGTCAGCGGGAAGTGCATTTTGAGATCGCGCACATCAATCAATGTGTCGCTCCCCACAGCAGTTGCTGTTTCTAGCATCTATTTCTCCTCCACTTCTTCGCTCGACGCGACAAGGGTCTGCGGCATTGCGCCATCTTGTGTACCGTTCGCTGTCTCCTCGCGGACCGCCAGATCTCCAATATGGGAAGTAATCTCCGCAAGCTCGGCCAGCGCGGCCTGCTGCGCGGCGATACGAGACTGGCGCCTGCGCTCAGCATAGGCCTGCTGCGCTGGATCGTTCACATCAATCCAGCACGCTTTCAAGTGCTGCGAGTTCTCAGCAATCGGATTAAGCGGCGGCATGGTTTTGCAGATGGCCCGCGCGAACGCGCAGCGCGGCATAAAAGGACAACCAGGAGGCGGTTTCAGCAGATCCGGGGGCGCTCCCTCGATTGTCTTCAATTGTTCCGGGCGCTCTTCATCCAGGCGCGGCACCGAAGCCAGCAAACCCAGCGTATACGGGTGGCGCGGATCAGCGAAAATCTCGTCGGTCGGCGCAGTCTCCACCACCTTGCCCGCGTACATCACAACCACGCGATCCGTCATTCCTGCCACCACACCCAGGTCGTGCGTGATCATCATGACCGCGGTGCCAAAATCTTTACACACGCCATTGATCAACTCCAGAATCTGCGCCTGCACAGTCACATCCAGAGCTGTCGTCGGCTCATCGGCAATCAAAAGCCGGGGATTACAGGCCAGTGCCATCGCGATCATTACACGCTGGCGCATGCCGCCACTAAACTGGTGCGGGAACGAATTGATACGCTCGGCGGCAGCCGGGATACCGACCTGCTCCAGCAACGAAACGGATCGTCTCTTCGCCTCTTCTCTACTCAGACTCAGATGAATGCGGAGCGCTTCGCCAATCTGCTTGCCCACAGTCATGGTCGGGTTCAGACAGGTCATCGGGTCCTGGAAAATCATACCAATTCTCCCCCCGCGGACCTTCCGCATGGCACTCTCTGGCAGGCTCAACAGATCCTCACCATCAAAGAAAATGCTGCCACCAGCCTGCTCACCCGCCGGTTTGGGCAGCAGGCGCATGATGGAAAGTGCGGTTACGCTCTTTCCACAACCGCTCTCGCCCACAATACCGACGCGCTCTCCAGGCCGGATATGAAAACTCACTCCATCCACCGCTCGCACTCGGCCAGCTTTGACTCTGAAGTAGGTCTTGAGATCCTGCACCTCTAAAAGATACTCTCCCAACGTTCTTACTCCTTTAGCGTTCTGTCATATAAGGATCAAGCGCATCGCGCAGGCCATCACCCACCAGGTTGAAGCTGAGCACGGTAAAGAAGATGAGCAAAGCCGGCACAAACACCAACCAGGGTGCCCGGTCAAAGTAGCCCTGGCCATCCGCGACCATATTTCCCCAACTGGGATTTGGCGCTTTAATACCAAAGCCAAAGTAGCTCATCACCGCCTCAAGAATGATGTTCGCTCCAACCAGCAGCGTAGCATTGACGATAATAGGGCCTGCTGCATTCGGCAGAATATGCCGGAACATCAAACTCAGGTTCTTTGCTCCTATTGTGCGCGCCGCAAGCACATACTCGCGGTCTCTATGAGCGAGAAACTCGCCTCGCACCAGGCGTGCCGCGGTCGTCCATCCAAAGATCGCGATCAAGATGACCACGCTCAGCAGCGAACCGTCCGTAAAGGTGGAAGAGAGCACAAAGAGCAACAGGTACAGAGGAACCGAGAGAAAAACGTCGGTAAAACGCATCAACAGATTGTCAACGATGCCGCCATAAAAGCCCGCGAACGAGCCAATACCAATGCCAAAGACCAGTGCCCCAAACATTGAGGCAACCGCCACCAACAGAGAAACTCTGCCACCCGAGATAGCGCGCGCCAGTTCATCGCGCCCCACCCAGTCCGTCCCGAAGGGGTGAACAATATTCGGCGCTGTAAAACGGCTGGTGACCACATCGTCCGGGATCAAATCAGGGTTATATTTCCAGAACAGCGGACCCAGGAAACAGAAGAGAAACAGTACGATCAAGAAAAGCGCACTGATGACCGCAGCGCGGTGCTTCATAAAGCGATCGAAAATGATGCGTCCCTGGCTGCGTCGTTTCTGCGTCAGCTCTGCCGTCTCAGCTAAAAAAGGTTCCAGCTCTTCAACCGGGATGTCAGCAGCGCCCAGCGACTGTGATAGATCCATTCAGATTCTCCTTCTAGCTAGCAATAGCCTGTCTTCATCTCCAGGCACCTACGAGTACCGAATACGTGGATCCATAACAGCATAGAGGATATCCGCGATCAAGTTAAAGGCAATGACAAAGATTGCTCCCAGCACCAGAATTGCCATCAAAACTGGATAATCACGGCCCTCCAATGAGTCAATAAAGAGCGACCCCATGCCCGGCCAGTTGAACACGCCTTCTGTAATCGTTGCTCCACCAGCCACCGCGCCAAAATCGAGGGCGACCACGGTAATCAAGGGGATAAGAGCATTGCGCAACGCATGGAAAACCAATGCCCGTAAGGTTGAAACGCCCTTCGCACGAGCGGTACGCATGTAATCCTGTTTGACTACATCCAGCATACTGGAGCGCATGTAACGGCTCCACCCGGCGATAAACGTGATGGAAAGCACCATCATGGGCATCAACAAATGCAGGAAATGGTCGAAGAAAGCGTTAAAGGGATCAAAGACAAGTCCCGGCGTCGACGTTCCTGAAGTCGGCAAAAGCTTCAGTTGCACGCCCAGAATATCTTGAGCCAGCAGACCGAAAAGGAAGATTGGCATGGACAGGCCAAAGTACGACAACGTCGTAAGCGTGTAATCGACAACTGTTCTGTGCCGCACGGCTGAGAGCACTCCCAACGCAATCGCGACAATCAGGGCCAGCAGCAGAGCCCACCCGAACAATTCGAGTGTTAGCGGGAAACGCAAAGCAAGAATCTGCGAAACGGGTTGGTACGTCGCGAAGGATGACCCGAAGTCACCCATAAACATACGTCCCAGCCATTTCAGATACTGGAGCCAGACCGGGTCATTTAAACCAAAACTGGCTATCAGGGCAGCACGCCCGGCCGCGCTTAAGCGCGGGTTAAGCAACACACCTGTAGGTCCACCCGGCATAAGATGAAGCAGGGTGTACATAAAAATGGTGAGAAGAAATAGCAGAGGAATTGCTTGCAGCAATCGCCTGATGATATAACGTCCCATGTTAGCCTCCGAAGAGTATAGGGTAGGGCGTAAGCAGGAATTTTGCAAGTAGTATACCTACAAAAATTTTTTATGTCAACACTTCGCCCCTCCGAATTACAACAGTACTTATCGCCTCTTGATAATCAACAGTTCTTACGCCCGAGCGAGACTCTGATCGGATATGGCAAGAAATATCCGATCAGGAGCATACTCGTAACTAACAGGACGGCTAGCCGTGTCGGCAAACTAGAGGATCTCTAGCACTTGCCGCCCGTGCACCACCAGTTCCAGATGTTCACCGTCTCCTGGGCACCCATCGGACCAGAAGCATAGTTGTGCGCCGTGCTCTTCACAACAGAAGCATCAACTGGCGCGTACTCGGTGATGAACGGGAAGTCGGTCAGGTAGATCTG
>DASVMX010000527.1:0-9829 GCA_036384215.1 Ktedonobacteraceae bacterium | reverse complement strand
GTATTAGCGCGGGCCGGCGCTGCGCACGTCTTCATCAACCAGGGTGAATTGCACAAAGTTCTCTTTGAAGCGCGCGGCGAGGTCAGCCGCGTGGCGATCATAGGCTTCTTTGTCGGCCCAGGTGCTGCGTGGCTGGAGCAGCGAGCCGGGTACGTCAGGACAGACTGTGGGGATGCGCAGTCCGAAAACTGGATCGACGACCGTTTCGACCTTATCCAGTTCGCCACTAATCACCGCGCGCACCATCGAGCGCGTATAGTTGATCTTGATGCGCTCGCCAATCCCGTAGGGGCCACCGCTCCAGCCGGTATTGATCAGGTAGCAGCGCACGCGATATTTCTCGATGCGCTCGCGCAGCAGGTTCGCGTATTCGCCTGGACGGCGGGGCAGGAAAGCCGCGCCAAAGCACGAGCTAAAAGTCGCCTGCGGGGTAGTCACACCCGCTTCGGTTCCGGCCAGCTTGCTGGTGTAACCAGAGAGGAAGTAGTACATAGCCTGCTCGGTGGTCAGCTGCGCGATTGGCGGCAGTACTCCAAAGGTGTCAGCGGTCAGAAAAATCACTGCCTGGGGATGTCCACCCATGCCGTCCAGGACCACATTCTCAATAAAATCAACCGGATAGGCTGCGCGCGTGTTCTCAGTCAGAGAATCGTCAGCGTAGTCGGGCTCGCGGTTCTCTTTCAGGACCACATTCTCGTAGACCGCGCCAAAGCGCATGGCATTCCAGATCTGCGGTTCATACTTTTGCGAGAGATTGATACATTTCGCGTAACATCCTCCCTCAAAATTGAAGACGCCGTGATCGCCCCAGCCGTGCTCATCATCGCCAATCAACTGGCGGCTGGGATCGGCAGAGAGGGTGGTCTTGCCAGTACCTGACAGGCCAAAGAAGAGCGCTACATCACCCGCCGGTCCCGTATTTGCCGAACAGTGCATGGGCAGGACACCTTCCGCGGGCAAAATAAAGTTGAGGACAGTAAAGATTGATTTCTTCATCTCTCCGGCGTAATGCGTGCCGGCAATCAGCACCAGGCGCTCCTCGAAATCGACGATAATCGCTGTCTCAGTGCGCGTCCCATGGATGCGCGGGTCCGTGTGAAAATTGGGCACGCACAGGATGGTAAAGCCTGGCTGGCTGCTGGTCAGGTCGCTCTCATTGGCGCGCAAAAAGAGCTGGCGCGCGAAGAGATTGTGCCAGGCCAGTTCAGTGATCACCTGCAAAGGCATCCGATAGTGCGGATCAGCCCCGGCTGCAGCATCAAGCACAAAAACATCGCGGCCCTGTAGATAGGCCGAAAGGCTCTGGCGTACCACAGCAAAATGCTCGTGGCTCATTGGGTGGTTATTCTCGCCCCACCAGATCTTCTCCGCGTATTTCTCATGCGCAACAATATATTTATCTTTGGGTGAGCGGCCCGTGTGTGACCCCGTAGTAGCGGCAAACGCCCCATTCGCGGCCAGCAGGCCTTCTTTTCGCGCCAGAGCTTGCTCGGTTAGCTCTGCCGGTGAGAGATTCCAGTTGATATTTCCCAGATTGACCAGTCCATACTCCTCCAGAGCCTTCCTACTCATCATCATCGTCATTGGTTCTTCCTCCTTCTCCCGGTGGGCACGTCACTTTGGACTGCGATGTCCCTGATCTGCCCTTCAGAATTGGTATGCAACGTTGCACAATGCGCCCTATCGCAGCGGAGCCCCTCTCCTCCGTCGTTTTTCCGGCTAAAATGACGGCCACTCTTTTCTAACGCAAAAACGGTCTCGCGGCGCGAGCACGCGCCTGGACAGGCTTCGAGAGCAAGCGCTAGAAAATAATATCGCAATGAAAGCATTGCAACTACCAAACGTTAGTTTACCAGAAGCAACCGGTTTCTCGCAAGCCGAACACCACGTTTTGTCCTCGCTTCGATTATCTCTAGCGTTATGACTTTCTCGCGCGAATCTCAGACTCATTCCGCTCAAAAAGCGATTTTTCGCCGCTTTTTTCGTTAATGACAGCGATTTTTCGCAATTCAGTACACACAACATATAATTACAGGCTTATATATTGCTGAAGAAACTTCGATTTTTTAAGGGATGTGACTCTCTGTCAGGCAAGCGTTTTCAAGCATTGGGTACAATTGACGTTTGGGTACGCCTGGTTTTCAATGGAGAACAGACCTGAAATGGATATGCCATCTATCAAACGATAGCCTCATTCTCGAAAAGGGCCGGGCGATATGCGAGTAATAGCCCGCCGGGTCGAAATCTCCACTAATGCGCAGGAATTACACGCTAAAATGACCTGAAAGTGACAAAATATGAGCCATATTGTCGTTTATAATAAGCCAGGATGGGTGCTACCATCCCTCAGAATGGGAAAAGCGCAGGCAAGCGGATGTTTATCTGAACAAGAAACGGGGGGAGTACGATGTCGGTAGCACAGGAGAAGACACGTTTGCAGCGAGCATTGATTTCGCTGGAAGGGCTGGCAATGGGTGATGCTTTTGGGAGAACCTTTTTTTCGTTCTCAGCCGGGCGCTATCATCACTATTATGAGACGCGCGCGCTGCCAGAAGCAAAGGAGGGTAGCTGGAGCTACACGGACGATACGCAGACGGCGCTCTCGCTGGTCGAGACCCTGCGTCGCTTTCATGCTATTGATCAGGATCAGTTGATGGCGAGCTTTGTAGCCCATTACGAGCCGGGGCGTGCTTATGGAGCCGGTATGCACGAACTGCTGCGCACGCTGCGAGAGAAGAGCGGCCCGGCAGAGAAAAACGTGGAAGCTACGGCGGAGGACGAAATGAAGTCTGTCATGCCCACGAACGGGCCGGGCGCGGGCACAGCAGGCACGGTTATTCCCGCGTGGCGCGAACTGGTCGCGGCTCAGTTCACTGGAGAGGGTTCTTCTGGCAACGGCGCGGCTATGCGCGCGGCGCCCCTTGGCGCGTACTTTGCCGGTACTCCGCAACGCGTGGTCTCCCAGGCGCGACTTTCGGCTACGGTCACGCATACCCACCCGGAGGCGGTAGCAGGTGCAATCGCTGTGGCGATGGCTGCGGCCCTGGCCTGGCAGCATCGCGCCAGGCAGCAGCGCCCTGCGCGCTCCGAGCTTATCGAACACGTTTTGCGCTTTGTACCGCCAGGCGCGGTATACGATAGCCTGCTCCAGGCAAGCAAGCTTGCCCCGCATACCTCCGCGCCTGACGCGGCCTCTCTACTCGGCAGTGGCTATCGCATCTCCGCGCAGGACACCGTGCCCTTCGCGCTCTGGTGCGCCGGTCAGTTTCTGGATAACTACGAGGAAGCGCTCTGGCAAACAGCCAGCGGGCTCGGCGATATCGATACTACCTGCGCCATAGTTGGCGGGATTGTGGTGCTCTACACGGGTATGGAAGGCATTCCCGCGAACTGGCTGCAAAAACGCGAGCCGCTGGCCACCTGGGCGCTGGGCCAGTAATCTTTGCTCCGGCGTCAACTGGCACACTGCTCAATTAACTGAAAAGACAATTTGCGTTTCGTCGGTGGGCAGGTGATCGGTACCAAAAGGCAGATCGATGTGAACAGCGGTGATGCCGGAGCGCGTGGAGAGATAATTCTGAGCCAGGGTAAGGGACGCGCCCTTGATGTTCTGGCGCCAGAGGTTTTCATCGCGCGTGGTGACGTTGTAGGACCAGAGGCCGCTGGCACTGACGCTTAAATAGAGTTGACCAGCGCTGCCCTGCTGTTCAATGGTTGGCGTGGAGACGTTTAACGTGCCGTGCAACTGGTAGCCAGGACCGAGAGCGGAAGACTGGTTGGCCTCGCTGTCGAGCAACTGGCGCGCGAGATCGCTGGCGGTGTGAATATTATAGACCAGCACAGTCACGGTGACTGTCACCGTGACTGTGACCTGGTCGGCTGCCGTGCCAACGGGCGGGTCTGAGGTTACGCTGGTGCCATAAGCGGGCTTACCGGCCTGGACCTCTCCTGCCTGGATCTGGCCGTTAAGTTGCTGTGTGGCTTGCTGGCGCAGGCCTGGCTCCAGCTCGTTCTTCACGCCGTTGAGGTCATTTTGCGCTACGAGATGGGTCACACCGCCATCGCTGCCGCCGCTAAAAGGATCGGGATTAGTGACAAGCACCTGGCTACCACAACAGGGTGAGTCGAGCGCGCCCGCCTGGATATTGCCAGCCTGGCCCGGCGCGGCCGCTTCCGCGGGGGCGTCAAGGATACCATCCTGGCCATCGCTGCTCCCCGGTACCAGGATGCTGCTGGTCAGGCGCACCTGGATGTTGTTGCTGGCAATAAAGGTGAAGCCGCCTGAGACTGGAACCGGCTGGTGCCCGCTATTGTCAAAGTGCAATGTACCCCTGGCACGCGCGCCACTGCTATTTTTCAGACCCGAGGTGTTCACCGTGTGCTGTCCGCGGGCGCTCCCGCTGGCTCGCCGATCAGGCATGACGCGCGTGCTGGCATCTGCCTGCCGGGTCTGCGGCGAGGCCGTGAGCAAGAAGGTATCATGCACCCTGGCGTTTTTGACGGTCAGGGAAATTCTGGCGACCGGCGTGGTGCCCAGAACGGGAAAACCGGCGGGAAAGAGGCTGACACCGAAGGCGCGTGGCAAAAGCAGCAGGAGAATCAAGAGCACGGCGACAATCAATCCGGCCAGCATGCTCAGACTCAAACGGCGGCTGCCACTGCCCTTGCGAGCGGGCGCGGAACGCCGCCCTGGTAGTGAACGCGGTATAGCCAGTTCGTTTTTCCCCAGCGGCGAGCGCTGGCGCGTGAGCACAGGCAGGGCGGCTGGCTCCATCTGGTTGGTAGCCACGCGCGCTCGTGAAGCGCCGGGCCGGGCCTGCTCGCCTTCTTCCGCGTTCGGGCGTGGACGGCGCACGGGCACCGGCGCCATGGCGGGCGCATCCGAATCCTCAGGAACGCGTGAGCGGCGCGCGGTGTCGTTGGGATCGCCAGTGATGCGCGGACGACGCGGCGTCTCGGCAACTTGATCGTCGGTCACAGGCAAGCGGCGCGCGGACGTAACCTCGTTAGGATCGCCAGTGATACGCGGGCGGCGTGGCGCCGGCGGCAGTGGTCCACCAAACTCGATTGGTTCCGGTGGCACGCGCAGATGCTGGCTCAGGCGTGGAGACCTGGGCAGCGGCGGTGGTTCCTGGGGTAACGGGGCAGGCTGGGCCGCTTCATAAAACGCCCGATCTGCCTCTTCTTCGTCCAACTCCTCGCCCTCAAAAGGCGATTCGACACGCTCAACTGGTCGATCGAGCGCGGTCAGAAAGGCTTCGCGAAACTCGCCGACATTGGCGAAACGCTGCTCCTGGCGTTTGGCCATGGCCCGCTCAACCAGGTCTCCCAGTTCCGCGGGAATCGAGGCATCGGTATTACAGGGATTGGGCACCGGCGAGTATAATTGCATCTTGATCACTTCGATATCGTCGGGATCGTTATAGGGCAGCTCGCCGGTTAGCATCTGATAGAGCAAAACGCCGAGAGCGTAAATATCAGTAGAAGGTGTGACAATGCCCAGCGTCTGTTCGGGGGCCATATATTGCGGCGTGCCCGGCACCTGGTCCAGCGGGATCGGCGTGCCCGCGTAGCTCGACTCCAGCGCGGCCTGCTGAATTGTGCGCACCAGGCCAAAGTCCGCCAGGTAAGCATAGGGCGGTCCGCTGCGCCGGGACTCCAGCAGCACATTCGAGGACTTGATATCGCGGTGAATCAGTCCCTCGTCGTGAGCGTATTCCACGGCATCAAGCAACTGGAGAAAGACTGTCGAAACCTCGTGGACATCGGGCAGATGGCGGCGCAGGTAGCCGGTCAGCGTGCCACCCTCGATAAATGGCATGACCAGGTACAACACACCCTGCTCGTCGCCAAACTCGATCAGCGGCAGAATATGCGGGTGATGCAAGCGCGCTACCGTCTTCGCCTCGCGGGCGAAGCGTCGGCGCATATCAGGATCAGTTGCATACGTGCCCAGAATGACCTTAATCGCTACACGACGATCAAAAGCCGTGCGCTGGCGCCCCTCATAGACCGCGCCCATGCCACCTGTACGAATGCGCCGGGTGACCGTATAATTGCCCAGTTGCCTGCCTTCCAGAGACAGCATTCCGCTTATTTCATCCTTTCCTATGAGCACAGAGCAGAAAAACTCTCCTCAAACTGGCCACGCGCCAGTTCAAACGAAAGCTCATCCGCCACCACCCCTCTTCCCCATAAACCGGCCACCTGGCTGGTTTCTATGGAACATGGAAGCCAGCTTCATTCCGGCCTCCCACCTGCCATCAGATCCTCCCAACACTCCGCTCAATTGCCCAGGAATACCCGCGATTCCCTTCACCATTTCTCTGTCGCACACCTCACCCGCGCTACGGGCAGGGGCTATTGTCCATCGCCGCGTTTGGCTTCGCCGACGGACAGGCCGTCGGCGTATTCGCCACCGGGCTGGATGAGCCCGGCAGCGTCGGGGTACTGGATGGCCCAGGCGTCAGCCCCGCTATTGAGACAAAGTTCAGCGTAATATCGTTCACATTATCCGGCATCGTCGAGCCACTGGAAATGTCGATATTCACCTTGAACACTCCCGCGTATTGCGCGAGAATAGTCTGCGCGTCTGCCTTGCTCCTCTTAATCAGCGCCAGCTTGATCTGGGCTTGCTTCTGAGCGTCAAACTGGTAGACCCACTTGCCCGCGGCCTGCATATCCACCCTGACCTGCCCTTCTCCACCCAGCACAGTAGCGCTCACCAGGCTTGTAATCACCTGCCCCACCAGCTTATACCCCACCAGATCAACATTCTTCGGCGGGTCAGTCGAAAGCAGATTAGTCGCAATCTGCTGCGCCCCCGCAAAGTCAAAAACCTGCTCAGTGCACGTCACCGAAACAGTCACCGTGAACGATGACGCGTGGTCACCCACCTTGTGGTCCGCAGTAGTCATCGCCGGACAAGCAGACGCGGGCGAGTTATCCACAATACGCTCGGTACTCTTGATCTCCTTCTGTAAGGCTGCCTGCGTGCTCTGCGTCAGTTGAGTGACCAACGGTTTTGCTGCCCCATCGATATCACTTTGCTGGATAATGATGTTAGGTTGCGCATCAACGCCGCCATGAAAAGGGGATGTGTTTTTCACGCTAATCGCACTTCCAGGCACACAGCATGTACCTCGAATATCAAGCGCGGGAATATTTCCATTTGCTCCAGGCTGAATTGCATATGCGTCGTTGATCGTCGCAGATGCACTGCCTGTAGCAGGCACCAAAACTGGCTCATTAAAGGTTATTTGCACGCCAGTAGTAGCACCTGTAAGAACCGTTTTACCATTACCAGCAATAGTGAGATCAGCACTTGTATTGTTAAAGAATATAAGCTGCCCTACAGCTCTTGTCGCTGGTATTGATCCAGTCGCCTTGCCAGTCGCCTGCTGGGCATTCGATTGCTGCTTCACTGTGCGCACAGCGATCTGGCGCTGGTTCGGATCGGGTTGGGCCGGCGCTTGGACGCCGGTGAGCAGGTACTGATTTTGCACGGTCTGGCTTCTGGGCGTGATGGTGACGGTCGCGGTGAGGTGGCCAAACGAGGCGAGGCCTTTAAAGCCGCCCATGCCGGAGGCAACCAGACCGCCGATCAGCAAAAGCGTAAACACAATCAAGCTAATAAGCAGGATACGCCTCCCTGTGCGGTTGCGACGGCGGCGCGAGACAGGCGGGGGCAGGGGCGTAAGGCCTACCTGGCGCTGGCCAGTTCCGCTTCCGCCGGACACGCTGCCAGTGGCGGCGACGGTTGTGGCCGAGCTGGTTGACGCGGGCGTGCCTGCGGGCGCGGGGCCGCTCGCTCCCATAGGCAGCACGACACCAACCGGGATGGCTGCGGGCATTTTGCCGGTGTTGCCACTTTTGCCATTGGGCTGCTGGGTTTCTGCGCTCGCGTCTGGCGTGTTCTGCGAAGTACCGGGCAGTTGTTTGCTGCTGCGAGTTGATATCGCTGGCTGCTTGCTGCCGCTACGGGTCTGCGAGCCTTGAGCCGAGGCGGCAGGCAATTTGCCGCTAGGCCGGGGCGTGTTGGTCTGCTGGCCCAGCAGCAGGGGCGTCGGGATGCGCCGCGCATCAGGACCACGCGTAGGAGCTTCGGGGCGCGTGGGTAGCGCGGAAAGGTCATCTGGCGCGGGACCCTGGCGCGGAGTCACAGGCGGAGCCAGTTCCTCGTTGTCGTCCAGCGCGTTGACGGTCAACGCTCCCATGCCCGCGCGCGGGGGGACCGCGGGATTCTCAAATTCAAGGGTACGAGTCTCCATCTCCTCGACCGAAGAGGACGAAGAAGGTGGAGTAGGCGAGATCGGCTGCACAAAACGCGGCCCCTGCGCCGGACTCTGCGGATCAGGAGATTGCGGCGAAACACGCGGCGTCGGCGGCGTCGGTGGCATGACTGGCATTGCGCCGGACATAAGCCGCGGCGTCGGCAGCGCTGGCGGGACAGCGGGTGAACCCTGGTCGCGCCCCTTATTTCCGCGGCCACGCCCCAGAATTCCCGCCTTTTTCGCTTCACCAGAGGCAGCCTGCGCGCGCGGATTAAGCGGGCGCTCGTCGAGCAACGCGGACTTGAACGTCTCCAGCGATGAATACACCACAAAACGCCGGTGGCGCGCAAATTCCGCTGGACCCGGACCGGGGGGCGCGATAAAAATAAGCTGCGCTTTCAAACCCCGGCGCATATTCTTCAATCCATCAAATTCTACTGGCTGGCGGAATGCCTTACCCTGTTCCGGCAAAACAATGGCGATCTGCTTTCTTCCCTGCAACTCCTGAGCGTTGATCGCAGTCAAAATCTCCTGCCGGCTATCCTCAGCCTCTACATAGAGAATGCCAATGTCCGCGTTACGTGGATCACCTTGACCCAGCAGGTCTGAGCCGTCAACCTGTCTCATCCTGAAAATCCCCTTTATTTCCCTGGTTTCTGACGTTCTAATGCTGCATATGACATTTTACCTTATTCGGCCCTGGATGACTAGCCCCCACGAAACGCGTTTTTGGTACGTCCAGCAGGCTATTTGTGCGATGCCGTCCTCTCCCGCATCCAGGTTCTCATTTTGGAATATAATGGAGAAACACCAGAACAGCAATCTCTACAGAAAAAAACGAAATTTTTGTCTGTTTTTACCGCGTCTTCGGACACTGGCCCTGTAATCGTCCCTGGATGCCATCCACTGACAACAACCCTGTAACCAGCCAGCGTAATCACCCTAGAGTAAACACCCTATAGAAAATCGGCATTTTGCCGATAGAGGACCGTGAAGAGAGATCAAAGAGGGGTGATTCCCGATCTAGAAGAGGTATGCATATGACTCAAGCTTTTCATCCCAGATTTCCTCAGACCGCGACTGGCTCATTGTATCCAATTAACTACGTGGTCTGTGTGATGGACAACCTGGACGAGGCCCGCCAGGCTGTCCAGGCCTTCATGGATGCTGGCTATGATGCCAACACGGTACGCCTGATGGATAGCCAGGAGGCTCTGGCCAAACTCGATGAACTGGATCATCAGAAAAACGCCTTCCAGCGCTTTGTCTCCAGTTTCCAGGATGCCACCGATGACACAGGCATCGATGTCTTCCGCTTCGAGGCCAGAGAGGGCCATCATCTCCTGTTTGTGCGCGCTTGCGGCGCCTCCCTGCGCTCCTGCTCTCCCGAGGAAGTGCGTCAGATCCGCGAAATCCTGGGCCGTTATCACGGGTGCACGATTAAATTTTTCAGCCCCTGGTGGGTTGAGGATGTACCGCCGATGAAACAGGAAGAAATAGAGGGACATTAAATAGAGGTCCGGGATGGGAGAAGCGGGCCGAGCCAGCAACTTAAC
>DASVMX010000526.1:0-5179 GCA_036384215.1 Ktedonobacteraceae bacterium | reverse complement strand
GATGCAGAATAATCTGCAAGATGTTTCTCTCTTAATAGTCAGCGTGAGCTACGATGCCAGGAGTACTCTACGTTGAGCCCCGAAGAAATTGGATGTTTGCGGATTACGCGCCGGCGAATGGGCCATCGCTGGACCAGCCGTGGCCTTCCCAGTAGATGATGCCTTGCTCGTTCTCGTCGTGGTGCGAGGGAACGTGCGCGAACGTGGGGTGGGCCGTGTCCGCGCTGTGCGTGCCGGGATGTCCGAAGAGGGCATACTGGCGCTGGAGATCGTGGATCAGGGCTTCGCCGCAGGAAAGGCAGTAGCTGCCGCTGCGCTGGGGGTGTCCCTCCAGGAGCGCGAGGTGAATTTCAGCGCTGGCGCCACAACTGTCGCAGTGGTTGCTGGCTTTGATGGTGTCTTCGGAGTAAGAGAGATGAAAGTTTGTCTGTCCCATAAATAACCTCCTGGTAGTTGGGGTCCTCCATTCCGCTCTAGCCCTTTGCCAACGCGGAATAAGAGAGTAACAGGCGTCGACTGTATAACCTGTCCCTGGTTGTTTGTCTCTGTTTTTTCTCAGAAGCGCGGCAATAAAAGGTCCGCGTTCCTGTTCGCCTATCTTGGGATTGAAACCACTTACTTGTATACATACTATACCATCGGCTGATGTTTCTTTTCAAGCTCTTTCGTGGCCTGCCCGGCTGCTTGTCAGGGAGTAGTCAGGCGTCTGTCAGTCTCGCGGGTCTAAGCGCTGGTCATTAGATCAGAGGGCGCAGGGGGGCGAGAACGGTTTCGGCGAAGATCTGGAGGGGCGAGCGGCGTTTCCACTGCTCCAGGGTGAGTTCGCGGGCGTTGGTGGAATCTTGCAGAAAGATTGTTTCCATTTGCTGAGCCAGCGCGGCATCGTAGATTTCGACATTGACCTCGAAATTGCCCAGCAGACTCAGGCGGTCCAGGTTCGCGGTGCCGATGGTGGACCAGATGCCGTCGATGGTCGCGGTTTTCGCGTGGACCATGGCGTCCTGGTAGAGGAAGAGGCGCACGCCGCCATTCAGGCATTGTGTGTAGAGACCGCGGGCCAGCCAGTCGGCCAGGATGTGGTTGGACGTGGCGGGCAGGAGCACGCGTACATCGACTCCACGCGCTGCGGCCTGTAAAAGTGCCTGGAGAATGATGCCGTCGGGCACAAAATACGCGTGTGTCAGATAAATATGTTTATTGGCGCGGTTGATGGCTTCCAGGTAAGAGTTGCGGATTGGGAAAACTACCAGGTGCGGGTCATTGCGGTGAACTACGATCAGGGGGTCCCAATCGCGCACCGGCGGCTCTGGCAGAACAGACCGGCTGAGATTGCGTTTGCGATACATATTCCAGAAGTCGATGCAGACGCTTTCCAGTTCGTGGGCATCGAGTCCTTCAATCTTTATATGTGTATCGCGCCATTCGGTGGCATAGCGCGAGCCGACGTTATAGCCTCCAACAAAGGCAACGCGGCCATCGGCTACCAGGATCTTGCGGTGATCGCGGGCGTAGCCGCTGAGGTAGAACGGCTGGCGCAGCCAGGCGAAGAGTGGATAGCGCAGGACATGGATATTGGATGTGAAGTGTTTAAAGTGATTGGGCACGACGAGGTTGGCGAAGGCGTCGTACATGACATAGACCTCCACGCCACGGTCGGCTGCGCACTGGAGTTCATATTTAAACATCTGCCCCACGGGGTCGTCTTTCCAGATATAGGTCTCAAAGAAAATGCGCTCTCTGGCCCTACGGATAGCATCGAGCATGGCCGCGTAGAGATCTTCGCCATAGGTATAGATCTGCACAATCGAATGACCGACCGCGATTGGCTCCGGTTGCGTGCGCGGAAAGCGTCCCTGTGAACGGTAGCGTTTGCGCCAGAAGTCGATTGCGACCAGGACAGCGATCACGATAACTTGCAGGCCAAAAAGCGCCAGGAGCCCTCGCAGCAGGACACGGCGAAAGAGCCCTGGAAACCGCTGGATAGTATGCCAGCCTGGTTTTCGCGCAAAGATACGCTTGTTTTTTTCATCCATACAAGCATTATCGCACAAAGCCAAACCACTTGTATGCCTCTGGTCATGACAGGTTGGTTTGGCCTGTGATCACACGCCCATGGAGCGTCCGATAATCTCCTTCATGATCTCGTTTGTGCCAGCGTAAATGCTCTGCACGCGCGCGTCCAGGTAGGCGCGCGCGATGGGATATTCCAGCATGTAGCCATAGCCGCCGTGCAGTTGCACGCACTCGTCGACCACGCGCTTTTGCAGGTCCGAGGCCCACCACTTGGCCATAGCAGCGACCTCTGAGGTCAGCGTGCCTTCAAGCAGTTCTTCGATACAGTGATCGATGAAGACGCGTCCAATTTCAATCTCGGTCTGCATCTCGGCCAGTTTGAAGCGTGAATTCTGGAAGCTGCCAATGGGTTTGCCAAAGGCGGTGCGCTGCTTGCAGTATTCCAGGGTCATCTGGAGCGCGGCCTCGCAGGCAGCCAGGGCGCTTACGCCGACATTCAGACGTTCGCGGGCGAGCTGGCGCATCAAATAATAGAAGCCTTCGCCTTCCGAGCCGAGCAGATTGTTGGCCGGAACAGGTACATTTTCAAAGACCAGTTCCGCGGTATCCTGGGCTTTTAAGCCGACTTTTTCGAGCAGGCGCCCGCGCTGGAAGCCTGCCATGCCCTGCTCGGCCACGATCAGGCTGATGCCCTTGTGTCCCAGCGCTGGATTGGTCTTGACCACGGCAACCACCAGGTCGGCCATAAAGCCATTGGTGATAAAGGTTTTTTGCCCGTTGAGGAGATACATGTCGTCCTGGCGCAGCGCGCTGGTGCGTACCGCGGCCAGGTCGCTGCCGGTATCAGGCTCGGTCATGGCGATGGCAGAGATCAGTTCGCCGGAGCACATGCCGGGCAGCCAGCGCGCTTTTTGTTCTGCGGTGGCATAGGCCAGGATGTAGGGGATGACAATATCGTTATGCAGGCCCATGCCGCCCGCCGCGCTGGTCACGCCCGCCCGTGTACTCTCTTCCATCATAATCACGCTGTAACGATAGTCATCGACGCCTGCTCCGCCGTATTCCTCGGGTACCTGGAGACCAAGGAAGCCCTGTTCGCCAGCCTTGCGCCATAGCTCGCGCGAGACATGGCCATCTTTTTCCCATTGCGTGTAAAAGGGCGCGATCTCTTTCTCAACAAAATGGCGGTACGAATCGCGAAACAGCTTGTGATCTTCGGTGAAAAGCGTTCGTTTCATGATATATCTCCTAAAAGCAACTCTGTCTACGGTCTGGCTGGCTGGCGAATACAGCGGCCCAACGCCTGGTTATTGTGGCCGATACGGGTCCTGGTACGATGGTGGATACGACGTTGGCGGAGGGCCATCCGTTGGGTAAGCTGGTGGATAGCCGGGCTGGTAGACCGCCACGTACTGAGGAGCAGCGGGCACCTCCGGTTCAAGAATTAACCAGAGTAACATGGGGATGCCGCCGAAAATGATTGTGCAGATAAACCAGGCCCACTGCTGGCGCTGCGCCTGTTTGATCATGATGGCGATCCAGGAGATCGTCGTGAGCACACTACTGGCCAGAGCGCCCAATCCCCCGAACACGAGCAACGCGATATAGCCGCCCATGCCTGCGGAAGGGTCGCAGTAGCTATTGGAATAATCACACTGAGCAGCCGCGCTACCCAGAGCCGCGATTCCTCCAAACATAATAATCATGCTAATAATGCTCAGTCCGAAGCCGACGCCAAAAAGGATCGCGATGGTTTTCTTTCGCATTGAAAGATCCCTCCTGTTCGATGATTTCACTACTTGTAGAAAGAAATGCAAGCAACCATACTTACGATTCACAATGATATGGAGTTGTTTGCCAGTGGATTATCCTTCATTCTGGCTGAGAGTAACAACATCATCGCCAAAGTTAATCACCGGCGAATCTGGCATGCCCAGGACATAGCCATTATATGGCGCAAGAATGATTTCCGCTACATCAAAGGTCAGCAGGGAGTAGATATGTCCGAGCACATCGCCCTTGTGGATCTGGTTTCCTACGGCAATTTGAGGAATCCAGAAGCCTCCTTTTGTGGCCATTACGTGGTCCAGGTGAGAGCCGTGCAGGGTGATCTGCCGATGTTCGGGGAGAACGATTTGACCTTCCAGCATGCCCAGGTGTTTCATGACATTGGTGATTCCTCGCGCGCCCAGAGCCACGTTGGCTGGTTCGATGCGGTTGGTTCCTCCCAGTTCGGGGGTAATGGCTGGAATACCCCGCGCGTTCAACACATTGCGCAGTTTGCCCTGGAAACGCGCCTCTTTCAGCTTCTGGTCCACTTCTTCTTCGAGCAGGATCTCCAGCCCAAAGACTTTTGCCAGCTCGCGGCTTGCATCGTCGCCTGCGCCGTAGACGACGTGGAGCAGGTAATTGCTGCTTGCCGTGTGCAGGTCAATCACGTAATTAGCGTATTGAATAGCTTGCTGATAGAGATTATACGCCATTTGCGAGCTGGTGGAGCCATCCCTTTTACCGGGCCAGACGCGATTCATATCTTCTCTGTCGATGGGATTCTGCCGGCGTCTGGCCAGGAAGGCCGGCCCGTTGATGACCGGGATCGCGATCAGCACTCCGCGCATCTGCCGCGGGTCCAGACTGCCCAGGACCTGGCGCAGGGCCTCGACGTTATTGACCTCATCCCCGTGGACCGCGGCTTGCACATATAACACTGGTCCTTCCTCGCTGCCCACGAGTAAGTGAAGCGCGTTTTGCAGAACAGTGCCATCCGCGGTTGTGCCGTGGGTAATCACCCCCGCCGCTCTGGTGCCCGCGCGCACTCCCGCGGCGCTGCCAACTGTCCACTGCCGTTCCCGCCAGGGAAGGTGCGATTGAGCTTGAAATGATTGCATAGTTTCCTCCAAAAAAGCGATCTGTCGATGGGTAGCATCGGGCTGTCTGATTGTGTTGCCCTTTATTATAAACGGCAGAGATAGCCTTTGTCAGCCAGACCCCACCCATCAAAAAGAAAGAACGGAGCGGGATAGGCGCCGTGGCGCCTATCCCGCTCCGTTCTTTCTTTTTGATGGGTGGGGTCTGGCTGACAAAGGCTATCTCTGCCGGTTATAATAAAGGGCAACACAATCAGACAGCCCGATGCTACCCATCGACAGATCGCTTTTTTGGAGGA
>DASVMX010000525.1:0-3709 GCA_036384215.1 Ktedonobacteraceae bacterium | reverse complement strand
TTTCTTCACTATGCATTCTCTGCCAGATCCTGGAGACGCTGGGCGCGCTGGCGCAGGGTCGCGGCGGCTCGCGCGGCGTCAAAGTTGATATTTTTGTTGGCAACTGGATCGTTGGCCAGCGCCTCGAAATGCTGGGCGAGGTCGAGGATCAGTTTGGGGCTGCTAATCTTCCCCTCGCGCACGGCGGCGTAGGTATCGACCAGCGTTTCAACACTGGGTGGCTTGCCCGCAGGCGCGGCTTTTGACGCGCCGGGCGTAGCAGCAAGAACCGGCCCCGCGATAACCTCTGTCTTTGTCAGTCGCTGCGGCACGGCGTCAGCAGCGACAGCGGCAGCGGCAATGAAGCCCCCGCTGTTTTTCATGAGCTGCGTCGTGCCCCCGCTTCCACCATTGATGGGCGAAACACTTCCACCGCTCATGTTGGGCAGTGGTGTGAGATCTTCGATGCGTACCCAGTTGATCTGCACCCCCCAGGTCGCGACCTGGTCCTGCATCCTCCGAACCAGCGTATTGTTGATGCGATCCCAGCGCGTGGCGGCGGCAGGGTTGAACGAATTGGCGTCTCCGCTCGAACGCGTATAATTGCTCTGAGTCCAGGTGACAATATCCGCCAGCGTCAGTTCGTTCACCACGCTCTGAATGGTGCCGCGGAAGAGGTTTCTCAGGCTGCCTTCCCAATCTTTCACGCTGACGGCAGCGAGATAGGCATCTTCCGGCATCAACTGATAAGAGATAGTCGCGGCCAGTTCGACCTTCTGATCACGCGTGGTCGGCACCTCCATTCTGGGAGCCGTCCAGGTGGTCTCCTGAATGTTCAGGCTACACTCCACGCGCTCCCAGGGCAGCAGCAGGTTTAAGCCTGGCTCAAGCGTCTGCGCGTATTTGCCAAACGAGGTCACAATATCGACATGCCCCACGCGGGTCTGTCGCAGACCCCTCCTGGCCAGCAGCAGGGCAACCACCACCAGCACACCGAAGGTAATCAGCGCGGGCATGAAGCCAAAGCCCGCGAAGACACCGGCCCCGATGAACACTATCGAGCCACCGACGACGTAGAGGGTCATCAGCGTGTCATTTGAGCCCGCGAAGGAGAGCAGCAGCCCCTCGACGATCATCAACACCAGCAGCAGCGGGATCATAATCAGCAAGGAAGGATGTTCTGGCAGCCCTTGCAGGGTCGCGGGCAGTGTGGCAAGAAAGACGAGCAGACCTGACAGCAGAGGCACACCCGGGGGAATAAGCTGGCGCCAGAACGTTGCGCCTATCTCCTTACCGGCCAGAGGGGGAGAACCGGGCCACGGAAGGAGATCGCTCTCAGTATCCGGCGCGACAAGATCATCCGTATTGATCGGCTCATCTACTAACTGTTCAAGCGCGAATTGATCGGTGTGGAACTGATCATCCACCAGCGGCTCATCTCCATTGAGCGGAACATTGACAATTGACGGAACCTGCGCGACCGGCGCGTCCCATTCTGGCACATCGACGTGTTGCAATACCGTGCGGCTCTCATCCTGATCTGACGGCATATGCCCTCCTCTCGTGTCCGCGGTCAGGGAGCGGACCCCTGTTGCTGACAGCGGCTCCGCCAGTCTCTGAATGCGCCGGGTCTCTGACGAGCGAGGAGCGCTGCCTCACACATATGTTACCCGCAGTATAACACACTCGATACCTGGTAGAGCACTTTTCCCTGGCTAATCTACAGTTTTTTCGGCCTGAGGAGTTGTTTTATGGTTTGTTCCACACTTGCCACATCCGCCCTTTCCCGCGCCACAGGTACACGCGCCACCTGAACCACAGGTGCCGCACGCCGAACCCGCACCGCTGGCGCTGTTACCAGTGCTGCAACAGCTTCCGCGCGCGCTGCACGAACCGCACCCGGCCACCGGCTCTTCCTGAGCAATCGGCACCTGCACGGTCGCGCCGCTCTCTAGCATGACCTCGACAGAAGAGCGAGGCACATTTACAGAGACAACCTTGCCTGGCCCGCTAGGGGTATCCAGGAAGGTCCCAACCTGCGGCATATGTTGTTTAGCCTGGATATAGTTGTCATTTTCATACGAAAGACAACAGAGCAAACGCCCACAGACCCCGGAAATCTTGGCCGGATTGAGCGGCAGATCTTGCTCCTTGGCCATCTTGATTGAAACCACACCAAAGTCAGTGATCCACGAGCTACAACACAGCGTCTTCCCACATGGCCCGACTCCGCTCTGCAACTTTGCCTGATCGCGCGCGCCAATCTGGCGCAGTTCGATACGCGTGCGGAAGGTCGCAGCCAGGTCGCGCACCAGTGCACGAAAGTCAACGCGTTCGTCCGCGGTGAAATAAAAGGTCAAACGACTCCCATCAAAAGTATACTCCGCCTCCACTAGCTTCATAGGCAATTGATGCTGCCCGACATGATACGCACACTGGACCAGAGCATCTTTCTCTTTACTCTTAAACGAGAGCATCATGCGCAATTCGTCCTCAGTTGCCAGGCGCACAATTGGCTTGAGTGGATCGCTGAGGTCGCTTTCCTGCATTTTCTTCGAGGCAATCACCACGCGCCCGGCCTCCACGCCGCGTACGGTCTCTACAATGACGTACTGGCCCGTGGTATATGGTGCCTCTTGAGGAGCAAAGTAATAGATACGTCCGGCAGGGCGAAATCGAATGCCCACAATGGTTACACTGTTCTCCGCGCGCGCGGCTAGAGACATAGGTGTCGATCCTTGCTAGACCCCTGAACGGGCGGGTCGTCTATTCGCCGGGAAAAGTATCTTCCCTCTCAATTACATTTCGTTGGTCAACAAAATGGCTTCCGCAACTTCACGCATCGATTTGCGGTTGTTCATGCTGGCCTTCTGAATCTTGCGGAAGGCTTCCTGCTCGCTCAAACCCTGTTTCTCCATCAACAGGCCTTTGGCGCGCTCGACCACTTTGCGCGTCTCCAGTTGCTCGCTCAGCGTGCGCGTCTTCTCTTCAAGGGCGCGGAACTCACTGTAGCGGGCCAGGGCGACCTCTATCGCGGGCGTCACTTCGCTTTCGCGCAGGGGTTTGACGATATAGTTGACCACGCCGGCCTCTTTGGCGCGTTCCACCAGGGGCTGATCCCCAAAAGCGGTCAGCAGAAGAACCGGGGCGATTTTCTCCTGAGTCAGCGTCTCAGCCGCGGCAATGCCATCCATATCAGGCATGCGAATATCCATGATCACAAGGTCCGGGCGCAGTTCGCGGGCCAGGTTCACGGCGCTTACGCCGTCGCCAGCCTCGCCAATCACCAGATAGCCCTGGCGGGTCAATACATCTTTCAAATCCATGCGCTGGATTGTTTCGTCGTCAGCAATAATAATACGTGTAGGCATAGATTCCCTCTCGAATGTCGTTACCGTTTCTATCCAGCAACGATAGGGTACCTCTCTCCCTCCTGACGAGAGAAACGGCACACTGGCCGTTTGCCAGAGCGGAATGAGAGGGTACAATCGATTCTCAGATTACCGGTACGATAAGTGCTGGATATCGCAAGTATACCATATCGATATCAGATGAGTCGATACACAGGTGAGCATGATGGAGCAAGCTGCTCCGTAGAGTTCTTCATCCACCTCATCGTGATGCCTTGCGCGCGCCTCATGCGCCGCGCGCCGTCTCTGTAACATGCAGCTCAGTCTGCGTTATAAAAGGAGGATTGATAATGAAGAAGGACAGCCTGGCTGCTCACCAC
>DASVMX010000524.1:0-14172 GCA_036384215.1 Ktedonobacteraceae bacterium | reverse complement strand
CTCCGCTTCGGTTTGAACACCAGGATCAGCACTTGTCAAAGGGGTGGGAACGTGCTATCCTCTAGCACATCCGGTCTAAGAGAACGTGGTTCGCGGGAGTCATGCCATGGAACAAGAGCAAACGAATAAGCCGGCGCAGCGCGGGGTTTTGCTGCGGCGGGCGCACGAGTTGCTGGAGCACACGGGTCAGCCAGTAGTGGAAGATCTGTTGCTGGAGCATCTTTTTGGGGTGACGGGTCTGGAGCAGAGCAAGGCGGTCTGGCTGGTGCTGCTGCGCCAGGTACTCAAGAGTTCGTCCTTATTTGAGGAACAGGAGCCGCATACCTGGTCGCTGGCGGCCTGGCGCTACACGCAGCGCGGGCTGGACGAGATTGAATTTGTGGTGGTGGATACCGAGACAACCGGCCTGCGACCTGGCTCGCACCGCGTGATTGAGGTTGCTGGTGTGCGCGTGCGCGGCGGCGAGGTGCTTGACTCGTTTCAGAGCCTGCTCAATCCAGGCGTGCGCATCCCGTCGTTTATCGCGCAGTTCACCGGCATCAGCCAGGAGATGGTTAACACTGCCCCGGCGAGCCACGAGGCGCTGCCGGGCTTTCTGAGCTTTGTCGAGGGCGCGATTGTGGTCGGGCATAACGTGGGCTTTGATATCGGCTTTCTCAATTACGAGGCGCAACTGCTTGGCCAGAGCTTTCCCATCGATGGCCTGGACACGATTCCCCTGGCGCGGCGCTTTCTGCCGGGGCTCAAACGCTTCAAGCTCGATAGTGTCGCAGATCACCTGAAGATCACGACCTCCAATCGCCACCGCGCTCTGGGCGATGCCAGGGTGACCGCGGCAGTCTTTATCAGATTGATGGAACTGGCCGGGAAGCAGGGGATTACCACGCTGGGACAACTGCGCCGCCGCCTGCAATTGCCTGTAGCCTGGAATGGCGACATTACGCAGGCCACAACCACCAAACAGCTTGAACTGCTGCGCTCTGATGGCAAGGTGGCCGCGGCGGCTGTGACCACGCGCCCAACCGGCACGCTCTTTCTCAATCCCGCCTGGCGCCGCGATTTTCCCGCGCTGCCGGGAGTCTACCTGATGAAAGATGCCAACGGCCAGGTGATTTACGTCGGCAAAGCGAAGTCGCTGAAGGACCGCCTGGCCTCCTACTATAACCAGCCGCTGGGCTATACGCGCAAGATGGACGGCCTGCTACAGAACGTCAAGGAGATCGAAACGCGCGTGCTGGGCTCTGAGCTGGAGGCGCTGCTGGTCGAATCGCTGTTGATCAAGGAGTTGCAGCCAGCGTATAACGTGCAGTTGCGTAACTATGAACTCTATCCCTTTATCAAAATCGATACTCAGCACGCCTTTCCTCGCGTCTACGCCACGCGTGAAGTTGCCGCCGATGGTGCGCGTTACTTCGGTCCATTCCGCAGCAAAAGGCTGGTCGATCTGACCATCGAGCTGGTACAGAAAGTCTTCCCTGTGCGCACCTGCACGCGCGGTCTGCCGCCGCAGGCCAAACCGTCTGAACCCTGCCTGCGCCTGCACCTGAACCGCTGTTCCGCGCCCTGTCGCGGGGACGCCGACCCGGTGGCCTATCGCCAGGTCATCGACGAGATCTGCGCCTTTCTGGGGGGAGAGCGCGAAGACCTGCTGGACCGCCTGCGCCGCCAGATGCTGGAGGCCTCGCAGGAACTGAATTTCGAGCGAGCGGCCTGGCTGCGCGACACCATTCGCAGCGTAGACGAAGTGCTGATCGGTCAAAAGCTCATCACCGGCGCGGTCGAGGCCAACAACCTGCTCATCGTCTACCCTTCCGCGCGCGAGCTGAGCAACGAGCTGTTTCTCATTCGCCACGGTCGCCTTGTCGAGCAGCGCTGCGTCGAGCACATGCCCGAAAGCACAAAGCAGGCCGTCACTGAACTGCTCCAGCGCGCCATCGAACTGGGCGAGCCACCCAACATCGTTGGACAGGCCGAAGTCGATCAGATCAACATCATCAGCCGCTGGATACACCACCACAGCGGGGACCGCGCCTTCTTCCCCGTCCAGACTGCCCTCAGCGATTCCAGCGAAGCGCATCTGCTCGCTCAGCGCGTCTGGCTCGAAGCCGAAGCCGCGCGCAACCCTATCTGAACAGAGAAAGAACCGCCAGCCACTGTATCAAAAGGATAAGATAGGATAGGATAAAGATACACAGTGGTGACGGTTCTCAGGTATCGGGTCTCTTTTAGCGTTTGGCGATCATGCGGAAAAGACCGATAAGCGCGTAGATAATACCAATGATGGTCAAACCGTAGAAGACAACGGTATAGGTGGAACCAGTAGCGGCAGCGATGAACTGAAAGACAATGGTAAGGACGATGCCAAGCCCGGTGAGCATAAGGCCATACACAAATTGCTGCTTGCCGGTTCGCCCGCGACGCACGGGCCTCTGAGTCTGCTGCATAGTGAAGTACTCTCCTTGCATTAATGAAATGAGGGTCCGGGCTCCGCCCGCCTTAGCCAGCGGACATACAGTTAAGCCTTCCGCGTATCATACACACATATATTGAGAATGTCAAATAATTTATCCGGGCCAGTTTCGCCAACAAGCGGGGCATCGGCTTGCTTCCCAGTTCCCGCTTGTTGGTGCAACTATCCAGCCCTGGCAAAGGGGCTGGTGGTAAGCAGTTGTTGAATGGCCTGGAGGCGGGTGGTGACGCGTCGAGCTTCTTCGAGAAGGAATTTCCACTGCTGGTGACTCTCCGGTTGTGTCTGCCTGGCTACGCGGGCGGCGTTTTTAAGTTGCTGGAGAGCCGCGGGCACGTCTGGCAGGTTGCGCGCGGGTTCGCGGGCGCGGATGGCCGCGGCGAGATTGTCGAGCGTGGTTTCGACGGTGACGGCGAAGTCCAGGGCAGGCGGGCAGGGGTAGAGCCGGGGATGATCGTTTAAATAGGCTTCCAGAGCCAGGGCGCAGCGCGAGAGATCGTCCGCTGCGGCCAGCAGACCTTCGGCGAGATCGGCATCGACGCGATGGGCGACTGGCTCCTGGAGCGAGCGTTGTACGGAGCCGAGCGCGTTTGAGCGAGCCAGGCGCGATTCTTTGTGACGCTTCTCGATATTTTGGGGAGCGGGCTGATCGGGCGTGGCGTACTCCTGCATCAGGGCATAGAAATAGCGCCCCAGCATCTCCAGGCGTTTGGCGATATTCTCCGGCACCTGTGCCTGTTCCCAGGTTGGCCAGACGGCATAGACCAGCAGGGCGAGGACGCCGCCGCAGGCGGTATCAAAGGCGCGGTCGAGCGCGGTTGTCACGGTGGGCGCGTGAATAAACGAGAGCAGAAAAGCCACCGCCACAGTGGTGCCCAGCGAGAAGATGGCATAGTTGGCGAAGAGCGTGGCGTACATCAGATAAGCAGCCAGGATGATCAGCGCGGCCAGCAGTTCTGGCGAGGGGTTCAGGGCTACAACCAGCAGGGTTGTGAGCACCGCGCCGAGCATTGTGCCCAGCAGACGCGCGATGCCACGAGTGAAGGTCGTAGTGAAGTCGGCGCGCAGGACCAGCACAGTGGTCATGGGTATCCAGTAGCCACGCGCGACCGAGAGGTGAAAGACCTGGTAGAGCGCCGTGGCCAGCAAAAGAGCTACGCTCAGGCGAATGGCATGGCGAAAGGCGCTGGAGCGCGGCGTGAGATTGGCGCGTACATTGGCGTGAATGTCTTCGAGATGCAAGTGCGGCGGGCGCGGGTAGGAGAAGCGGATGCGCACGGGCCAGTACTGGCGGGCGTGTCTCCACGACGTAGCCAGTCTGAGCGCGATGCGCAGTTCGCCCAGCAGCCTGGTGCAATAGGGCAGGATTTGCTGGATCTCTTCCCCTCGCGCGGAATGCTCAGCCAGGCAGCGCAGTTCGCTGACCACGCCATAGGTCTCCGCGTGCCGTGCCCGGCTAATTGTTCCTACCGTGGGAGAGAGCGGTTTCAGCGCCTGCGCGATCTGCTGGAGGATCAGGGAGCTGTCGTGAAAGAGCAGTTCCAGGTGCTCGCTGGCGCTTTTCAACGTCTCGTCTTCCGCGGCCTGCTGAGCAAGGGCAAGCTGCTGGCGTCTGAGCACAAAGAGCGTCAGGCGCAGGTGTTCAGCTTCTTCCAGCAGACGAGAAAACATCTGTCCTTTTTCGCTGCGCGTGTTGCCGCTCAAAAGCGTGTTATGTCCGGCCAGCAGCGCCTCGGCGGACTGGAGGGTCTGCTGTTGTGACTGGCTGCACGCGCCTTCGGCCAGCTTTTGATAGATCGTGGACAGCGCGGTACGTTCAGGCAGCGTATTGGTCCAGGGCGAAGGGAGACTTGCCAGGAGAAACTGAAAGAGCGTGCCCACGCCTACCGCGCAGGCGACCAGCAGCGCGTGCGGTGGATCAAGTGTCAGGTGGGTGTAAACGATTAACGCCGAGCAAGATTGTATGGCCACGATCTGAGCAACCTGGCTGATCGAGGCGAACATGCCTGTGACAAAGCCCCAGAGCGTAATCGCCAGCAACACAGGCAGCCAGCCGAAGCCGCCGACAAAGCCCCCGGCCAGCGCCGAAACGGCCACGAACAGGCTGGCCACCAGCATCGTACGCGCCCGCTTCTGGTAGGGATCTTTCAGCCCCACAGAGCCGAGCATCAACGCGCCCGAGGCCACCAGCACTCCCGTTTCCACCTGGCCCGTCGCCAGGCCCAGCACCAGCGGTATACCCACGCCCAGCGTACTGCGTGCAGCCTGAAACGGTGTCAGGCTCTCCCGATTGACATACAACACCGTCTGCCAGGAAGCCTTCAACGTCCCCAACCACGCGCCCGGCGTCATGTGCGCTCGCTTTTGCGCCTGTGCAGGCTGCTCTGATGAAGACTCGCCCATCTCGCTTTCCCCCTGCGAAAAAGATAACCATTCCATGATATGCACACGAGGAGGCAGCTTTGTCAACAGGCAGGCAGAGTATTTGCCCAGAAGCGTGGCTCTAATATCTTTCAATCAGGCATAACCTTGTGAATGGAGCGGCGGCCTTCACGCCCGTCATCTTTGGCTCACTCTGGACGAGGCGAGGGAATCTCGCTATAATGCTTAAGCACCAAGCAATTATCTCGTTTCAGTATCCTCAAGCGGATCGATATTCTGCCTCAGTCAGGCCACTTTCGCAAGGATACATAGAAAACCGCAAAGGTCAAGTGTTTTTGCACTAGAGGAGACATCCACAGGCATGTTACTGTCAGATAAACGTATCGTCGAGGAGCTGAAAAGCGGCAACCTGGTTATTGAGCCGTTTGACGAGCGCCAACTCGGCACAAATTCGTATGATTGCCGGCTCGGCGAATGGTATTACCAGGGTGACGCGAATATCGAAGTCATGCACCTGGACAACCCTGACGAGATCCGCAGCTATTGGGGGCAGCCGCGCCAGGCAAAAAACGGCAAGATCGCGATTCGCCCCGGCACAACTATCCTGGCTCATACGCTGGAGGTGATCGGCGGGCGCAATGGCTACCTGGGCAAGATGTATTCGCGCAGCACTGTAGCTCGTTCCGGCCTCTCGGTCTGCCGTTGCGCGGGCGTTGGCGACGTGGGCTATATCAGCCGTTGGACCATGGAAATCAGCAATCATACCCAGACCACTATCTGGGTGCCGGTCGGTTTTCGCATCTGCCAGATTACTTTTGAATACGCAGGGGAGACCCTCAAGGAATATCGCGGCAAGTACGGCAAGTCCGACCAGCAGTGGACGCCCGAAGATATGCTGCCCAAGCCCTATTTTGACTGGGATTACGACCTGTATCGCACGGATCGGGGGAAATAGCGCGTGAGCACCTCATCAGCCTCCAGGGGTAAACTGATCTCTTTTGAAGGGTTGGATGGCGCGGGCAAGACAACGCAGATCGAGCTGCTCTCCCGCTGGCTGGCCGAGCGCGGTATGCCCTATCTTACCACGCGCGAACCCGGCGGTACTCCGCTGGGGGTGGAGATCCGCCGCCTGCTTTTCGAGCGCGATGACTTGAACATCACGCCCCTGGCCGAAGCGTTTCTCTTTCAATCTGACCGCGCCCAGCACTTCAGCACGCTGGTGTTACCCGCGCTGGAAGCGGGAACGCTGGTTGTTACTGATCGCTGTTTTGATGCCAGTATTGCCTACCAGGGATTTGCGCGCAACGTTGGCCCGGAACTGGTCGCGCAGCTTTCCATGATCGCCACGCAGGGACACATTCCCGACCTGACCATCCTGCTCGACCTCAATCCCGGCGATGTGCAGCAGCGCATCGACCCGGCCAATGACCAGAGCGGCCTGCGCGCAGCCCCTTCGCGTTTCGACAGTGAAACAGAGCTCTTTCACCAGCGCGTGCGCCAGGGTTTTCGCCTCATCGCCCGCGCCCATCCCGCGCGCGTCAAAGTCGTCTCAGCCGCGCGCCCGGTGGAAGAAGTTCACCGCGAAATCATTGTTCTGGTTGAGGACCTATTGCGGGGCTCTTCCTAAAGCTTCCAGGCGCTTTTTACGTTTGATGGCATCGAAATAGTCGGGATTAAGCTCCAGGGCACGGTTTACCGCCGCCAGTGCCTCTGCGCGCCTGCCCAGGATGCTCAGAGCCCAGGCTTTGCCATCCCAGGCCGGAACAAAGTCCGGGGCCAGGCACAGCGCGTGCTCAAATGCGGTTAGTGCCTCCTCGTATTTCGCTACCATGCCCAGGTATGTGCCTTTCGCGTACCAGATCTCTGGGCTCTCTGTGTCCAGCGCCAGCGCGTGCTCAATCGCGCCCAGAGCCTCGTGATAGCGAATCGCTCCCGACAGCTCGTGGCTATAATTGAGCCAGAAACGCGCCTGCTGCTTGCGCTTTTCTTCTTCCATCTTTGCTCCCTTTCGAGATTTTTCTGTCCAAAGCTTAACGCAGCAGGCGCTTTTTGGCAACAGCATGTTTTTTTCTACATCCGGCCCACCAGCGCCAGTCCGAGCAGAGACGCGATCAGCGCGCACACGGTGACGGGCCAGTTTTCTTTGAAGCAGTGTCCCCAGGAGACTTCGGCGCCTTCTTTTTTGAGAATGCCCATCCACATCAGCGTGGCCAGTGAGCCATAGGGAGTCAATTTCGGGCCGATGTTTACTCCCAGGATAACCGCGTAGATCGCCAGCATGGGAGGGTGTGCGCTTGTGCCCAGGAGCAAGACCCCTGCCAGGGTGGCGGGCAGGTTGTTGGTCAGGGCCGCGAGCACGGCCAGAAGGCCGCCAACCACGGAGAGGTTGAGGAGACTGGTATTGCCCTGGAGCAAATGGTTCAACGGCGCGATGGCCAGGAAGGTGTTGATGACTCCGGGCGTCATCGCCGCGGTAATGACCACAAACATGCCCAGCGCGTAGATCAGCACCTCCCACGGGGCGGCGAGCACAACCTTATTCACAGATCGCAATCCCCGGACATGCACAAGCACAAGAATGACCACGGCGACGGGTACAACCACGAAGGAGACTGGCTGGCGGAAAATGCCACCGACAATCAGGTGTCCCGCGATCAAAAGGATCAACCCGGCGCAGCTTACATTGAAGACCAGCTTATCTTGCAGAACGCTGGCGGGTTTTGCCAGGATTGCAGGATCGTAGCGTGTGTCGCCAGAGAACAGCGCGGCGCGATAGCGCACCGCAAAGCAGGCAATAACCACTATCGCGCTGAAAATCATGGGGATAGCCATCTGGAGCATAAAGAGAATAAACGGCAGGTGATAGGTACTGGCCACGATGATGTTAGTCAGGTTATCCGGCACCAGAAAGCCGCTGAATGCGTCGGCCAGGAAGCCAGTCGCGAAGATGAACGGCCACCAGAACTGTTTCTCGTTGGGGAAGGTTTTTTTGACGAGCTTGACGACTATCGCGGTAATGCCCAGGATAGCGCCGTCGTTGCCGAGAAAGACCGTCACTACTATGGCGAGGATACAGAGGAGCAGATAGAGCCGCCAGCGCGATCCCCCGGCTACTCTTGCCAGGCCCAGAGCTGCCCATTCAAAAAAATTATTGGCCTCTAGCGAAGCTGCCAGCATAAAGAGGCCAATCAACGTAAAAGAGGCGTCCCACACACGCCCGAAGATCGTTTCGACCATGGGCAGCTTGACCAGACCTAGCAGCAGGGCGAGGAGCGCCCCGATAAGTGCTGGTACAAAGACTGGCAGGCCGTTTTTCCACCAGAGGAGGCGCGGGCGCCAGATAACGCCGACCAGGGATAGGAACAGAATCGAGAGTCCGCCAACCGTTTCAAACATGCGTTGCCCTTTGAAATCCCTTGTTTTTATTGTGTCTTCTAAAATAAACGGATACCGGACAGTCTTCTCCAAGGGCAGACTGTCCAGGTCTGATCGGCAGTGAAAGAGAAAAGAAGACGATACTTCCAAAATGCGCCATTGCGCTTTTCACTTCTTTGGGGAGTATACCATATGAAATATTCCAATTACAACGGAACTTCTTTCGCCAGATTTCTTTATTGTAGGCCTGACAACACTGTAAACACTCGCGGCTGAAAAAAAACACAGCACCGTCCTTTGCCTCAAGGTTTCTGAGTCCCGCTCAGGCTTCAGAGCGTGTAGAAAATGCCAGCACACTCTGGAAGCTGAGCGATTTCACGCAAGGCGGTGCCAGCATGACAGATCAGAGAGAACTCTCTCGTTTGACCCAATCCGACTATCAACTTTCCCTGGAAGCCGCAGGCATTGGTTTCTGGGCCTGGGATCTGCGCCAGCGCACACAGACCTGGTCCAACCAGTGCAAGGCAATTTTTGGCCTGCAAACCGAGGATGAGGTAAGCCAGCAGCGCTTCCTTGCCCTGGTCCATCCCGCTGACCGCGAGAGCCTCTGGCATGGGTTGCAAACGAGCCTGGCGCGGGACAAAGAATATCACATAGAATTTCGCATCATCTATGCGGATCAGGGTGTTCGCTGGGTGCATACAGCAGGTCAGATTATCCGCGACGAACAGGGGCAGGCAGTGCGCCTGGTAGGCGTGGTTTCTGATGTCACTGCCAGCAAAGAAACAGAATTGGAGCGGAATCAACTCCTGGCAAAAGAGCAGGCTGCCACCAAAGAGGCCGAAGCAGCGCACCAGCAGAGCGACGCGCTGATAGCAGAGCTGGAACTCAAACGGGCCTTTTTCCAGGCCGTTGTGAATCAGGCGCCCTGTGGCATTTTTATCGCGGAGGCCCCTGGAGGCAAGGTCATTTTCGCGAACAAAGAATCCAGCAAAACGCTGGGTCATCGGCTCATCCAATGCAATACCGTCGAGGAATACGCGCAGTATCATGCATTTCATCTGGATGGCCGGCCCTACCTGGCGGAAGAATATCCCCTGGCGCGTGGGCTGCGCGGGGAAGTAATTATGCAGGAACACTCACTCTATCGGCAGGGGAATGGTAAAATGATCCATCTCTCTTCCAGCGCGGCCCCGGTCCGCGACCCGAACGGTCTGATCCTGGCCTCGGCCACAACCTTCTACAATGTTTCGGAACACTATGAGCTTGAGCGCAAAAAAGATGAGTTTATTGGCGTGGCCAGCCACGAACTGCGCACCCCTCTGACTTCGATCAAGGGCAATCTCCAATTAATGCAGCGTGGCATGCGGCGCCTGCTGAACGGCGATCCTCCGCTGCTGACGGCAACGAGTCGGTCGGATATTGAGCACCTGATACAATGGAACGAGCGCGCTCTGCGCCAGGCAAACGTAGAGGGGCGTTTAATCAACGATCTCCTGGACGCCAGCCGTATCCAGACAGAAGAGCTGCGTGTCTACCTGGAGCCGGGCGACCTCGCTCAAGTGGTGCGCGACGCCGTAAATGATGTCCAGGCTGTCTCAGAGAACCAGTCCATCTTCCTGAGCTTGCCTGAGCAGCCTATCCCCGTCATGCTCGATCGCGTGCGCATTGGACAGGTGGTGACAAACTATCTGACAAACGCGCTCAAACATTCTCTCAAGCCAGAATCCATCATGGCAGGCATTACCCTCAGTGCACAGGAAGCGCGCGTCTGGGTGCAGGACGCCGGGCCGGGCCTCTCATTAGAAGAACAACAGGACATCTGGGAACGCTTTAGCCAGGTACGTAGTTTTGTCGACTACCGGCACCTGGGAGACGGCCTGGGCCTGGACTTTTACATCAACCACGCCCTCATCCAACTGCACGGAGGCCGCACCGGTGTCGAAAGCACCGCAGAAAAAGGCTCGCTTTTCTGGTTTACCTTACCCCTGACCAGCCAGGACACCGCGGCCTGATGATGGAATCAGACATTATTAAAAAACGCTATTTTTCGCTACTTTTTCAAACACTTGTATGCTATACTTCTGAACAGGTAATGCTTTCCACATTGACGAGGTAGGCGTTTCTCCGAGGAGTTTGCCGGCAATTCGCGCGGTTGTAGGATGCGGTTTATGGTTGGTGAAGTTCTCGGAAGCTTCACAAAGGAGTCGATATATGTATTCGGCCAGCATAACAGCTAACAGCCCGGTTTCAGTTCGCACTCAAAAAGATTCTCCCTTTTGAACAACACTGCCCCATTGAGACAAGAGGGGCCAGCTTCATCCCAGTTTAAACCCAGCTAGGAAGGTGTGACCAGAGGCTTGATGGCCTTGTGAGACGTGGCACGGCCAGGACGAAAGGGGACTTCGTCCAGACAGTTGCCCTCTACGCACGTCCAATGGAGAGTAAGACTCCAATTCTTCATCCCAGGTTTGTTACCAGGCGCACTTATTTACCCATATACGCACCTATACTTATAGTGTGTACTGTTCCTGATAAGGAACCATACCATAAGGATATCTGGACAGAAATATCAGGGAGGACTTACATGTACGTTCTGGAGGTACATGAACTCACCAAACGCGTTGGGAAAACGACTCTTATTGATACCGTTCGCCTGTCTGTGCAGCCAGGGGAGTTGCTGGCTCTGCTAGGACCACCAGAAAGCGGGAAAACGCTGCTCCTGCGAGTGCTCACCGGCCTGGAGGATGCAAACGTTGGTCGCATTCTCCTCAATGGCGAAGATATCACAGACACCCCGGCAACAAAACGCAACATCAGTATGGTATTTCAGAATGGCTACGGACTGATCCCTCACATCACAGCCTCCGAGTGCATTAGTCTACCACTCCAGCACATGCCGATGAGTAAAGACGGCATGGACTATCGAGTCGCAACGGTAGCTAAAACCCTGAACGTTTCACATACTCTTGAACGCAAAATCTCGATATTATCGCCCGGCGAGCGACTGCGCGTAGCACTGGCGCGCGCGATCGCGAAAGATCCCGCGCTCTATCTTTTTGATGAGCTGCTGGAACAACTGGATACACCTTCGCGCCTGGTCGCCAGACGCGAAATAGCGGAGCTCCACCAGAAATTAGGCTTCGCCTGTATTTACGCGACCAGCGACCCTGATGATGCTTTCGCGATTACAAATCGCGTGGCAGTGATCAACCAGGGCAAGATTCAGCAAATTGGCACGCGCTCGGAACTGATCCAGACCCCGGCCACGCTCTGGGTTGCACAATGGCTCGGTTTCCCGCCGATGAATACGCTGACAGGCTATTTGCAGGGCACCTATCAACCAGAAGGAATTTGCTACCGCATCTGGGCTAAAGGTTTTACGCCGCTGCTTCCGATGAAATGGACACGAGTGATCGACATTCACCAGTGTAAAGAAATTTACGTGGGTATCCGGCCTGAGAACATTATCCCTGAATGGGAGTTCCAGGCACGCTGGCAGCCGACTTTCTACACGCTCAAAACCGAGGTCATCGCCAGCGAGTGGAATCAAGGCAGGACGCTGGCCCAATTACACGTGCCTCACCTCGCTGAGCCGCTGATGGCGCTCTTTGACGTGTCCCACGAAAAGGTTCCGGTCGGCAGCGTTTTTTCAATTGCCGTAGACCCCGAAGAGTTCCGCCTCTTCCATCCCCAAACACAACAACTGCTGCAAGCGCCTTCCGCGACTTCGGGCTGGAACACGCCAACCAGCGCGCCTTCTCGCAGACCACTGCTCAGTTTCCTGGATAGAAGGCGTCCGGGTCCTGGTTCTGGCCCTTTATCCAGTCCTGGTTCCTCCGGTCCTTTATCCTGAAAATCGCAATAAAGGCAGGTCGCTGATGTTTGTATTCTACTCAACGCACTACCCACAACAGGGCCAGGAAGAGGTCACGGCTCACACATAAATGGGCGCGTGCCGCAAGCCGCATGGCCCATGCGGTACACATACTGGTACGGGATTTGACGCGGAGCGAAAATGGTTGCATGATATTTAGATCCATGGGCACTTCTTTTTTGCGCCTGGATAGGAAAAGGCACAGCCAGCAGACTCGGCCTGTGGCCGTGGCGCCGCGTGTCCTCAAGTTCTCAAGGGTGCATTATAATGATTGATAGGACTTATTTAAGAGAGGCATCAATGAAGATTCCTGATTATGTCACCAATACCAAATTTCGTACCTGGGTCACCAGGATGGTCGCGCTGTGCAAGCCCGACCAGGTCCACTGGTGCGACGGTTCACGCGAGGAGTACGACCGTCTGTGCCAGCAAATGGTTGACTCTGGCACATTCCTCCGGCTCAATCCCGCCAAACGCCCCAACAGTTTTCTGGCTCGCTCTCATCCAGGTGATGTCGCGCGTGTTGAAGATCGCACATTTATTTGTTCCCTGAGCAAGAGCGATGCCGGTCCGACCAATAACTGGGTTCATCCTAGAGAGATGAAAGAGACTCTGATCGGACTCTTTGACGGTTGTATGCGCGGGCGCACGATGTATGTCATCCCTTTTAGCATGGGGCCGCTGAACTCGCCCATCGCGCATATTGGCGTCGAGCTGACCGATTCGCCCTACGTGGCGGTAAGCATGTGGATTATGACGCGCATGGGCCGGGCGGTCTTTGATGTGCTGGGAGAAAACGGCGATTTTATCCCCTGTATGCATTCCGTGGGTCTGCCGCTGGAGCCTGGCCAGGCCGATGTACCCTGGCCGTGCAACACGGAACACAAGTACATTGTCCATTTCCCGGAAGAGCGCGCGATCTGGTCCTATGGCTCTGGCTACGGTGGCAACGCGCTACTGGGCAAGAAGTGTTTCGCGCTGCGCATCGCCTCGGTGCTGGCACGCGACGAAGGCTGGCTGGCCGAGCATATGCTGATCCTGGGTGTGGAAAACCCCATGGGCGAGAAGACGTATGTCGCGGCGGCCTTCCCCAGCGCTTGCGGCAAAACCAACTTCGCTATGCTCATCCCACCCCCGGAGTTCCAGGAAGAGGGCTGGCACGTGACCACGGTGGGCGATGATATCGCCTGGATTAAACCCGGCACGGACGGCAAGCTGCGCGCGATCAATCCCGAAGCCGGCTTCTTCGGAGTCGCGCCCGGCACCAGCGAGCAATCCAATCCCAACGCGATGGCTTCGATGCGCGCCAATACAATCTTTACCAATGTCGCGCTGACTGACGATGGCGATGTCTGGTGGGAAGGCATGACAAAGACGCCGCCCGCGCACCTGATCGACTGGACTGGTCAAGAATGGACTCCTGGCAGTGGGCGCGTGGCCGCCCATCCCAACGCGCGTTTTACCGCGCCAATCAGCCAGTGTCCGGTCATCGATCCCGCGGCGAACGATCCGCAGGGTGTCCCGATCTCGGCTTTTATTTTTGGTGGACGCCGCTCAGATGCCGTGCCGCTTGTCTATCAAACGTTCAATTGGAACTATGGTGTTTACGCCGCGGCAACCATGGGCTCGGAGACCACCGCCGCCGCGACCGGCAAGGTCGGCGAAGTCAGGCGTGATCCTTTCGCCATGCTGCCCTTCGCCGGCTATCACATGGCTGATTACTTCAACCACTGGCTCAACTTCGGACGCCACCTGCACAACCCGCCGCGCATCTTCTGCGTCAACTGGTTCAGGCGCGATGCCGAGGGGCATTTCCTCTGGCCCGGCTTTGGCGATAACATGCGCATCCTCAAGTGGATCGTCGAACGAGCCCACGGGCGCGCGGTCAGCATTGAAAGCCCCATCGGCTGGATGCCACGCTACGAAGACCTCGACTGGCGCGGCCTGCCCGACTTCACTCGCGAGCAATTCAACGAGCTGATGTCGGTTGACCGTACCGCCTGGCAGCGCGAGTTGCTCTCCCATGAAGAACTGTTCATGAAGCTCTACGATCGCCTGCCCAAAGAACTGG
>DASVMX010000523.1:0-3196 GCA_036384215.1 Ktedonobacteraceae bacterium | reverse complement strand
GGCATTGCCCGCGCCGAAACCTGCTCTTTATTTGCCCGCTGCACTCTTCGCACCGAGGATTCATACCAGTGTCCCGTCAAGCTTCGTTTGAAGGGTAGGAAAGTGGGGAGTGCAGAGGGGCGCCAGCCCCTCTGCGTCTCTTCTCTCTCCGCTGCCGCAGGCAGCGCATTCCTCAAACGAAGTTTGACAAAGCACTAGCAGAGAACCCGAATAATGACAGGAAGATGCGCTTCTTTATGTCTTCCGCCAACGTATAATAATTAAGGAGAAGTAACTCGACGAAGCCCAAATTTGCCAGCGAGGTATGGTATAATGATCCTATCATTTGAGATAGCAAAGCATAGCGTGGAACCATCCACGGTCAGTCCATGCGAGAACCCGGCAGGTGCCCGGAAAGGACAGCGAGCGAGCAATTATGATACCTGGAAATGACGTCACGGTCGCCAGGAAAAGGGAAACAGGGCTTCAGAAGCGCTGGCGACGACCAAGACGCTGTTCTATTTGTAAGGGTCTGATCTGGTTCTACCCAATCGCGCTCAAAGAGCCAGTCGGAGCACCAGAGCCGCGCCGCGTCTGGGAGATCTGCAAAACCTGTCATGAAATCCTGCTGGTTGAAATGCGCCGTTCACCCATCCGCTCGCCCAGTCGCCTGCGCATCGCCATGGGCCTGGTCGCCTCCGTGCGCTCCCCCGAAGCCTACAACACCAGCTCCCACGTCCGCGAACAGCGCGAATTCGCGGTCATCATGTGGTTGCTCTTCCTCTTCGGCCTCCTGCACCTCGTCCTTTTTGTGGTCCTCTTCGCGGCAGTCAAATGAGTATCCGCAAAAGCTGAGCACACCAGACGCGCCGGTCAATACGGTTTCAAGAAGAGCAACGGTTCTGCTGGTCAAGCTCAATTCGAGCGAATTCTCGCTCAGCAATTGAGCACAAACCGGGCGGATTTTCGCCTTCTTGAAACCGTATTGAGCCGCGCCTGCGGGGTGGACCCGATGGCAAAAACGTGAGTCGCACCCGTAAGTGGCAGGGCTGAAGTAGACAAATGGGTAGCTCTGGAGGGTGCTTTGGTAGCTTTCTCTTCTCAGATTGGCACGGATTTGCTAGAATATCAATAGCACAGCAAACATACTACATGGGAGAAATTTTTGTATGCGCTCCGCCGCGGGAGATACGTTTCATCAGCATAAGCAGAATGGGAGGGCTGGCACTCAGCAGGTCCGCTCTTTTTCTGATCCCCAGAATACTGGCTCTCCGCTCGCTTCTGCCCTGGCTCTGTCTACGGAACTGGCCGAGGATCATACGATGCTGGCGGGGATCGCGGCTAATCTGCGCAGTGGCTTCCTGCTGTTGAACCAGGCCGAACACATTGCCTATGCCAATCCCAGCGCGTGGCGCCTGTTACGCGTTGAGAGCGATCTGCTGGATACGCGCGCGGACTTTGATGTGAGGCAGCAACTGGTCTCGCTGGCTGTCGATCCTACCAGCGCGCAGCTTGAACTTGAGCGCCTGTGGCGACATCCAGAAGAGGAGAGTTCGACCGACCTGGCGCTGGCCGACGCGGCGGTTCGCTGGCTGCGCGTGCAGAGTTTTCCCATCCACAATACGCCCGGTTGCCTGCTGGGACGCGGCATACTGCTCGACGACATTACCCTGGAGCGCTCGGCAGACCAGACACGCGGCGAAACTCTGGCTATGGCCGCCCACGAGCTGAAGACGCCACTGGCGATCATTAAGGGGTCCGCGACGACCCTGTTGAGCAATTCGATGCGCTGGGACCAGACGATGCAGCGTGAGATGCTTCAGATGATCGATACCCAGACCGACCGCCTGCACGAAATCCTGAATACGCTGCTGGATGTCTGGCGCCTGGATGCTGGCGCGCAAAATTTGCGCCTGAGCGAGGTGCGCCTGCCCGCGCTGCTGAGTCTGCTTGTAGAACGCTGGCGCAAGAACGCGCCCCGCCACCGCGTACTTTGTGAGCTGCCTAAAGAACTCCCGCCTATCCTGTGCGATCCCACACGCGTCGAGCAGGCGCTCCAGCACCTGCTGCACAATGCCGTGACCTATTCGCCCAACGGCGGCACCATCCGCCTGGAACTGCAGCACAGCGAGGGCGAACTACTTCTGAGCGTCAGCGACCAGGGCAAAGGCATTGCCCCGGAACACCTGGACCATATTTTTGACCGCTTCTACCGTGTAGTCGAGGGCGACGAACGCGCTCAGGGCAGCGGCCTGGGACTGGCGGTAGCACGCGCGACGATTGAGGCCCACGGCGGACGCATCTGGGCCGATTCACCCGGCCTGGACGCGGGCGCAACGTTCTACTGCACCCTGCCCTTTACACCGCCCAACAATCTGACTGCAACAGCAGCCTGGTCGATTACCGGCAAGCTGCCCGCTATCAACGCACCAGGCACACCTTCGCGACCAGCGAGCACGCGCCGCAGCCAGCGCACACGCGTGGCACTTGTTGAAAGCGACGCCCGTATCGTGCGCTATCTGCGGGCCAACCTCGAAGAGGAACGCTACCAGGTCCAGGTACTCAACCACGGCACCCAGTTCCTGCGCCAGTTCGACCTGGAGGAGCCCGAACTGGTTCTGCTGGCCACCAGCCTGGCGGATATGCAGGGCCTGGAGCTGCTCCAGCGCCTGCGCGAATTCTCGCGCGTGCCCGTGGTCATGCTCTGCGACGACGAGGACGACGAAGAGACACGCGTCCACCTGCTCGACCTGGGGGCCGACGACCTGGTGAGCAAGCCTTTCCACATGAAAGAGCTGCTGGCCCGCCTGCGCGCTCTCCAGCGCCGCCAGGCCGCGCTCAATGACAGCGAGCCCGTCGAGACCATCTTCCGCAGCGGCGACCTGACCATTGACTACGCTCAGCATCAAGTGCTGCTCGCTGGCCAACCCGTACAACTGAGCCGCACCGAATACAAACTGCTCAGCACTCTCGCCCAGAATGCCGGGCGCGTCATGACCCATGAACTCCTGCTCGAACGCGTCTGGGGCTCCGAATACAACCGCGAAGTTGACTTCATCTGGGTCTACATCAGCCGCCTGCGTCGCAAAGTCGAACCAGACTCCCGCCACCCTCGCTACATCCTGACCGTGCCCGATGTCGGCTACAAACTGGCTAAATTATAAGAACTTCTATCTTCTAACATGAATCCTCAGCGCCTGCGGCGCTTCGCCAGGTA
>DASVMX010000522.1:0-2207 GCA_036384215.1 Ktedonobacteraceae bacterium | reverse complement strand
TTTGCAAAGTTTGGGATGACTGATATGCCAACGATATATAAATTGGCATATATAGCCTGTACATTTTACAATGATAGAAACTGATTTTTTCAGAACTTCCCCGTTTACTCATCGTTAGGAGCTGACTAGATGAATTCACAGCATTCCAGACCGGGCATGTGGACCTTGCTTGGCATCTGGACCAGTATTGGCCTGCAATCCTTTGGCGGTGGCGCTTCGACCACTTTTTTGATCTACCGGGTCTTTGTGGAGAAGCGCGGCTGGCTTTTACCTGAAGAATATAATCATTTCTGGAACCTGTGTGTGATGGCTCCAGGCATTAATCTGGTTGGGATGACGATTCTGATCGGGCGTAAGCTGGGGGGCGCGCGCGGGGTGTGCGCGTCGCTGGTGGGATTGCTGGTGCCGAGCGCGGCGATTACCTGTCTGCTGACCGCTGGCTTTGTGAGCGTACAGCGCTTTCCGGCCACGCAGTCGATTCTCCAGGGGGTAATCCCGGCCACGGCTGGAATCATGCTGGTGGTGGCCATTAAGTACGCGCAGCCCATTCTAAAAGAGCTGCGGGCCGAGGGTATCTGGCGTCTGTTGCTCGGGCTGGCTTTGGTCGCGCTGGCCACGCTGGCGATTACCCGTTTCCAGGTCGCGATTGCCTTTGTGCTGATTGGCACGGCCCTGCTCAGTATTCTGTTTTTCAGGCACGCGCCGCGCCAGGTGGTGATGCAAAGCGAAGTAGAGGCAGCGCAGCGAGAAACGGAGGAGATCCATGATTAATCCGCTGATCTATCTGCTGCTCTTCATTAAGGCCTCGCTCTTCTCCAGCGGCGGCATTAGTAATCTGCCCAGCCTGCACCAGGATCTGACCTCAGCGGGATGGGCCAGCGAAGCGGATTTTGGTCAGTCGCTGGCCATTGGACAGGTCAGTCCCGGCCCCAACGGGCTGTGGGTGATCAGCCTGGGCTATCTGACCTATGGACTACCGGGCGCGGCCCTGGCGCTGATTGCGATTACTATTCCGCCGTTTCTGGTGCTGGCCATCTCCGCGATCTATAATCGCGCCTCAAAGCTCAACTGGGTAGCGGCGCTGATGCGCGGGGTCTCGCTGGCTGTGATCGGGATCACGCTTTCAGTGGCCTGGACCATTCTCAGCCGCTCCAGTCTGGACTGGCGCAGCATAGCCCTGGCCGCGGGCGCCTGCGCGCTGGCCCTGACGAAACGCGTCAACATTGTGGTTATCTTGATGCTGGCCGGTCTGGCTGGCTACCTGCTGTACGGCCTGGCATAGACGTGAGGCCGCTTCATGCTTTTTTGGAGTGTTATACTGCCCAAAAGGACAGTTCTGCGCGGTGGGCCATAAAAAAACCTGCAAAAAGCGCACTTCAGCTTGACTTTTGTCTGTCCATCTAATACAACTAAGGGCGTGGCCCTCTCTAGTATCGCCGGGGCCGATGTGCTTTGACGCGGATTTTTCCACGCGACCCTCTCCACCCTGGTCGAACAAGAGGGCAAAAAGTGAGACGATACCACATTACATTCTATTTCTTCAAAGGAGAAATGTTCACATGGCTTTTGAAGTTCCATCACTGGCGTATGCCTACGACGCACTTGAGCCGTATATCGACACGCAGACCATGCAGATCCACCATGACTTGCATCATGGTGCCTATGTAACCAATCTCAACGCCGCTATCAAGGATAGCCCCGTAGCCAACTGGTCGCTGAACGATCTGATCGTGCGCCTGAACGAAGTGCCGGAGAATATCCGCACGGCTGTGCGCAACAATGGCGGCGGCCATATCAACCACTCGGCCTTCTGGGAAACGATGACTCCTGGCGGCAGCAAGGCTCCTGGCGGCGCCCTGGCCGCCGCGATCAACGAGGCCTTTGGTTCGTTCGAGGCTTTCCAGGCTGCCTTCAAGGACGCCGGTGTGAAGCGCTTCGGCTCTGGCTGGGCCTGGCTGGTGCAAGACAAAAACGGCAAACTACAGATCGTTTCGACCGCCAACCAGGACAGCCCTCTGACCGATGGCCTTAAGCCCCTCCTGGGCAATGATGTCTGGGAGCACGCGTACTACCTGAAGTACCAGAACAAGCGCCCCGCTTACCTGGATGCCTGGTGGAACGTGGTCAACTGGGATGTTGTTGCCGCTCGCTTCGGCAAATAAAACGTCGGGAGGCAAGCTCCCTGTTTTAGCGAGCTGAGCAAAGGG
>DASVMX010000521.1:0-12098 GCA_036384215.1 Ktedonobacteraceae bacterium | reverse complement strand
CCGGTGCCCATCGCCCAGACCAGCGCCAAAATGGAGTTGACACTGCGCCTCCAGGAGACGGACCAGGGCCTGCGAGGCATGCTGGAGTACCAGACCGACCTCTTTGAGCCGGCCACCATCGCGCGCCTGGTCAGCTCCTATCTCTGCATCCTGGAGGCCGTGGCCACCTCTCCCAAGCTGCCGCTCTCCCACCTGCCCTGGCTCCCCGCGGTGGTGCGGGACCAGTTACTCCTGGAATGGAGCACCCCGGAGACGTTGGAAGACAGGCAGGAGGGCCTGCACCAGCTCTTTGAGCAGCAGGTGGAGCGCGCCCCCGACGCCATCGCCCTGGTGTACGAGGACGAGCACCTGACCTATGCCGAACTCAACGCGCGCGCCAATCACCTGGCCACGCTGCTGCGGGCACGTGGCGTCGGCCCGGAGGTCCTCGTCGGGGTCTATCTGCCTCGCTCGCTGGATCTGATCATCAGCGTGCTGGGCATTCTCAAAGCGGGAGGAGCCTATTTTGCCCTGGACCTCGACGCCCCTCCTCAGCGGCTGGCATCTTTGCTGGAACTGGCTGAGCCGTCCCTGGTCGTAAGCAACGCCGCCCTGGCGCCTTCTCTGCCTGAACAGATACGCTCGCATTCGGCAAGAATCTTCCACTGCGAACTGGTCGGACAGACCATGCCAGAACGAGCCCCGGCCAATCCGGTGAACACCAGCTCACCCCAGAACCTGGCCTATCTCGTCTTTACCTCCGGGTCCACCGGCCAGCCCAAGGGCGTGCTGGTTCCTCACAGGGGAGCAGTCTCCTATCTCTCTGCTATCATCCACTGCTTCCACCTGCATCCTGGCATGACGGTTCTGCAGAATCCTCCGCTGACCTTCGATGCCGCTGTACGCGATATCTTCAGTACCTTGCTTACCGGCGCGCGCCTGGTGATGATGCCAACCCGGGACGCCAAAGATACCGGTCGCATCCTGGCTCATTTGCGCCAGCACCAGGTAACTCATGTGCTCAGCCTGGTGCCCTCTTTCCTGCGCGCCTTGCTGGATACGGCCGAACCCGCGGCGCGTCCCCTCTTCCCATCTCTGCGCTTCCTGCTGGTCGGGGGTGAACATTTGCCGCTGAGCCTGGTAGCTCAGGCCAGGCGCGTTTTTAATCCCCAGATCGAGATCACCAATCACTATGGACCCACCGAGACCACCATGTCCGCCACGTTCTACCGCCTTCCGGCGTGGATGCAACTGACCGGGCAGGCAGGGGAAAACGCCTTGAGTGGGCGGCCTTTTCCTAACAAACAGGTCTACCTGCTGGATCGATACGGCTCCCCCGTCCCGCAGGGCGTGGTTGGAGAGGTCTATGTGGGAGGGCCGGGTGTGACAAGAGGCTACCTGGGACGGCCCCAGGAGACGGCGGAGAGGTTTGTCCCCCATCCCTTCAGCAGCGAACCAGGGGAGCGCCTCTACCGCACCGGGGACCTGGCACGTTACCGCCCTGATGGCGTGATCGAGTTTCTGGGCCGGCGTGATCGGCAGGTCAAGCTGCGGGGCTATCGCGTCGAACTGGGAGAGATTGAAGCTGTTCTCCGCCAGCATACCGGCGTACGCGAGGTGGTAGTCATGATGCGCGAGGATCAACCAGGGGACCAGCGCCTGGTGGCCTACATCGTGCCACAGCCCCACGAGCAGCCCGCGGTCAGTTCCCTGCGCGGCCATGCCCAGGCCCGCCTTCCAGGCGCGCTGGTTCCCTCCGCTTTCCAGTTACTGACAGCCTGGCCCCTGCTGCCCAATGGCAAACTGGACCGGGGAGCATTGCCTGTACCTGATGGCAATGCCACGCAGCGAGAAGAGCGCTCACCGGCCCCACGCACCGCCACGGAGGAGCTGCTGGTAAACATCTGGAGCCAGGTACTGCACCTGGAACAGGTGGGCATTTACGACCACTTCTTCGAGCTGGGTGGGCATTCCCTGCTGGCCACCCAGGTCATGGCCCGGGTAAACAAGACGTTCCAGGTAAAAGTGCCTCTGCATGTTTTCTTTCTGACGCCGACGATCGCCGGGCTGGCCGAAGCGCTGGTACAATATGAAACCAGGCCAGGGCAGATTGCCGCCATTGCCCGCCTGCGTCAAAAGCTCAACGCCATGTCTCCCGACGAGGTGCATAAAAGCCTGCGCGCCAGAAAAGGGGATGAATGAAGCAACGCGGAGGGTTTCCATGCTGGTGCACCCTCCGCGTTGCGGCAAAACTGGCCTGGACAAAACATCGACGAATAGCGCATAATAGAAAAAGCAGTTCATGGTGCCAGGCAAGCCAGGCCAGAGCAGATGCAACTTGTTTGCGTACAAAACAACGAAGGGATTTTCCCTTTTTTGGGGATAAGTAAACGGCCCACACACCGAAACCTGAAAGTTCCCTGTCCCTCACTCAACGAAATGAGCGCAGGGCTTTGAACCAGGCCAGAGAAGGGAGGTTACTTTGAGGGATAGCGAGGACCTGCTGGATGACGAAAAAGAGCAACTGCTGGCTCTCCTCCTCGCGGAGGAGGGCCTGGATACCTTTGAGGAGCACGACATCCCGGTGCGCGAACAAGAAGGGGATGTCGTGCTCTCTTTCACCCAGCAACAACAGTGGGTGCTTGACCAGCTAGCCCCGGGAAACCCGGCCTATGTCATGCCTCTCGTGGTAAGTTTGCGCGGCAGGCTGAGGCTGGCCGCCCTGCAACGCAGCCTGGCTGAGATAGTGCGCCGGCACGAGGCGCTGCGTACGACCTTTCTTTTCGTCGAGGGCACTCCTGTGCAGCGCATCCACCAGGCCTTGCCTGTGCAGATCCTGCTCGTGGACCTGGCAGATCTCCCACCACAGCTCAGGGAGATACATCTGCAACAACTGGCTCGGGACGAGGGCCTGGTCCCCTTTGACCTGGAACACGGCCCCTTGCTGCGTGTCCATCTGCTCCGCCTGGGCGAGAACGAACATATTTTGCTTTTGAGTATGCACCACATTATCTCGGATCGCTGGTCGCTGGGCATCCTTCTGCACGAGCTCTCTATCCTCTACACCTGCTTCTCGACAGGGCAACCCTCCCCTCTGCCACCCCTGCCTCTTCAGTACGCCGATTACACGCTCTGGCAGCGCGAGAGGATGCAAGGAGAGGAGTGGCAGGCCCAGCTGGCGTACTGGACGCAACAATTGCGCGGGGCCCCGGAGGCCCTGGATCTCTCCGCCAGCCGAGCACGTCCAGCCATTCTAACCTCGCATGGCGCGCGCTTTTTCTTCACGTTGCCTCCCTCACTGGTAGCAGATCTCCATACCCTGAGCCGGCAAACCGACGCCACGCTGTTCATGCTCCTGCTGGCGGGATGGCAAATCCTGCTGGGACGCTACAGCGGACAGGACGATCTGCTCGTTGGCACCCCCATTGCCAATCGCACAAACCAGCAACTTGAGCAATTAATCGGGTATTTCGCAAACACGCTGGTCCTGCGCGCCGACCTCTCAGGAAACCCGCGCTTCCATACCTTCCTGGCGCGCGTGCGCCAGGTCTGCCTGGAGGCATATGCACATCAAGATATACCCTTCGAGCAGGTAGTCAGCGCGCTCCATCCTCAGCGTAATCTGAGCCATACCCCGCTTTTTCAGGTCATGTTTGTCTTGCAGAATGTCCCCATGCAGGACGCGGAACTGCCGGGATTACTCGTACAACCCCTCTACATTGAGCGGCCTACCACCCGCTTTGAGCTAACCCTCACGCTCAACGAGACGGAGCAGGGCCTCCTGGGCATGCTGGAATATAACACCGATCTCTTTGAAGCTTCCACTATCGTCCAGATGGCCCATCACTATCAAACCCTGCTGGAAGCCATTGTGGCTGATCCCCACCAGCGCCTCGCCGGCCTGTCTCTGCTGACTGAAACAGAGCAGGAGCAGATCCTGTCCCTCTGTCACCGCGACCTGGCTCTCTCCCCGGCAGATACCCTCTGCCTGCATGAACTCTTTGAGGCCCAGGTCGAGCGTACCCCCGATGCCATCGCGCTGAGCCTGCTCCAGGAACACATAAGCTACCAGGAGCTCAACAGGCGGGCCAACCACCTGGCGCGCCGCCTGCAAAGCCACGGAGTTGGACCGGACGTCTGGGTAGGATTGGGGATAGAGCGCAGTATGGAGATGGTCGTGGGTCTCCTCGCCATTCTCAAAGCGGGGGGAGCTTATGTCCCGCTGGACCCGGCCTTCCCCTCGGAGCGCCTGGCCTTCCTGCTGTCCGATGCTCGGGTTTCGCTGGTGCTGACCCGCCCAGACGCGGTGGAACAATGGGCGCACCTGCCTGTACAGGTCCTGGTCCTGCAACCAGGCGATGAAGACCCGACTGGCGAGAATGGGAGCAATCCGGTAAGCGGAGTGACTCCCCAGAACCTGGCGTATGTGATCTATACCTCCGGTTCGACCGGCCAGCCCAAAGGTATCATGATTCCCCATAGCAATGTACACCAGCTCTTTACCTCCACGCAAACACTCTGCCATTTCACAGCGGGCGATGTCTGGACACTCTTTCATAGTATCGCCTTCGACTTCTCCGTCTGGGAAGTATGGGGGGCATTGCTGGCAGGAGGACGGCTGGTGCTGGTGCCGTACTGGCTCAGTCGCTCTCCCCAGGCGTTCTGGGGCCTGCTCCAGGAACAGCAAGTCACGGTGCTTAATCAGACACCCTCGGCCTTTCGCGCCCTGCTGGCCGCCGAAGATGCCGCCTACCCCCACACAGTCGCGAGCCTGCGACTGATCATCTTTGGAGGCGAAGCGCTCGACTTCGCCAGCCTCGCTGTGTGGTGGCAGCGGCATGGCGAGCAGGGCACGCGCCTCATCAATATGTATGGCATTACCGAAACAACCGTCCACGTGACGGCCCACCTCCTGGAAGCCCCCGACCAGCGTCTGAAGCGGCAGAGTTTGATTGGTCGCCCTCGCGCAACCATGCAACTCTACGTGCTCGATGCCTCTTTGCAGCCGGTCCCGCCTGGAATCGCCGGGGAACTGTATATTGGGGGAACTGGCCTCGCTCGCGGCTACCTGGCCAACGCGGCCCTGACGGCCGAGCGTTTTGTACCTCATCCCTGGAGCACGCGGCCCGGAGACCGGCTGTACAGAACGGGAGATGTGGCCAGATTGCTGGACGATGGAGAAGTGGAGTACCTGGGACGTAACGATGCCCAGGTCAAGCTGCGCGGATTTCGCATTGAGCCAGGGGAAATCGAGGCAGTCCTGGCCACGCACCCGAACGTGCAAAATGTCGCGGTGCGGCTCCTGGATCAGCGCCTGGTGGCCTATCTTGTGCCTCACGGACAGCAGAAACCTGGCGTCAGTGAACTGCGCGCCCACCTCCAGGCCAGGCTGCCTGACTATATGGTGCCCTCGGCTTTCCTGCTCTTAGACGAGTTGCCACTCACGCCCCATGGGAAGCTGGACCTGCGCGCGCTCCCTCTGCCGGGCACGGCTCGTCCGGATCTGCACGAGCCCTATGCCCCACCCCGTACGCCTGTGGAGGAGATTCTCGCCGGCATCTGGTCCCAGGTTCTCAAACTGGAGCGCGTGGGTATCGATGATAACTTCTTTACCCTCGGCGGCGATTCGATCCGCAGCATCCAGGTGCTGGCCCTGGCCAGGGAGCGCGGGTTACAGGGCTCAATGCAGCAACTCTTTCAACACCAGACCATCGCCGGCCTGGCCCACACCCTCACGCAGGAGGAGGCCACGCCGTTCGCGCCACGCCCATCCGCTCAGCTTTTTAGTCTCCTTACGGACCAGGAGCGGCAAAGCCTCCCGGAAGGAGTAGAGGACGCCTATCCCGTGAGCCTGTTACAAGCCGGGATGTTCTTTCATAGCGACTACAGTCCTGCCTCGGCTATCTATCACGATATCTTCAGCCTGCGGCTCCAGGCTCGCCTCGACATACAGGCCTGGCGTGAAACCCTGCGCCAGGTCACGGCCCGCCACCAGGTGTTACGCACGTCCTTTGACATGACTACTTTCAGCAGACCCCTGCAGATGGTACAGCACAGGTGCGAAATCCCTTTGCAGGTAGAAGACTGGAGTTCTCTCAGTTCCTCCGAGCAGGATGAACGGTTCACCACCTGGAGAGAGGCGGAAAAGGGCCGGCACTTTGACTGGTCTCAGGCCCCTCTGATGCGCGTGGCGATCTATCAACGCAGCAAGAAGACCTTTGACCTGGTCCTGAGTTTTCATCACGCCATCCTGGACGGCTGGAGCGTGGCCTCGCTCTTTTCCGAACTCTTTCAGCGCTACCTCTCCTTGCTGGACGCTGGCGATACGGCCAGTTCGCCGCCTCCTGCCGCCCTCTACCGCGATTTTGTCGCCCTGGAACTACAGGCCCTGGAGTCAGCTGCGGCAAAACAGTACTGGCAGGAGAAACTACGCGAGAGCAGCCGAACAGTCCTTGCGCGCTGGCCCCAGAAATCCCAGGAACATCTTGCTGTCCTTCCCCACACGCGCCGCGTGGCGCTCTCGCAGCAGATCTCCGAGGAACTCACCAGGCTGGCTCGCGCCGCGAATGTGCCCCTGAAAAGCGTCTTGCTCGCCGCCCATGTGCGAGTGATGGGTCTGTTAAGTGGAGAGCGCGATGTTCTCACCGGCCTCGTGGCCAATGGCCGGCCAGAGATCCCGGATGGAGAGCTCGTTCTGGGGCTGTTTCTCAATACAGTGCCTCACCGGCAGAAGCTCAGCGGTGGAACCTGGCTGGACCTGGTGCGTGAGACCTTCGAGGCCGAGCGTGATGGGCTGGCCTTCCGGCGCTACCCCCTGGCTCAAATCCAGCAGGATGGCGGTGGACAGCCCCTCTTTGAGACGGCTTTTAACTTTGTCCATTTTCATATCTACGAGGGAATACAGGAACTCAAAAGCTTACAGGTAGTCGGGAGCGATTCGTTTGAACAGACCAACTTTACTCTGCTCGCCAACTTTAATCAATCCCCGCACGCTCCAGTAATCCATCTGCGCCTGGAGGCCAATGCCAGCATGTTGCCAGAGGAGCAGGTGGACGCCATAGTCGGCTATTACCTCGCGGCGCTCACCGCCATGGTCCACGCTCCCACCTCCGCCTATGAGCGGCTGCATCTGCTCTCGGCAAGCGAAGAACAGCGCCTGCTGGTCGAGTGGAATAACACACGCGCGGATTTTCCTCGGGATCGCTGTCTGCCTCAACTGATCGAGGAACAGGCGGCCCGGACCCCCGATGCCATCGCGCTGGTGAGCGGGGAGGGATACCTCAGCTACCAGGAACTCAACCAGCGGGCTAACCAGCTTGCCCGCCACCTCCGCGCCCTGGGCATTGGAGCAGAGTCCCTGGTTGGCGTGTACATGGAGCGCTGTGCTGATATGCTCGTAAGTCTGCTGGGCATCCTCAAAGCCGGGGGAGGGTACGTCCCGCTGGACCCCGCTTCTCCCTGGGAGCGGATCGCTTTCATGCAAAGGGACACCGCCATGCGGGTGCTCCTGACACAGGCGCATCTCGTGGCCGGAAGGGAATTGCCGGGTATCCATATCCTCTGTCTGGAACACATGTGGGAAGAGATTGCGCAGCGGCAGCGGGAGAATTTGAGCAGCGGAGCAGAGGCAGAGAACCTGGCGTATGTCATCTACACTTCGGGCTCAACCGGCAAACCGAAAGGCGTGCAGATTGTGCATCGCACCCTGCTGGCCTTTCTCACGGCTATGCGTGTGTCTCCAGGCATCCGCCCGCAAGACCGCTGGCTGGCGCTGACGCCGCTCACCTTCGACATCGCCACCCTGGAACTCTTTCTACCCCTGCTGGTCGGGGCCACCGTGATCCTCGCGCCCCGTGAGACGCTAGCGGATGGCGCGGCGCTGGCGCATCAACTGCGCGAAACGGGAGCTACTGTCGCGCAGGCCACGCCAGCCACCTGGCGCCTGTTTGTCCAGGCCACAGGAACCCGGCCTGACGTTCCGCTCACCATTCTCTGCGGGGGAGAAGCCTTCCCGCGTGACCTGCTCGCGCCGCTGCTGGAGCGCGCTACCGCTGTCTGGAATCTTTACGGCCCCACCGAGACAACGATCTGGTCGAGTATCCAGGCCATGCAAGCCAGCAGCGATCCCGCCGGGATCGGTCGCCCTATCGCCAACACCCGGCTCTATCTGCTCAACTCCTACCTGCTCCCGGTGCCAGTGGGGGTAGCGGGAGAACTGTATATTGGCGGACAGGGAGTCGCGCGCGGATATCTCCAGCGCCCGGATCTGACCGCCGAGCGCTTCATCCCCGATCCCTTTAGCCAGAAGCCGGGCGCTCGCCTTTACAGAACGGGAGACTGGGCCCGCTACCAGCCTGATGGCGCGCTGCTGTTTAGCGGCCGGCAGGATCAGCAGGTAAAGATACGGGGCCATCGCATCGAGCTGGGAGAAATTGAGGCGGCATTACTGGAGCAGGCGGGAGTGCGCGAGGCAGCAGTAGCAATATATGAGCAGACGCCGGAAGATCAGCGCCTGGTGGCCTATGTCGTGGCCGCTGAGCCAGAGAAACTCACGCTCACGGAGCTGCGCCAGGCCCTGGCCGCCAGGCTCCCTGACTTCATGCTCCCCTCAACCTTCCAGTGGCTTTCCGCCCTGCCGCTTACCCCGCATGGCAAGCTGGATCGGCGCGCGCTCCCGGCCCCTGATCGAAGCCGGCCAGAACAGAAAACGGTCTTCGTCGCGGCGCGCACCCCGCTGGAGGAATTGCTGGCCGGGATCTGGTGCCAGGTCTTACAACTGGAACGTGTAGGTACCTTCGACAACTTCTTCACCCTGGGCGGCCATTCCCTGCTCGCCACGCAGGTCATCGCACGCGTACGGGAAATGGCACAGGTGGAAGTGCCCCTGCGGACCCTGTTTGAAACACCCACTGTGGCGGGCCTGGCTGCGTCCATCACCCGGATCTCCCGACAGGCACAGGGAGACGCCCTGCCACCCCTGCTGCCGGCCCTTCGCCAGGGGGATGTGTCGCTCTCGTTTGCGCAGCAACGGCTCTGGTTTCTGGACCAGTTTGAGCCCGACCACGCTCTGTACAACCTGTCGGCGGCTGTCTCCCTGCAAGGAGTGCTCCACCTGGAAGCCCTGGAGCAGAGCTTGAATGAGATCGTCCGGCGCCACGAAGCCCTGCGCACCACCTTTCCCGCGCTGATGGGACACCCCATCCAGCGCGTCAGCCCGGCGCTCCAGATGCGCATTCCCGTCGTCGATCTGACTGCCCTGGCAGAACTGCCGCGCCAGACACAGGCGCGGGCCCTGGCTCGCGAGGAGGCACGGCTGCCCTTTGACCTGGCACAGGGCCCTCTGCTGCGCGCTCGCGTGCTACGTCTGAGCGCGCGGGAGCAGGTCTTGCTCCTGAGTATGCACCACATCGTCTCCGATGGCTGGTCGCTGGGGGTATTCGCGCGCGAACTCACCGCCCTCTACGCCTCATTCTCAACTGGCCAGCCCTCTCCGCTCCCCGCGCTGCCTCTCCAGTATGCCGATTACGCGCTCTGGCAGCGGCAATGGCTGCAAGGCGAGGTCGTACAGGCCCAAATGGCCTACTGGAAGCACCGGCTACAGCAACTGCCGGTCCTGGATCTGCCGGCAGATCGCGCGCGTCCCTCTCTGCAAACCTTCCGCGGAGCCACTCACGCCTTTACCCTGCCCGGAGCGTTGTCCGCTGACTTGCAGGCAGCAGGAAGACGCGAAGGCGTCACCCTCTTTATGAGCCTGCTGGCGGGCTGGATGATCTGCCTGGCGCGCTACAGTGGCCAGGATGATCTCGCGGTAGGAACGCCCATTGCCAATCGCAGGCAGCGCGAAACCGAATCACTGATCGGCTGTTTCATCAACACGCTGGTCCTGCGGGCCGATCTGTCAGGCAACCCCTCCTTCCGCGCTGTGCTCAGGCAAGTGCGCGAGGTCACATTGCAGGCGTATGCTCATCAAGACATACCCTTCGAGCAACTGGTCGAAGCAGTGGCCCCGCAGCGGGATCTCAGCCGCTCTCCCCTCTTCCAGGTACTCTTCGTGCTGCAGAATACTCCGCGCGAGGCGTTCGAGCTGGCTGGCCTGACCCCGCGCGAGCTGGACCGGGAGAGCGGAACAGCCAGATTTGAGCTGACCCTGACGCTCACAGAAACCGGACACGGCCTGAGAGGCATGCTGGAATACAATAGCGATCTGTTTGAGGCGCAAACCATCGCGCGCATAGCCAACTCGTACCAGCGCGTGCTGGAAGCCCTTGTCGCTGATCCGCAGCGGAGGCTCTCGCAATTGCCCATGCTCAGTAGAGAGGAGCAGCAGCAGGTACTCTCTGACTGGAATGCCACCCACACAGATATTGCCTGGGAGCGCTGGATGCCCCACCTCTTCGCGCAGCAGGTAGCGCGCAGCCCTGAGGCCATCGCCCTGGTCTGTGAGGAAGAGCAATTGACCTACCGGGAACTGGACCGGCGGGCCAACCGGCTGGCCCATTATTTGCGGCAACGGGGGATAGGCCCTGAGGCGCTGGTGGGAATCTTCCTGCCGCGCTCCCGCGACCTGGTCATCACCCTGCTGGCGATCTTCAAGGCGGGCGGCGCGTTTCTCCCGCTCGATCCAGCGTATCCGCGAGAGCGCCTGGCCCTGCTCATGGCCGACGCGCAAAGTGCCCTCGTCGTAACCCGGGAAGACCTGCTTGCGGCCCTGCCCTCTACAATCTCAGCCGTGGTCTGCCTGGAACGCGACCAGGACAAGATTTCGGCCGCTCCGGCTACTCCTCCTTCCCTGGCCGGTTCGGCGGCCAGCCTGGCCTATGTGATCTATACCTCTGGCTCCACGGGCACCCCCAAGGGGGTAATGGTGGCTCATGCCCAGTTGACGAATTTCTTCTATGGCATGGATCGACTCATCGGGTCGGAGGGAACTGGCACCTGGCTGGCCACGACCAGCATCTCCTTTGACATTGCTGGCCTGGAACTGTTCTGGACCCTGATACGGGGATACCGAGTGGTCATCCGCGCGGACGCCATGGTTTCTCCGGCCATTGAGCATTCCATCAATCGATTTATTAAAGAACCGCAAGAAACGCCGGGGGCATGTATCCAGCGGGAACAGGTGACGCATTTCCAGTGTACGCCGTCTTTAATGCGCACGCTGCTGCTGGAAACAGATGTTAGAGCAACGTTTGCCCGACTCCGCACAGTGCTGCTCGGAGGAGAAGCCCTGCCCTTCTCGCTCGCCAGCCAGTGCAGGGAATTGCTCAACGGGGACCTGCTCAATATGTATGGACCAACGGAAACAACCATCTGGTCCACCAGCCAGCGCGTTATGCGGGAACAGTCACGCATCACGCTGGGGCGCCCGCTCGTCAATACCCGGCTCTACCTGCTTGACCGGCACTGGCAACCGGTCCCGGTGGGAGCAGTCGGCGAGATCTTTATTGGTGGCGCGGGCGTGGCCCGTGGCTACCTGCATCGTCCCGACCTGACGGCGGAGCGTTTTATTCCTGATCCATTCGGGAGCGAACCCGGGGCACGCCTCTATCGCACAGGGGATCGCGCGCGCTATCTGCCAGATGGGGAGATCGAATATGTCGGGCGGGTGGATTACCAGGTAAAGATCCGAGGAGTGCGAGTTGAGCTGGGAGAGATTGAGGCCGTTCTCAGCCGCCATCCTGCTGTGAGCGAGTGCGCTGTTGTCGTCCGCGAGGCGGAACCAGGAGATCCGCGTCTGGTGGCCTATGTCGTGGCTCATCAGCCGCAGAACTCGCTGGTAAGCGACTTGCGCAGCTATCTGGGAACGCAATTACCCACCGCCATGCTCCCGGCCATCTTTATGGTGCTCCCGGCGTTACCCCTGATGCCCAATGGCAAGCTGGATCGCCGGGCACTGACCGCTCCCGCCGCCTTACGCCCTCACCTGGAGACCCGCTACCAGCCCCCGCGCACTCCCCTGGAAGAACTGGTGGCGGCCCTGTGGTCCGAGGTCCTGCGCGTCGAGCAGATCGGGGTCCACGACGACTTCTTCGCCCTCGGCGGCCACTCCCTGCTCGCCACCCAGGTCATCGCCCGCGCCCGCTCCCTCTTCCAGCTCGAGCTGCCCCTGCGCAGCCTCT
>DASVMX010000520.1:0-2662 GCA_036384215.1 Ktedonobacteraceae bacterium | reverse complement strand
AGTTACAGTTGTGCGGATGCTTGCAATTAACATCGTTGCGCCTCTTTCTTTCATGCTGTATGTAATGCAAACTACATCTTTAACTCTAAAGCTGAGTATACCATACTCTTCACTGGCAGCAGCCAGCAAAGTTCTTGCTGTCCCAAAGAATCCGAAACTGCCTGCTCCTATCACAACTGATCTGAAGCAAGGCGCAAAGAAGCGCGAAATTGCATTGCCTGTTCTAAAGGTACAAGCGAAGCATAGGTTCCAATGTCATAGTCGACGGCACCGCCTGGCTCTACATGCTCTAATACCAATCCTGTTCCTTTTAGAAGCAGGCGCAGATCTTGAGGAGAATAGCAGCGCAGCGATTGCGTGACTCGTTCTTCCGGGTACCCAACTGGCCACCAGTGGTCGAGCATGCGGCAGCCATCAGCGTCAAAGTCGTACTGGCGCGCAAACGTCGAGGCAGTCATCTGACGACCAGCAGTTTTGGCCCAGTACCAGGGCGTATTGATATCGATCAGCGCCCTTCCCTCCGGCGCCAGCCAACCAGCGACGCGCTTGAGCAACGCCTGTTGTTGCTCGTCCGTGCCAACGCCAAAACCATCCCAATAGCAGATAACGTCGAAGGTTTCTGGCAAAGCAAGGGTGTAGAAACTATCCTCAAGGACACGTAATGTCCCGGAGGTCGCTTGAGATACCAGGGTACGAGCGTGTGCAGCAGAGCGGGGCACCAGTTCTATCGCTGTCACCTCGTGCCCGGCCTGCGCGGTCGCCAGAGCACTCTGTCCGCCACCAGCGCCCAGCTCCAGCACACGCCCTACGCACCCGCCATGAGCCGCTGTAACTGCCTGGGCGCGCTCGTGATCCCCCGGTCCCGGTGATCCAGTGTAACAGCCAGAAAGTTCGTCCTGCCTTGTATAGAAAGCCTCAACCCAATCCATACGTTCTATAACCTTTCTCTAAACAATGCCATAGAGAGATGTGGCATTCTTGCGTTACCATTGCATCATCTTACGCACCTGTTTATCCCAGAAGCGGTCTGTGATAAGCTTGCGAGCAAAAATGACGCGTCCTTCGCGTCTGGGCACAAGATAGCGCGCTCTGGGCCGGGAAGTGCTCAATACCTGTTCGATGACTTCGGCGACCAGTTCGGGCGCGAAGCCGTGCTTCTCTGAATGGTTGATAAAACGCTCCACCCGCGCCAGCAGCGGACCATAGGGGCCATCGCGGTACTTATCCAGCTTTGTGGCGCGCTGACGGCTGGTGGCCCAGATCCGGGTCGAGCTGGAGCCAGGCTCGATCAGCACCACCTGAACACCAAAGGGGGCCATTTCTACGCGCAGGGCATCGCTCAACGCCTCTAACGCGTACTTGCTGGCCGCGTAAGGACCGATTACCGGCGCGGAATAACGCCCGCTGATGCTGCTAATATTGATAATCGTGCCCCGCGCCGCTTTGAGGAGCGGCAGGAAAGCCTGCATCACACCGACCTGGGCGACGACATTGATCTCGAACTGCTGGCGCAGATCGTCCAGTTCCAACAGTTCCAGCGGCGCTGCATAAGCCGTGCCCGCGTTATTCACCAGAGCGTCCAGACGCTCTACAGCCGCGCTCACCGTGTCCCGTAGTCTGGCAACCTGCGCCACGTCGGTAATATCACAAAGCACTGGCAGCAACTCACCACTCCCGTCCAGACGCCTGGCCTCTTCCCGCAAAGCCGCCCGGTCCTCCTCCTTACGCACCGTCGCAAAAACCCGCCAGCCCAGGCCAGCCATGAGCAGCGCCGTCGCCCTCCCAAACCCCGTCGAGCAGCCGGTAATCACCATCGTTTTCTGTGTAGAAGACATGGCTATATATTCCTTTCAGCATCATTAAGTCAGGAATAATTATAGCCTGTTTCTTGCCTATTTATCTGTCTCCCAGCGTTAACTGAAAGCCTTTCTTCTCTTGCAACTCCTCCAACAGAGCCTCCAGCACACAGACATTGCGAAATTGCGCTATAGGCGCGGCAAACCTGCAGATCAGCCACGCTTTGTTCGACAATTATTTCTTTCTCAAACCAAATAGAGAAGGTCTGGGAATGAGCAAGATAAGAAAAATGTTCTCTCTTAGCAGAGAAACTGACATAGCCTCGGTTCTCCGTTCATCAATAGTAAATGCTTCTATGGCTATAGGAAAGAGAGCGATGTACGCTTATGGCAGCTATTTTTGATTTGAGTAAGAAGCGCGATGCGCATATTGACCAGCGCCTGCGCGAGAATGTGATTGTCTGGCTGACGACAGTACGCCCCGATGGGCGCCCGCATTCGGTGGCGGTCTGGTTTCTGTGGGATGGCGAGTCTATCCTGATCTTTAGCAAACCCAATCAGCAAAAGCTCCACAATATCGAGCAGAATTCTCACGTGGTGCTGGCGCTGGATAATACCGGCGAGGGCGACGATCCTATCTCCCTCGAAGGCCAGGCTACCCTGCTGGAAGAGGCGGATGTAGACGTGACTCTGGCTGCCTATACCGCGAAATATGGCGAAAAGATGAAGGAGATCAATTTCACCCCGGAAGGGATGGCGAAGGACTATAGCCAGGGTATTCGAATCGTGCCTACACGCGTATTACAGGCCTTTGGCTAAACGAGAGCAAACAAAGAGGAGGGCAGAGGAAAACCTTCGGCTTTCCT
>DASVMX010000519.1:0-13038 GCA_036384215.1 Ktedonobacteraceae bacterium | reverse complement strand
GGACTGGTTTATACTTAGAAATGTTGCGCCCGATCAGTCCACCCAGCGCGCCAAGACCCGCGCCAACACCGATGGCAAAAAGAAAGCCGAGAATCGGACCACCAACTCCACCGATCTCGGCTCCCACTTTGTACGCATCCATATTGGCATACGTACCAGAAGCGGTCACTGCATCGATCAATTTGGGGTAAGTGATCTGAAAAAAGATCACCATACTGACCACCATGCCAATGATCCCATAGATACCACCAGTCCACATGCCCGCGAAGAGGCCGGTGCGCACCTTGCCATTTTGCTTAGCCGCGAAAATCCCGGCGACAAAGTATGCCGCCAGTCCCGTCAGTAAACTCAAGCTACTCAGCAACAACGCACCGCCGAGCGAATTAACGGTTACAAAAGCATTCAAAATGAGCACGACGGAGGCGATAAGAGCCTGTATCAATCCGAAGACAAGACCATGATAGAAAGCCACACTCGCCGTTTTCGGCGGGGGCACGATCATAGATGCTGGCTGTTCCATTTGCTACTCCTTGCATCACTTAATAAAACAGGTGGATAGACTTTCAGCCTCCACACATGGAGAACTCAACCACCCCCTGGCAGCATTCCATCACACACGCAATAGGACGAGAGGGAGTCCCGCTAAAATTGCTACATATGTTAAAAGAAAGCTCTGCTATATTATATAACATATGCAAAGCCTGCTTGCCATATATACAACGCTTAAACATGCCTGGCGATCCAGACGCATTCGCAGATGCAGCGCCGCGCTGTCCCGTGTTCCGGCTCGATGATTTGCTGCAACACTGATGATGTACCCCCGGAGCCAGTTCTGCGCTCTTATGGAGAACAAAGAAAGGCCAGCTTAAATGTTCCCTGAGTAAGGAAAACGCGTCTCCCATTGAAGCATCTGGCCATCTGGTTCGCGCTGTTGCATGCCAATTTTTTCGAGCACTTTGATCGAACCTACGTTATCATCGAGACACTGTGCTGTGACCTGCCTGATTTCAGGCTGTTGTAAAGCCCAGTGGATCAGGTAAAGCGCGGCCTCGGTAGCGTAGCCCAGATTGCGATACGCCTCTACAATGCTGTAGCCAATCTCAGCCCGGCCATCGCTGGGGCCGCTCATAAAGCCCACGTCTCCGACAATGGTGCGATCTTCCTTGTGAACGATCAGCCAGTTCCAGGCCGTCTCGGATCGCTCAGCTTCCATCTCAGCAACCAGGGCCGGTAAAATTTCCGCGAAATCGCCGCCTGGCCAGGCCTCTGGCACCCTCACGCCCAGGCGCTCGCCCAGCTTGCTCGTTCCTTCCAGCGTGGCTTTGATAAGCTCCAGGGAGAACGGGACCAGTTGGAGATGTTTCGTCTCAAATATCTGATTGCCCTGAGCCTGCATAGCTTCTCCTCGTTTCCTTGCACCAATCAATCAAGCGATGAATTTGATTTGTAGTATAACACGGATAGACCAGAAAAATGCAGGCATTTTCTGCTTGCAAGAGAGAACGCCACGAAATGGACGCCGAGGCGTCCATCTCATGGCGTTCTCTCTTGCAAGCAGAAAATCAACACCCGCACAAGCCTATCTTTTTCTCCGGGTCAAAGGTTTCCCACCAGGGCTCCAGAATTCCTGGTTCGCCCCAGATGCCTTCGTGAGCAGGCGTGCCGGTGCCCGCACCGGGGGTCGGTGTCGGAGATGGTGTTCCCCCCTGTTTGTTCTTGTGGATATGCGCGACAAGCTCATCCATCGTTACAAAAGCATAGCCACGAGCGCGCAGGCGTTCAATGATCGTAGGCAAAGCCTGAACCGTCTGCGCGCGAACTCCGCCGCCGTCGTGCAGCAGAATAATCGCCCCGTTGCGAGCAAGGTTGAGAATACGCGCCACAATCACCGAGGTTCCCGGCAATGACCAGTCCCGCGCCTCGTCGTTCCAGATTACGGTTGTCAGACCAAAACTATTGATAACCGGCAAAACACGCGAGCTGATCGATCCGTATGGCGGGCGCATATAGGTGGGACGTATGCCAATGGCTTTCTCAATCGCATCCGAGGTCTGCTGAATCTGTGCCTTCATCTCTTGCTGAGTCAACAAAGGCATATCGGGATGCGTCCATGTATGATTGCCAACATCATTCCCAGCTTTCAATTCCTGCCGGACCAGGTTGGGATAGGCCTGGACCAGCCTGCCAATGTCAAAAAACGTGGCATTGATGTGATATCTTTTGAGAATCGCCAGCACCTGCGGCGTGTACGCTGGACTTGGGCCGTCGTCAAAGGTCAACGCGACCTCCGGGAGGTTGATGTTACCGTTATAGAAGAAGCGGTCGTGCGCTTCAAGCGTGCTGATCTGAGCGGCAAGTGTAGAAGGGAAAGGTTGTACTGGCTGAGCCTGGGGAGCGCTGGTCGGAACCGCTGTGGGTACGACAGCCGTAGGGTTTTTGCCAGCCGAGGTCGAGCGTCGGGACGGGGTCGCCGAGGTCTGGCGCCGGGTCTGCTGCTGTGGCTGCTGTCCACGCAGCGCCAGGACCGAAGTTGTCAAAAGCACAACGACGAGCAAGCCCGACACACACGCCAGCAACAATGATATCCGCCGGCGCGGTGCCTGCTGGAGATGGCGAAAAATCGGCAGCAGTTGCGTGGTCCGTTCCGCGATCTCCTGAATATATCCCAGAGGAGTTGGAGCAGCCCTGGTTTGCGCGGAGGGTATTGGAGCAGCCCCGGCTGGCACAGAGAGAACCTCCGGCCAGGGCGTCTTCTCCTCTGGCAACCCCAGAAACGGCGTTGGTGGCGCCACCGTCTTCTTCGGCGTATTCGGACGCAAAGCCTCCGGCCAGGGCGTCTTTTCTTCCGGTAAACCCAGAAATGGCGTCGGTGATACCGGAGCGGTCGCCGCATTTACACCCGGCGAAAATACTCTCTCTGCTATTTCATCCTGGTACCCAGGGAGAGGTCGGGTTTCTTCTTCCGCGATGTCTACGGCAAAGACCGGAAAAAGTTGCTGTTCTTCCTCTGCCATGTCCATCGTATTCATGGGCAGTGGCCCGACTTGCGACATATCCGCGCCCGGCCCGTCTGCTGGCTGTTGCGCCCCTGATTGCTGCTCTCTTGTCACAAACTTATCTCCGTCGATTTAATGGCACTCATAAAGGAGAACGAACAGACTTCCTCAAATTGTCCTCTTTTCCACCACATTAGGAAGAACGTTTTAGCCTCACACTTCCTCTCATTCTTATGTATACATACATATACATTACACTATACCTCTCTCTATTTTTGCAACCCCCGGTTTTGGTTAGAACCCTCGTTGTTTCTTTGAGCCAGCAATTCGTCTAATGCCGCCAGAATCGCTGCGGGCGGAACCTGGTTTTTGGGGGGATAGCGTTGCATATCGTAGATGACATGGACGCCGTAGCGGCGCAGTAAGCGCACATTGCGGGGCAGAGCAGGATGGGTGTCAAGGCCGCTGCCTGCGCGAAAGCAGGGAACAGCGACGATGGGCTTGCGCTGACCGGTGTACTGGTTGAGCCAGCTCAGAGCGAAAGTGTCGCTGATCCCCAGCGCCCATTTGCTGAGAGTATTGAATGAGACCGGGAAAGCGATGATCGCGTCCGCAGGCGGCCAGATGTCTGGTTCGCCGGGTCGCTGGAACTCGCTCCAGACCTTGTGTCCGCTCATTTCGGCCAGGCGTTCCTCGTCGAGAAAGGGACGCGCGCTGGGGGTGAGGACAACGTGAACATCCCAGCCGGCTGCCTGCGCGGCTGCCAGGTAATCATAGACCAGGGGCGTGGATGATGTCGCGCAACTGACGAGATAGAGGGTACCGCGCGCGGGCTGTTGTGCTGCATTCAAGAGCGAAATCCGCCTTTCAAGCATAAATGGATAAGTGTGCGCTCGCGAGCGCGCACTTACCCATTATATCCCGCTACTCAAAAAGTCCCGGCGGCACCGCCACCCAGATTATCTCGTCCATCGCCATAGTTGGTGGGAGCCTGCGGCGGCGTGGGGCGTCGCGGTGGAGGGGCAAAGCCCAGCAGACGGCGAATAAACCTGAAAAGCGCCCCGATGACGATCAGCGCGACCACAATAACGATGATCCACAGCAGGAATCCTCCCGACTGCGAGCTGCCACCTGTACTACTCGGACGGGTCGCCAGCGCACTCTTAAGCGACTGGATCGCCGCAATAGTCGCATCGGTATAGTGATTGCCAGCAATATTTTTTCCAAAGGCCGTGCCGGCAGCACTATATTGATCTTTAGTCAGAGGTACATTTTTCCCACCCACAATCGCCAGGTAGCGGTGCGTGGTATCAATAGCAATCACAATCAACGCGGGACTGCTCAGATGAGCGCTGATTGTGCGCGCGGTAAAGTCCGCCGCGCTGCCTGTATAAGTGCTGGTCGTATAGATGTCGAGATTATACGGCAACTTCACCCCTGCGGACGTGACCTGGCTCACATTTAAAACCTGCACCGGATCGCTGATCCGCACAGTATTCGCAAACGCCGTCAATGAAGTAGTCACCAGCAAAGACAACGCGATCACAAGTGCCAGCAGACCCGGCACCAGGCGCCGCGCTGGCCGGGATACATGGGATAGAACCATCGATTTTTCTCCTCCTCGGTCCAGAACCTCTTGGCCCGCGAAAACCTCACGGACCCGTGTGCATTTATACGTTTTCTTTAAAACGTCCGAAGAGGGCAGTTTTTTCCCCTTGATCTCCCTGTAAAGTTACAAGCCATGGCCGCTCTGAGAATCAGACATACTTTGAGCGGCCATGGCTTGTAACTTTTCCTTGGCCTTCCCGTACATGCAATAGCCAGGACTAGCATGGCAAGAATAAACCGCATTTATCAGACGGAGACAACGAGAGGTAGATATATGGAGGAGCCGCGCAACAGCAGCGGCGCGCAGCCGTTTAGCAACAGGGCGACGACCAGTAAGCTTCCATTAGCAGCAAACGAGGCCGGCAATGGCCAGGTGCCAGCGCCGGTGAAAAGCGCGGATGGGTCTTTACAATTTACCGTTATTGAGGGGCTCCAGGTGGGACGTGGCGTGGCGCGTATTGATCCTACTGACATGGCTGCACTGGGCTGCGCAGCCGGGGATACCGTGTTGATTACCGGATCGCGCACAACCGCCGCGAAGGTAGTGCCACTGGGGATGCTGGAGCGCGGGCAGCAGGTGATCCAGATGGATAGCCAGGTGCGTCAGAATAGTTCCTCCGGCCTGCACGAGAAGGTTTCGGTGCGCAAAGCGCTGGTCAAGGACGCGGAGAAGGTAACACTGCTGCCCCTGAGCACAGGCGCGCCGATCCAGGAAGAAGAACTGAAGCACGTGGCGCGCTATATGGTTGGTTTGCCAGTGACCATCGGTGATCTGCTGCGCATCGGCATGCCCGGCGCAGCGGCGCGTGAATATCTGATTATCAGCACAGCGCCGGCCACACCTGCCTATACAGTTCAATCGAAGGCGGGCGATATAGAGGTCAGCGTGGGCACGCCGGGCGGGACGGGTCCGCTGCCAGAGCTGCCAGTTCAGCCGGAGACTCCAACCAACGAGACCGAGGCCGTGCTGGTTCAGCCCAATACGATTGTCAAAGCGCAGGCGCGCGGCGCCAATCGCCAGGGCGATTGGGGGCATATCCGCTACGAAGATATCGGCGGCCTGGGCAAGGAGCTACAGCGCATTCGCGAGATGATCGAGCTGCCGCTGAAATATCCAGCCGTCTTCGACCGCCTGGGCATCGAGCCACCCAAGGGCATCCTGCTCTATGGCCCTCCTGGCACTGGCAAAACGCTGATCGCCCGCGCAGTGGCCTCGGAGTCGAAAGCGGCCTTCTTTGTGATTAACGGCCCGGAGATCATGAACAAACTCTATGGCGAGAGCGAATCGCGCCTGCGGGGTATCTTCCAGGAAGCGCAGAAGCACGCGCCCAGCATCATCTTTATCGACGAAATCGACGCGCTGGCACCCCGGCGCGCGGAGAGCGGCAGCGAGGCGGAAAGGCGCGTGGTCGGCCAGTTGCTGACCCTGATGGACGGCAAGGAGGGCCGCGGCCAGGTAGTGATCATCGGCGCGACTAACCAGCCGAACGCGCTTGATCCGGCGCTGCGCAGGCCGGGACGTTTCGACCGCGAAATCTCGCTGCGCGTGCCCGACGCAATCGGGCGCAAAGAGATCCTACAGATTCATAGCCAGGATGCTGCGCTGGCCGGCGATATCGACTTCGCGCGCCTGGCGCATCTCACGCCCGGCTTCGTCGGCGCGGACCTGGAAGCGCTCTGTCGCGAGGCAGCTATGATCGCCCTGCGCCGCGTCCTGCCGCACATCGACTACGAGCACGGCTATATTCCCTACGAGACGCTGGTGCGCCTGAACATCACCATGGCCGACTTCCAGGACGCCCTGCGCGAGGTCGAGCCCTCGACCACGCGCGAGGTCTACGTGGAGATCAGCGAAACCACCTGGGACGACATCGGCGGCATGATCGATGTGAAGGACACCCTGACCGAGAGCGTGGAGTGGCCGCTGCGCTTCCCTGAAATCTACAGCAATGCCAAAGTCGAGATGCCGCGCGGCGTCCTGCTCTCCGGCCCTCCGGGATCAGGCAAGACGCTGCTGGCTCGCGCCCTGGCCCACCAGTGCGAAGCCAGTTTCATCTCGATCAAAGGGCCAGAGTTGCTCTCGAAATGGATTGGCGAAACTGAAAAAGGCATTCGCGAGGTCTTCCGCCGGGCCAAACAGGCCGCGCCCTGTATTGTCTTTTTCGATGAGATCGACGGTCTGGCCCCCCGGCGCGGCGGCATGAACGGCGACGGGGGCGCGGGCGACCGCCTGCTGACCCAGTTGCTGACCGAGATGGACGGCATCGAGGGGCGCGGCGGCGTCATCGTTGTAGCCGCGACCAACCGGCCCGAGCTGATCGATCCAGCGCTCCTGCGTCCCGGTCGCTTCGACATGGTCGTAGATCTGCGCCTGCCCAACGAAGAAGAGCGCGCGTCGATCTTCTCCGTCCACACCCGCGGGCGCCCGCTGGCCAACGACGTTTCGCTGGACAAACTGGCGCAATTGACCGAAAGCCGCAGCGGCGCGGACATCGAAGGCGTCTGCCATCGCGCCTCCATGCTGGCCCTGCGCGAATGGATTGCCCCGCGCCTCCAACTCGCGCGCGTCCAGGTCAGCGAAGCCACTTCCGGCGAGGAGCCCAAAGCCATCCCGAGCACTCCCAGCGGCCTGCTCGGCGACAGCGGCGCCCTGACCGCGCAGTATCAGATGCGCGTGGATCACTTCACGCGCGCGCTCGACGAACTGAACGAGCGCTACGCCAGTATGAAAGCTAGTAGCGAAGCGCAGCGCAAACGTGAGATGGGCCAGCAGCGCCTGCTCGAAATGGCCGCCAATCAGGGGGCCAGCGGGCAAAAACCCTTGCGCGGCTTCCGCCTCTTCCTGGCCCGCCTCTTCGGCCTGGCATAATTATGTTGAGCAAGCTTCACCCCTGAGAGGAAAAACAGAACGGTGGTGAGGAGCGTAGTCGCATTCCTCACCACCGTTCTGTTTTTCCTCTCAGGAGTGGAGCTTGCCCAGGACGAAAAACAAACCTGGATCGGCAGGCAGGCAGCCTCCCTGGAAAGGTGAGACAGTGTGACATAGGATTGGATATTTGTCACAAACAAATTGCGACAAATACGCGATTCTTTCTCTCCAAACGGGCTACCTCTTACTATTTGTATTTTTACTATGGTATAATAGAAACAGAGAGAGTACGAAAAGTAGTTCAAAGGGAGGGGCAGTTATGCAGACATCACATGAGCCTGGTGATTCCTCTTCCGTCTCCCGCGAACAGGTAACCACGGCTTATCTGGATGCGATCCGGCTCATCGACCAGAGGGTCACCCCTTTCCTGGGGAAAGCGACAACCCGCGTCCTGGTGCAGGCGGCGGCGAAGAAACTCGCGAAAACCTATCCTTGCCTGGCATTTCTGGAACGAACGCCTTATACCGAAGTGATTCCTTCGGTGCTCAATGAGCACTGTCACGTCTCGGTAGAGGAACTTAATGCCGCGCTCCACGCTCTGCTCCAGGAGTGCTTCCTCGGCTTAAAAGAGCTGACTGGCAATCTCATAGAACCACCTCTGCATGAAGAAGTGACACGTCAATTGGGAGATAAGCCCTGAAACAACAGAGATGGAGAACAACGTGCAACCAGAATCACAGGTCACTGAAAGCGCGTCTGGCTCTAACAATGGACCTGGAGGGGATCGACTGAATCGCTTGCGCCAGGAACTGGTGTTTTTAAATACAATGGGCAAGCGTTTCGTGGCAGCGCTCGATCGCTTCCAGGTCCATCGCGCTCTTCTGGCAACCCTGCAAGAATTATATAGCTTTTCCGCGTGCTCCATTCTGATGAAAGGTACTTCTGGCTACGAACTCTCGATCATTCCCCGCTACCCCTTGAGCGCGCCTTTCCTCCAGGAAATGTTTGAGAAAATCGCGCGCGCCGCCGGGGTGATGGGTTTCTCCCACGTGGATTCCGAGGACCTGGCAATCGCGGCCTACCTGGATGCCCCCGATGAGCTGATCCCATCGTCAGCCACGCCCCAACCCCTGCCAACGACGATTGGAGACTTTCTCAACATTCCGCTGACAGTCGAAAACCGCATTATCGGCATTCTCAGCCTGTTCGACGAGCGCGAACAGGCTTTTGACACTGACCTTTTACAACTGACCACGATGATCGCTGACTACGCGGCGGTGGCCCTGGAAAATGTGCGCCTGCGCGAACGTGAGATGGCGCTGTGGAGCGCGGCTGAGATGGAGCGCCACCGCCTGGAGCGTATCATCGGCAGTATGGCTGAGGGGCTGTTGATCACCGATCAGCAGGGGGTTGTGATGTCGCTCAATCGCTCTGCCGAGCAGTTGTTCAGCCAGGTTCAGGTCGAACTCGGCGGGAACCAGCCGCTCTCGCTGCGCAAATTGGCCAGCAGCGGCGAAGTCCCCTGGATGGGCGAGCTGGCCGATCTGATCGACTATGCCCTGGCCGGTCACACGGTCCACAATCAGGAGCTGAACGTAGGAGTCAGCGGCGACTCCATTCCGCTGACCTTTAGCGTTAGCGCCGCGCCCTTAAATGAAGCCGGGCCGGCCCCTACGCGCCCGGTCGGCGTGGTCGCGGTGCTCAACGATATCACTTCCAGCAAACAGATAGAGAAGCTCAAAGACGAATTTGTCTCGGTTGTTTCGCACGAATTGCGCACCCCGCTCACCGCGATCAAGGGCTATACCCAGCACCTGATGCGCAGACTGGAACGGCGTATGCGCGATAAACGCCAGGTAAGCGGCCCGCTGGCGCAACAAAAAGAGCCGCCCGAAAGCTACGACTTGCGCAGCCTGCAAATCGTCCAGAGCCAGAGCGAGCAGCTCGAACGGCTGGTCAACGATCTGCTCGACCTCTCGCGCGCCCAATGGGGCGAGATGAACCTGCAATACAGCAGCTTCTACCTGGCCGACGCGCTCACCGAACGCGTCCAACTGGCCCAGGTCAGCGCGGAAGAACATGCCATCACCCTGGACATTCAAACACAAAATAGCCGCATCATCGCCGACAAACTGCGCGTCAGCCAGGTCATTGGCAATATCCTGGACAACGCCATCCGCTTCTCCCCGCAGGGACGCCAGGTAGCGGTCGTGCTGAAAGAACAGAACAATGAATACCTGGTCAGCATCACAGACCAGGGCATCGGGGTCAGCCCGGAATACATCGACCATATCTTCGAGCGCTTCTACCGCGTACGCAACACGGCCAGCCGCCAGTACTCCGGCATCGGCCTTGGCCTCTTCGTCGCGCGCGCTATCGTCGAAGCCCACGGCGGACACATCTGGGTCGAAAGCAATGAAGGCCTGGGCAGCACCTTCTCCTTCACCCTGCCCCGCGCGCCACACACAACGCTGTTAGAACTCTCTTAAGAGTACAGCTAAAGCGCCTGGAGCAACTCGCTGGGGTTTGAGCCGAAATGCTCGCGCAGGTAGGAGAGGCCAAAAGGCGTAAAGTGGATTGTAGCCCAGCAGGAGCGTAAATACTGGATATTGCGTAGGATGCGCGCCTCACCCCAGAGCGGAAAATACAGATCGCGCAGCGCCGTCACCCAATCGCCAATGCTGGTCAACAGAATACCTGCGGTCAGCACGATAATGATCGTCAGAACATCGTGCGGCAGCAAGATCGGGCTGGGCAGACCAGTGAACAGGCCTGCATAGAGGACAGCCCCGGAGACGATAGTCTGGAACGTCGTACTCAACAGAATAAAACGCGCCGAGGGAGTGCTCAGAAAAAGAGTAGAGATACCAAAGGGGCCGACAGCCCAGCCAATCAAGGGGTCGTTGCGAAAAGCCTTGAACAGAAACTTCGTACACGCAACCAGGCCAAGCCAGAGCATTACAAAACCAACCAGGCCAAAAAGACTTGTAATATGAACTTGCAGATTAGCGGTCGACGTTCCTGGCATGCATGCCTCCTTGTAACGGAGCTAGGGTACACATCTCTACTGCTTACATTATAATCTTTTTTTGCTAATCAACAAGGAAATAGCTCACTCTTTTGCAGGATTTCCTATCTCCATGGAGTGGCCTGTTCCTCCTGCCAGCCCTCGGCCCCGATCAGCGGTACAAACAGACAGCCACCCAGGTTATGGACCTCCGGCAGTCCCTGCGTTCTGCGCACCAGCAGCAGATTCTGATGGTCGCGCACACCCACCGGCACCACCATGATACCGCCGAGCGCCAGTTGCAAGATCAGCCGGGCAGGGACCACTGGCGCGGCGGCGGTCACCAGAATGCGGTCGTACGGCGCCTGTTCCGGCCAACCCAGAGAGCCATCCCCCACATAGATTGATACGTTTGAGATGCGCAAGTTGTGGATACGACAGGCAGCCTGCCAGGCCAGTTGCGGGAAACGTTCAATCGAATGGACAAAAGCGGAGAGGCGAGAAAGGATAGTCGTCTGATAGCCCGAACCCGTGCCAATCTCCAGCACGCGCTCCGAGCCGCGCAGTTGCAGCGCCTGCGTCATCAGCGCCACCATAAGGGGCTGCGAGATCGTCTGCCCCTGTTCAATACCCAGCGCGCGATCATCATAGGCCATAGCGCGCAGAGAAGCATCCACAAAAAGCTCACGCGGAGTCAACGCCAGAGCCTGAAGCACCGCCTCATCCCAAACGCCCGCGCCCCGCAGAGACGCGAACAGATCGCGCCGCTTGCTCTCAAGCTGATCATCCATACGCTCACCGCCCCTTTCCCGCCTGAGCAGAGCCAATTAACTCTTTATCGCTGAGATGTACGCACAGGTCATAGTAGAGTCTAAAATCTCGTATAAGAATAGTGTATGCAGTTTTTGAGAGATAGTCAAGCACGGTAGAGGAATTTGGAGGGAAAAGAAAAATGGGCGCTACTGGTCTCGAACCAGTGACCTCTTCCGTGTGAAGGAAGCGCTCTACCGCTGAGCTAAGCGCCCTCGCCCGTTGCGTCGCACCGGGGTACAGGCTGTACTATAGCATGGTAGAGCAAGGTTGTCAAGCACCTTTTGACTTTGATAGGGTAGGCGGTCGGCGCGTTACTCTTGCAAGCACGTTTCCAGCCGCCCCCCTCCGAACCGGACGGGCGCATTTCTACGCATCCGGCTCTCCAAAGGCACCGCACCAGGGAGGCCATAACCACGATATTAACGATAATCACAACTCCATACAACTCCGCTTCGCGTGTTGCATGGAAGTCGCTCCTACCGCTGGTTTCCCTGGCAGGTGCTCACAACTTGCTACGTGCTGCGTTTTAGTCCTTTTTCCTTGAGTTGGGCCTTGGTTCTTAGGGCATGAACCGCGTTGGCCGTTAGGTCGTTACTAGCTCCCGGCGTCTAAGACAGCGACAGACAGAGCCTAACCTGTTACACTTTCGGATACTTGGTTTACGTAGTCGTTAACATACAACTTCGCGCTTTTCCAATGGTCCCCCTATTCCTTGTTCCTCCCGGCGTCTAAGACAGCGACAATGAAGGAGAGGCTAGTGAGGCTGATCCCCAACGGTAATCGGGGGCCAGTTGTGGCCACTGGTGCGTTGTTATATTCAGTTGTTCAGGTACTTGGTTCGCTACCCTTTGCAGGTTTGCGGGGGTCGTAGGCGAGCTGTTTAAGGCTCATCCCATCGTAGTCTCCCCTGTGGATTTTCCTGTGACATGCGCTGCACACTGGGATTTGTTTACGGTTCAGGGTTGCCAGAACTCTTGTGAAGCCCTGTGGCCCCTTGCCGTCCATCTTCCGTATGTGGCGGACGTGGTGCATTTCTACTCTACGTTCGCTGCCACATATGCAGCACGGCCATCCTAGTTTGGACCTTGTTCGTAATCTCACGTTCATCTGCACTAGGTCAACCTGCGGGCTGTCCGTAAAGGCATCCCTTTTGACTGACCAGTCCAAATTTCTGTAGAAAGTCACGAACTTGATCGAGCCGTCTTTGCGTCTTACTAGTACACTGATGTCCCGTTGTTTCATGATCTTGGTTATAGGCTTTTTACGCTTTAAGGCCAAGGTCTTCGCCAGCGAGTATCTTAGTATGTACTGAATTCTCCATAGTTCGGGCCAGTTGTCAGTTGGTCGATAGTATTGCTGTATTCCCCGGTTTATTGAGGAGTACAGGTTCACTATCTGAACCTCGTCCAGTCCGATCCATCCCGCTTTGTGGGTTGGGTTCCCTTGTGGGTCGCAGAACCCCTTTTTGTTCAGTCTTTTTAGGACTTCCCCTATGGGGGCCTTCAGCACGATTTCCATTCCGGTTGACCTCCGTGGGAAGTGCTTACCGGATTTGTTGGTCGATACTGTGACCTTTTGGGAGTGTTCTCCCCTACCCTTCCGAATTCTATATCCCAAGAACTCGGCTTCTTCTGACCGGGCGTTAGTTACTTTGGTCTTTTCCTGGCTGAGGGTCAGGTTCAGTTTTTCGCGGAGGAAAGCCGCTATTCTGTTCTTGATGTCCTCTGCCAGTTCGTGACTGCCAG
>DASVMX010000518.1:0-3743 GCA_036384215.1 Ktedonobacteraceae bacterium | reverse complement strand
CTCGGACTGGATTTCGTTGAAGACTTTCATGGCTTCAACGAGGGCAATGACCTGGCCGACGTGGATGACGTCTCCGAGGTTCACGAAAGGCGGCGAACTGGGCGAAGGGGAGGAGTAGTAGACGCCGGTGAGGGGCGCTGCCACCGGCTGGCTGCGATCCTCGCGCGCCGGAACCGGTTTAGTGCCACCAAGCGCCATCGCCTGGGGCACGCTGACCTGTTGCGTGGTGACGGCAGTGGTTAAAACCATGTCCGGGCGGCGGCGAATGATGATCTCGGTGCCCGCTTCACGCAATTCCAGCTCGCCAACGCTGCTACCGTCAAGAGCTTCGATCAGCGCCTCGACGCGTTTCACCCAGGGCATTTCACGTTCACGTATATCCATTTTACTTTTCTACTCTTCGTACCGTTTAAAAATCAGGCTGGTATTGTGGCCACCAAAGCCCAGAACGTTGGACATCGCGACATTCACCGTGGCCTGGCGCGCTTTGTTGGGCACGTAGTCCAGGTCGCACTCGGGATCGGGATTGTGCAGGTTGATTGTCGGAGGGATGATGCCGCTCTGGATAGCCATGATTGAAACCACCGCTTCCACTGCGCCAGCCGCTCCCAGCGTGTGGCCGGTCATCGATTTGGTGGAGCTGATGGCAAGTTTGTGCGCGTGCTCGCCGAAGCAGGCTTTGATAGCCTGGGTTTCGGTCGCGTCATTGGGCGGCGTCGAGGTGCCGTGAGCATTGATATAGTCAACCTGCTCGGGACGCAGGCCGGCCTTTTGTAGCGCCCTGCGCATAGCGCGGATCAGTCCCTCGCCGCCGGGCACCGGGTGCGTCACGTGGTACGCATCCGAGGTACAGCCATAGCCGACCAGTTCAGCCAGGATTTTCGCGCCCCGCGCTTTGGCATACTCCAGGTCTTCCAGAATCAACATCCCCGAACCTTCGCCCATGATAAAACCATCACGCGTGGCGTCGAAAGGTCGGCTGGCCCCCTGCGGATCGTCATTGCGACGCGACAGCGCCTTCATGTTATCAAACGCGCCCATGGCGATAGGCGTGACCGCCTTTTCGGAACCGCCCGCGATCATGGCTCGCGCGTCGCCGCGCCGGATGGTCTCATAGGCCTCGCCGATGGTATTGCCGCTGGTCGCGCAGGCCGAGACAGCCGCCCAGTTGGGACCGCGCGCCCCGGTCAGAATCGAGACGATGCCAGGGGCACCATCGATAATCATCATATTAATAAAGAACGGACTGATGCGGCTCGGCCCTTTGTCGTGCAGCACACGAAACTGGTCATGAAGCGTCACCAGACCGCCAATGCCGCTGCCAATATAAACGCCGATATCGTCGGCATTCTCGTCATTAATAACCAGCCCCGACTGCTCCAGCGCCTGCTTAGAGGTCGCAATCGCCATCTGCTCGTAGGGATCATTGCGCCGCGCCTCCCTATGATCCATATAGAGCGTGGGATCAAACTCTTTTACTTCAGCCGCGAAATGGACGCGAAAATCACTGGTATCATAGGCAGTGATTGGGCCAACGCCCGATTTGCCCTGGATCAGAGCTTCCCAGTTTGTAGCAAGATCATTACCCAGAGATGTTATCAGCCCCAACCCGGTCACAACAACACGAGACATAACGTCACCTCCCGCTGAGCGACCCTTTCCCGGTCGCACTAAGGGTACACACACACACCCGGAGTATGTACCAGCTCAAATGCCTAACGATTCCGCTTCCTCCTGGAGGAAACGAGTATACGTATCGCCGCTGATAAATCCCGGATGGCTCAGCAAACGCTTGTGGAACGGAATCGTGGTCACTATCCCTTCGATCTCGTATTCATCGAGCGCGCGCAACATGCGTGCAATCGCCGCCTCACGCGTGACATCCCAGACGATCAGCTTGGCCAGCAGCGAATCATAGTGCGGTGGAACTTCATAGCCAGCATAGAGGTGGCTGTCAACACGCACGCCAGGCCCGCCAGGTGGCAAATACTTCTCGACCGTGCCCGTCTGAGGACGAAAATCGGCGCTGGAATCTTCCGCCGTAATACGTACCTCGATGGCATGGCCGCGAAAATTAATTTGCTCCTGCTCCAATTGCAAAGGGAGACCAGCCGCGATGCGGATCTGCTCTTTGACCAGGTCTGTGCTGGTGACCAGTTCGGTAACTGGATGCTCAACTTGCAGGCGTGTATTCATTTCCATGAAGTAATAACGATTCTGCTCGTCTACCAGAAACTCCAGGGTGCCGGCATTGCGATAGCCGACCTTGACCACGGCCTCGATTGACTTACGGCCAATCTCCGCGCGCACTTCCGCAGGCAGATGCGGGCTGGGCGATTCTTCAAGCACCTTCTGATTGCGGCGCTGGCAGGAACAGTTGCGTTCACCCAGGTGAACGCCATGTCCATAATTGTCTGCCAGCACCTGAATCTCAATATGCCGGGCCTTCGCCATATAGCGCTCCAGGTAGATCCCATCATCGCGGAAAGCCTCGCGAGCCTCGTTCTGAGCGAGCGTAAAGAGGCGCTCGAAGTCCTCCGCGTGCTCAACCAGGCGAATACCGCGCCCGCCGCCGCCCGCCGCTGCCTTGAGCATCAAAGGAAAACCTATCTTGCCCGCGAACTCCATAGCGTCGGTCAGAGTGCGCAGAACCGGCGTGCCGGGCAGCATAGGCAGCCCCAACTCGCCCATCGCCCGGCGCGCGCTGACCTTATCGCCCATAATCTGCATCGCGCCCACGGGCGGACCAATAAACGTAATATGCGCGTCAGCGCAAACTTCGGCGAAACTTGTGTTCTCTGAGAGAAATCCATATCCGGGGTGAATGGCGTCGGCATTGGTAATCAGAGCAGCGCTAATAATATTTGGAATATTCAAATAGCTTTTGCCGCTCGCGCCAGGCCCAATGCAGATATGCTCATCGGCTTCGCGCACAGGCAGCGAATCTCGATCAGCCTCGGAGTGCGCGATCACACTCTGAATCCCCATCTCCCGGCACGCGCGAATCACACGCAGCGCAATCTCACCACGGTTGGCAATCAAAATCTTACGAAACATAATAATAGCCTCCTGCTTTATTCCCAATAATGCGGGGGAGCAGTCAGGCCATTATATCATACATTTGCAGTGTCGCTCTAGAGGCTGCAATAGTTATGGGTCACTACTGCTGTCAGTTTTGTTTTGTGGCAGTTATGCTGTCAATTTTGCTGTCAAATTTTGCTCCTTGCTGTGGCCTGTGCGTTGGTTTTATGTGTCTTCTGTTGCTCTGCTTGTACATTCATTTGTGCTGTCTTAGATCCTTTTAGGTAAATAGGTATGCAAAGTATTGACATGACATGCTATGTATGGTAATCTATGACCATAGGATTTCGTTTTGAAGTGAGGTGGTCGATATGACTGTTGAGGAGTACCGGGTTTCGTTAGGCTGGTCTGCTGCCGAATTGGCTCGGCAGGCTAAGCTGACTCCTCGAACAATTGCACGCATAGAGAATGGTGAGCCTGCTTACGCTCATACTGTCGGGGCTATTGCTCGCGCCTTTAGTCAGGCGCTTGGCAGGACCATTACCATTCATGACCTTGAGGGGGTCAACATTGTTGGCTGAGTAAAGCGTTTTGTAGTAAAAGAAACGCTCAAGAGGTGGCACTCCTGAGCATTTCAATTGACCTTTCGTGAGTACTGGTGTGATATCACAATTCGATACCAGTGCTCACTCCTGTATGACAGCAGGTCTAACAGTAGCTTA
>DASVMX010000517.1:0-6417 GCA_036384215.1 Ktedonobacteraceae bacterium | reverse complement strand
CCGTCAAAACACGCCAGGTATTGTGGAACTGGCTTTGCTGGATATCAGTCAGAGCCTGCTGGTAAATGGCATCGTAATCGGCGGGCAAGCAGCCCCATTTTTCCATGAAGGGGCGCAGCGTGCGACCCGCATGGGCAGCGTCTTCATAATAGGCCTGGGCGTTCTCGGTCCCTCCCTGGAACTCCAGGGCGTAGGCCTTCGTCTGAATCTGCTCGCATCCACTGCGCGTAAGAAGATCAGCCAGGTGCCCGGTGAGACCCGTGTTTTCCTCTTCAAAAAGATGGCCCGCGCGGAACATGGCCCGCCGAATCGCTTCAAAAAAGCGGGTTAGAGAGGGACTGTTGCTCTCGTGGACAATTTCGTTATCGGTCAAGCGAACCACGCCTTCAGGACGGGTCACGCGTCGCATCTCGCCAAGCAGTTTCGGCCAATCCCAGGTGCGCATAAAGCTCACCCCGAAACGCAGATTCACCAGATCAAAATAATTATGGGGAAATTCAAGCATGCGCAGAGCATCCATGGCATGAAATTCGACTCGCTCGTCCACTTGCTGAAGCACTGCCTGCTCGCGAGCATGATGGACCATGCGTTGACTGATATCTATGCCAAAGACCGTCGCTGCCGGGTAAGCCTGAGCAGTCTCAATAGCCCAGCTCCCCGATCCAGATCCAACATCAAGAATGCGCCGAAAACGAGACGTGTTATCCTGCTCCGGCAAAACGCCTCCCATCAACGAGGTAATCATGCGATCCTGCACTGTTAAGCGCGCAAGTTCATGCTCATTTTGCCTATCCTGTACAAAATACGTGCTGGGATGCTCTTTTTTTGAGGGATCAGCGAAGTTGGACATGTTTTTCCACTCCTTGCATCTGATTATCCAAAATAGTCTGTAACAAAGGTGCCTGTCTTAGTATAAAAGAAGAGAAGCTGCATTGTCGAGCATTTAGAATGGAAATTGTGGCGAGATAGGAGACGGCACGGTTTACACCACCGTTAGAAAGCAGTATAGTAGATGCAGAGATAAGAATCATTATCCATGAAGGGATTGAGTCAGTATCTTTTTCTGTGCTCATTGATCAGAGCGAGAGAGAAGCTCCATCGAAAACACATCTCTACCAGGTGCACAGCGCCGCTGTTCTATGCCTGGCGAATACAAACCGAGGAAGCCCATGACCAATACTTACGAGCAACAGCTCTGTACCTATTTGGAGAACCGACAGATACAAGCAGAACATTTATCATTTAACCAATCCTGCCATTCCGTGGAAGAAGCAGCCCTGGCTGTGAACGCAACTCCCGAGGATCTCGTAAAAAATATTTGTTTGCTGGATGGCGAGGATCAGCTAGTCGTGGCTATTGTAAAAGGGGAGGACAGGGTAAGCACGTCACGTGTGGCAAAAGCTCTGGAGAGAGATGGCGTGCGCCTGGCGACTCCAGAAGAGATCCTGGCAAAGACAGGCTATCCCTGCGGAGGGACCCCTTCGTTCGGCTATCAGGCCTTGTTCCTGGTTGATCAACGGGTGATGGAACGAGAAGTGGTCTTTACCGGAGGCGGTAGTGAAACCTCGCTGGTCAAGATTCGCACTGAAGAGCTGCTCCGCGCCAACCAGGGCAAAATTGTGCGTATTCGTAGATAAACGGGCATGGCACTACGCTTTATTCAACAAGAACAGCCTGTACTTCAATCTCCACCAGCATCTCGGTATCGATCAGACGACTTACTTCTACCATCGTGGCTACGGGCCGGATCTCGCGGAACACCTCTCCGTGCGCTCTGCCGATCTCTTCCCAGCGCCTGATATCGCGCACGTACATGCGCGTCTGCACAACATCATTGAACGAGGCACCCACTTCATGAAGCGCGGCACCAATCCGATCCAGTACAACCCTCGTCTGCTGATACGCGTCACCTGGATAGAGCACCTGCCCGTTTGGTCCGGTAGCAGTCGTCCCGGCCACAAAGACCAGATTGCCAATCCGCACAGCCCGCGAATACCCTACCATGCCCTCATAAGGCGAAGCAGAAGAAATATTATGTCTTTCCATTGCATTAGCTCCTTCAAACAAAGCACTTTGGCAAAACAATCTACCTGCATACTTTACCACATCTTTTCTCTACCATCACAGTAACGAGCCAGGCGAGGAGCGCTACCAGCAGATGCACCGTGCATGGTCCGCGCTCCTCTCGATACCGCGTCCAGAACAATTATCAGCGGTTAGAGCGCAATACTGGCCATGGGCGCGCGCTTTTCGCGCATCAACCAGACGTAGCTATCCTCCAGGCCTGGCTCTGTCGGCTGCGCGCCGCTGGTGTTGTTCAGTTCACCAACCACACGATACTGTACAGTCGCGCCCATATTCATGGTGGAGACTACGGTGAGATCGCCTTCTGGCTTGGGGCCACTGGTGGTGACCATCCAGACTTTGCCGCGCGCCTCTTTAATCAATTCCTCTATGCTCCCCTGGAAGAGGATACGCCCTTTGTTCATAATGGCCAGGCGGCGGCAGGTCTGGGCAATATCTTCAACGATGTGCGTGGAAAGCAGGACAATGCGATCACCACCAAGGTCCGAGAGCAGATTGCGAAAACGAATACGCTCCTCGGGATCGAGACCAGCAGTCGGTTCGTCGACGATCAACAATTGTGGATCATTGAGCAGCGCCTGGGCAATGCCAACGCGGCGTTTCATACCGCCGGAGAAGGTTTTGAGCTTGCGGGTAGCAACGTCAGAGAGCGAAACCAGTTCCAGCAGTTCTTCAACCCGTCTCAGGCGAGATTTACGGTCATCCATCCCTTTCAAGATGCCGACATAATCCAGAAATTCGCGCGCGCTGAGGTCGGGATAGACACCCAGATCTTGTGGCAGATAGCCCAGCACGCGTTTAATAGCCGTACGTCCGCGCTCGGTAGTGCCATCGTACTCGCCAACCTGAATGGTCCCACTGGTGGGGCGCAAGATTCCGGCCAGGATACGCATGAGGGTGGTCTTGCCCGCGCCGTTGGGGCCAAGCAGGCCAAACATCCCGTTGGGAATAACCAGGTTCAGATCGGTAACAGCATGTACGCCGCCACGATAGATTTTATTCACATGTTCAAGATCAATCTGCATAATATCTTCCTTTCACAAAGGTCGCCCTCTACTGGCGCGCCTGCTCAAATTTGAGAAACTGATAGAGCGCGACCAGCACCAGGGCCGCGATTCCTAACAAGGCTACCAGGCTGCTCGTGCCATACATAACTGAAGATGGTCCCTGTCCCCCATAGGTGGGTATCCCAAAAAGACCGGCTGCAATCGCACTTCCAATAGGAGTTAAAATGGTTCCACTGAGCGTGGGCAACCCGTAGCCAGGCGCGAGTATATTGCCCCAGAACCAGTAGCCAAAGAAAAGAAACTGGTACAGCGGCACCCACATAACCACTGGTAGAGCCAGTGAGAAGGCCGCGATAAAGCACATGCCTGGTAGTATTATCAGCACATAACAGAGCAGTGCCGCGGGAATAATGCCCGGATCGTTGAGTTGCCAGGTCGCTATGACAATATTTACCATGTAGAGCGAAAAAGATGGTACCAGCGAAGCCAGTAGCGTGCCCAGGTATTTGCCCAGCACGCGCGTTTTCAGCGCTCCTGGCAGCGAATTCAAAACCTCTTCTACTCTGGTGCGCCGGTCGCGCGGCAGGCGGTCAGCTATCAAGATACCCACTCCCAGCGGAACCAGCCAGTTGGCCATAACCGCCAGAAAAGCCGCCCATTGCAAAGTGGAAAAGTGTATAGAAGAAACTGACTTGTAAAAATCAATCTGACCTATCAACCCCCTGGAGTCCAGAAGCGCGAAAATCAAGAAAGCCAGCCAGAGCGCGGGACGGCGAATCTGCATCAGAAACTCGTAACGCAAGACTCCCCAGAGAATTTTCCATATATTCATAGTCTCTACCCTTCCTTTCATCTCTTTTATACGCGCCACTTACTCTTCGCCAGCAGCTTGTGAGAGCAGCAATTCGGGCCTGCGCAGCAAAAACCATGCCAGCACGAGCAGGGCTATAGCTGTGCCAAGCAGTTCAAAGCGGTTCGCCAGCCAGTAATCAACTCCGGGCGCGAATGTCAGCGGAAAGAGATAAACTGGATGAAGCAAGGCAATTGTATCAAACGTACCGTGAAACACGATCTGGAAGAACGAGAAGACGCCTATCAGCGCGCCGCTGGCCGAACGACTACGCACCAGCAGCGAGAGCACCAGGCCAAAGGCGACCAGCCAGAGCGTTGAGGAAAGCCAGGTCAGTTGCCAGGTGAGAAATTGCCACGGCTGGCTCCAACTGGCGATCTGCATGGGCAAGCGCCAGTGACCGAAAGCCAGCAGCAGAATGCTGGTTAATAGCGCAACGGCAGCGCTCCAGAGGACAATAAACAGAAGGCGCGCGTTCGCGGTGCGGTGGTATCTGCGCGGCATGGTCAATTGCAATTCAATGGCCCTGTCATGCGTAGCAATTGTGGCCACAACAATTCCGGCAGCCATCGGCAACAACATCTCCAGGCTGGCTCCCATAGAACGCGCCATAGTAGTCGCCGTGACACCGCGATTGGCAATGGCCAGCAACAGAGCCAGGCCAGCGACCACCAGCAAGGGGGTCAGCCAGACCGACTTACCCAGCAAGCGTAATTCATAGCGCAAACGATCAAAAGACATATGACCTCCATATATAGTTGAATTAAAGATGTGAAAGGCTTTTACAGTGTACCCAAAGACATTTAAAGAGTCAGCCTGGGCTGTTTTGGAATAAAGATGACCGCGCAGGCGAGCAAGAGCAGCGCGCCAAGCAAGAGAACCGGGCTGGTAGGCTCCAGATCAAGCGGCGGCAACGCCAGGCCCAGGTGGGACAGCAGAGTAGAAGGAAAACGCTGGAGCGCCTCGATAACTACGGTACAGATCAGAGCAAAGGCCGAACTGACAAAGAGCGAGATAGCCAGGCACAGCGACGAGAGAAACAACATCGGCCCCAGCCAGAGTTGGACCATACCCCAGAGACCGCCACCATAGACCGTCGCGAAAACCGCGCTGGCCAGAGTAGCCAGCAGCATGTTATAGCCCAGCACAATCACCATACGGCACAACATCACAAAGCGCACAGAGGTTGGCGTGGCAATGGAGAGCTCAAAACCAGGATCGACAGTCGAGCCATAGATAAACGCGCTGCCAGAGGCGCCGACCACAACAATAAAGAGCACCAGGAGATTGCCTGCCCAGTTCCGCTGCGCGATTGAGCTATGAGCCATCACCAGGGTCAGCACCAGACCAAAGAGGCAAACCAGGGCCGAAGCGACCCAGAGGCTTTTATGGATCAGGGAGAACTGCGCGCGAAAGACCAGCCAACCCCGGCGCAGCAGGCGCGCCAGCTCCCAGCTCTGCGCGGTCCGCGTCTCCCCTACAGCAATCTTTGTCCATACCTGATCCATCAGGAGAGGCGAAGGCAGAGGCGTTGAAGCATAGACTTGCACGGCAGTATCCTTGAGCGCTTCCCAGCTCGCCAGTTCCCGCTGGCAGGACACGCAGGAGAGCAGATGCTCGCGCACTAGCCTGGCGCTGCTGGCGTCCAGTTGCCCATTCACATAAGCAGGCAAGAGATCCGCGCAATGTTCGCGGTCCCGCGGAATCTGTGCAGTCATCTTTGTGTTTCCTCTTTCGCGTCAAGGATGGCACGCAGCGCGCGCCGGGCATTGCTGAGACGGCTCTTGACCGTGCCAAGCGGCACATCGAGAATGGTCGCCGTCTCCTGATACGACAATTCCTGAACAAACGTGAGCACCAGCACCTCGCGATGGACCGGAGCCAGCCGGTGGAAAGCCTCCGTTAATTCTGCCCGCGCCACACCGGCCAGGGCAGCCTCTTCCGGCTCCAGATCGCTCGCCGGCATAGTCTCCACCTCGGAAAGATTAGCCAGCGGAATCCGCCTCTGGCGTAATGTATTGTGCGCCTGGCGGCGCGCTACCCCTATCAGCCAGGTTAGCACGCTGGAGCGACCTTCAAAGCCCTGCGCGCTCTTCCAGACCGCCACCAGCGTATCCTGTAGCAGTTCCTCCGCCAGACCATAGTCAGGCGTCAACTGGAGCAGATACGAAAAAAGCACACGCTGATAGCGCGCGTAGAGCTCAGATAGCGCCTGCCGATCTCCGCGCCCAATCTGCTTGATCAACTGAGCGTCGTCTACGAGCGGTTTAGCGGCCATCCAACTGACCTCTTGTAGCGCCAGTGATTCCACGTGATCTCTCTCTCTTTATCCAAAGCATACTGCTCTTGTTTCCTTCTTCTCTGTAATGAGTAGCATAATCACGCGCTAAAGTTCACTCAAAGCGGGCGAGGTTTTCATCTCTTCTCGTTTCAACCAGCAAAATAGTTAAGATGCTCTTTTTTAGCAAAGCGAGC